>NZ_CP030850.1:5347500-5653750 GCF_003325355.1 Runella rosea
CCGAAGTCGTCATCAGCGAATTTGCGCGTGATTTGGACGTGACGGCCATCTACACCGCAAAAGAAGCTACGCAGGAAGAAACCGATGTAGAAACCTCTCTTTCAAAAAAACTCAAAGTGGATAATATTGATTTTGAGGTTTTTTGGGGTTCTACGCTCTATCACCCACGTGATTTGCCCTTTTGGGTATCCCGTTTGCCCACGGTGTTTACTGAATTCAGAAAAGCGGTGGAAGGGCAATCCGTGATTCGACCGATTTTTCAGGAGCCAGTGGCGCTACGTATCCCCGAAGGATTGGAGTTTGGTAAGATGCCCGAAATCTATGAATTGATTTTGTTTTCGCAGCTTCCTGAGGCCGACCAACGGGCGGTGTTGGCATTTAAAGGAGGAGAAACAGAAGCACTGCATCGCCTTCATCATTACCTGTGGGAAACTGGCCTGATAAAATCCTATAAAGAAACCCGTAATGGCCTTTTGGGTGCTGATTACTCATCAAAATTTTCGCCTTGGCTGGCCTTGGGGTGTTTGTCGCCACGACAGATTTATGAAGAAATAAAGAAATATGAAGCTAAAAATGGGGCGAATGATTCGACCTACTGGCTTATTTTTGAGTTAATTTGGCGAGATTATTTTCGCTTTGTGGCGCTCAGATATGGCACCCGACTTTTTAAAACTTCAGGAATTCAATACAATCTCGAATTGCGGTGGAATCATCGTCGTGAGCTGTTTGATAAATGGGTGAATGGTCAAACGGGTGTTCCGTTTATCGACGCCAACATGCGCGAGCTCCAACGAACGGGATTCATGTCAAACCGTGGACGGCAAAATGTGGCGAGTTTTCTGGCCAAAGATTTAATGGTCGATTGGACGTGGGGTGCGGCTTATTTTGAAAGCCAACTGATTGATTATGATGTGTGTAGCAATTGGGGGAACTGGAATTATGTGGCAGGGGTGGGCAATGACCCGCGCGAAAATCGTTATTTTAATATCCTGACGCAGGCTACTAGATATGACGCCAAAGGGGAGTATGTAAAAACGTGGTTGCCCGAATTGGCTGCCGTTCCGGCTGAGTCGGTTCATAAAGTATGGACCTTGACGCCCGAAGCGCAGAGCGAGTACAATGTCCAACTTGGAGAAAAATATCCGCTACCGATTGTGGAGACTGATAAGTGGTCGCGGAAATAATAAAGAACGTCGGCGAGGAGTTCCACTGTGGGTTCCAAACCTCGCCGACGTTAATAACTCTCTATACACTCAAAATTACCTCTGCAATCAAGTCACATGCCTCGTGGATTTGAGCTTCGGTGATGACGAGGGGAGGGGCAAAACGAATTTTATTACCGTGGGTTTGCTTACAGAGCAGACCTTTTTCTTTTAATTGAAGGCAGATTTGCCATGCCAGCGGGCTTTCTTCGTCGGTATTGATCACCACCGCGTTTAGTAGACCTTTGCCACGTACTTCCTGAATCAAGTCTGTTTTATGTTGTAATTCCCGCATTTTTTCGCGGAAAACTTCGCCTAATCGCTCGGCATTTTCGGCTAAATGTTCATCTTTAATTACTGAGAGGGCTGCTACTGTCACCGCCGCCGCGAGTGGGTTGCCACCGTAGGTCGAGCCGTGCTGACCAGGTTTGATGGTTAACATGATTTCGTCGCTTGCCAGGACGCAAGAAACTGGGTACACACCGCCCGAAAGCGCCTTTCCCAAAATTAAGATGTCTGGCTTTACGTCTTCGTGGTCGCAGGCGAGGCGTTTTCCCGTGCGGCCAAGTCCCGTTTGCACCTCATCGGCAATAAAAAGTACATTGTATTTTGTACAAAGCTCACGCACGCCGCGCAAATAGCCTTCGTCGGGCACTACTACGCCCGCTTCGCCCTGAATAGGCTCCACCATAAAACCCGCAATGTTGGGGTCAGCTTGAAAAGTCTGTTCCAACGTCGCCAAATCATTGTACGGAATAATGATGTAGCCAGGTAAAAAAGGACCATAATCGTCGGTGCTGTCGGAGTCGGTAGAGGATGAAATCGCGGCCATAGTACGCCCCCAAAAGTTGCCAGCGGCATACACGGTTTTGGCTTCGTTTTGGGGAATGCCTTTGACCAGATACCCCCATTTGCGGGTGAGTTTGAGAGCAGTTTCTCCACCTTCGGCGCCTGAATTCATCATCAGGACTTTATCGTAACCAAAATAGTCGCACAGAAATTTTTCACATTCGCCCAGCACTGAGTTGTAAAATGCCCGCGATGTGAGGGTCAGTTTTTGGGCTTGGGCCACCAGGGCTTCCACAATGCGCGGATGGCAATGCCCCTGATTGACGGCGCTGTAGGCCGACAAAAAATCGAAATACCGCTTGCCGTCGATGTCCCACACAAAAATACCTTCTCCCCGCTCAATCACGACAGGAACAGGTTTATAATTGTGCGCCCCGTAGCGTTTTTCGAGGCCAATTAAATAGTCTGATTGAGTGATTTCTGCCGTCATGAGAGTCGATTGATTTTGTATTTTTGACAATTTTCAAATTTGTCAAAAGTAAAATATAACTTATTTTCAATCATAAATAGGTCATATTTATTTAAAACAATAAAAATTAAAAACAATTTTCATAAAACATTGCGGCTTTTTTTCTTGTTTTGACACTTGAATATTTTCAAAAAACCACTTACCAAAAACCTGACGAGTAAAGCGTCAATCAACAAATCTACAACCATGCTCAAATACCTGACATTTCTGTCTTCTTTTGTGGCGTTGACGGCCATTGCGCAAGACCGAAGACCTACCACACCCACAACCCCGACTTCTCCCGCTTCTCCTCCTTCCGCTGCGGCTCCCGCGCCAGCCAAGCCTGGCCCTAAAGCCTACAAAGAAGTAATTACAGACAAAAGCAAAACCACGAAGGGATTATTCATTGTCCATAAAATTGATGAAAAATACTTTTTTGAATTGCCTGATTCCCTGTTGGGCAAAGAAATGATGGCCGTAACGCGCTTGTCGCAGTCGAGTACTACGCCCGGTTCGGTGGGCTTGCCAGCCTACGGGGGTGAGCTTCTTAATCGCCAAGTAGTGCGGTTTGAGAAAGGCCCTGAAAACAAACTCTTTATGCGCGCTGTGGCGTATATTAACGTGAGTGAAGATGCTAACTCGCCCATTTACAAGGCGGTACGTAACTCCAACGTTGACCCGATTGCGATGGCGTTTGACATCAAAGCCGTTCGTAAAGATACCTCAGTTGTGATTGAAGTAACGGATTTTTTCAAAGGTGAAAACGCTGTTATCTCTATGTCACCCGTGGTGAAGCAGGCGTACAAATTGACTACCATTCAGACCGACCGTACCTACATTCAGAGCATCAAGTCGTTTCCGCTCAATACAGAAATAAAAGTGGTAAAAACCTACGGCGCTATTCCGCCGATGCCTACACCTCCTTCGCCCGTTCCGAGCCCGATTCCTTCGGTCAATTTGCCCGCGTCTTCCATTGCGGGAGCCGTCACGATGGAGTTGAATACGTCGTTTATTGCCCTTCCGGCCGTGCCGATGAAGCAACGTTTGTTTGACATTCGGGTCGGCTATTTTGCCAACGGCTACCGCGTATACGGTGAAAATTCGCAGCGTACCGAAGACAAAACGTTTGTGGTTCGGTGGCGTTTGGAACCCAAAAACAAAGAAGACGAAGCGCGTCAGCGCCGGGGAGAATTGATTGAGCCTAAAAAGCCGATTATCTATTATATTGATTCTGCAACCCCTGAGAAATGGCGCAAATACCTTAAAATGGGCGTTGATGACTGGAATGTGGCGTTTGAAAAAGCAGGCTGGAAAAACGCGATTCAGGGCGTTATATTGGACGAAAAAGACACGACCATCAGCCTAGAAGACGCCCGCAACTCGGCCATTCGTTATTTTGCTTCCGATATTGAAAATGCCTACGGGCCCAATGTTCACGACCCGCGTACGGGCGAAATCTTGGAAAGTCACATCGGTTGGTACCACAACGTCATGAAACTCCTGAAGAAATGGTACATGACCCAAGCCGCCGCTGCTGACCCACGCGCCCGCAAAAATAAATTTGATGATGAGTTGATGGGCCAATTGATTCGGTTTGTGTCGTCGCACGAAGTAGGACATACGCTTGGCCTGCGCCACAATTACGGCGCTTCAACCGCCACGCCCGTAGAAAAACTGCGTGATAAAGAGTTTACAAGTAAAAACGGACACACTTCTTCCATTATGGATTACGCCCGTTTTAACTACGTAGCCCAGCCCGAAGACGGGGTGACAGATTTCTTCCCACGGATTGGTGATTACGATATTTGGGCCATTGAATGGGCCTACAAACCTATTTACGATACCAAAACGCCCGAAGAAGACAAGGTTGTTTTGAACAAATGGTATAAAGAAAAAGCCCTGCCCAACCGCCGTTTGTGGTTCTTGACCGAAACCAACCCCTACGACCCGCGCGCCCAAAACGAAGATGTGGGTGATAATGCCATGCTTGCGAGTGACTACGGTATCAAAAACCTAAAACGCATTGTACCAAACTTAGTAGCATGGACTTCCGAGGAAGCTGAAGACTATGAAATGCTTGAAGAGGGCTACAACGAAGTGGTGACGCAATACCGTCGTTATCTGGGCCACGTAGCCAAGTACGTGGGTGGAATCTATGAAACGCCAAAAACCATGGACCAAGAAGGGGTGATTTATGAAGTCACGCCTAAAAAACTTCAGAAAGACGCCGTCACGTTCCTAAACCAGCAGCTGTTTGCCACGCCAACGTGGTTGTTGGATGCCAACATCATGCGGCGTATTCGTCCCGATATGGGCGTAGATTTTGTGTCGAAAATTCAAGAAGCAACTTTAACAAGTCTTTTTGCCGCTGACCGCCTGCAACGCATCATCGAAGCTACCGAAAAAACTACCAATGCGTATACGCTAGACGAATTGTTTACCGACGTTCGTTCGGGTATTTGGTCGGAACTCAAAACGCGCAAAGCCGCCGATACTCACCGCCGAAACCTCCAAAAAATCTTTGTCGAGCGGATGGTGACAACGCTCAACTTGCCAAGTATACCGGCGTTTGGTGGAACGGGTACTGCCAAAGTATTTGGTGCCGTTTTGCCTCCTTCGGCCGACCCGCGCAAAGGTGATATACAGACCATGGTGCGGGCGCATTTGACGCTGCTCCGTGGTGAGATTCAGGCGGCAATTCCTGCCACTACCGATAAAATGACCAAATACCACCTTCAGGATTGTCTTTTCCGCATCACGAAGGCATTAGACCCTAAATAATCGTCATTAACGTTGCTTTTTGGAAGGGTTTTTCTTCCAAAAAGCAACGATTTTTATAATCCATGGAAGAGCCCTTAGACGAATACGACCGACTCATTTTACAGCAACTCGAACGAGATGCGCGTAAAGCCTATTCGGCTATTGCCGACGATTTGGGTATTTCTAATACAATGGTGCACCAGCGGGTAGGGAAGCTCAAACGCATTGGTATCTTGAAAAGCACCACCGTGGTACTTGATGAGCGTAAATTGGGGTTTGAGTGGGGAGCTTTTACGGGCATAATGCTCAAAGAAGATTCCGATTCGGAAAAAATCATTGAAGCACTCAAGCAAATTCCAGAAGTGACGGAGTGTTATTATATTACGGGAAAATATACGTTGTACATCCGGATTGTGGCTCGCAGCAATGAGCACATGCGGCGCGTACTTTACGAGAAAATTGACCACATTCCGGGGGTGCTAAAAACCGAATCATTGATTGATTTCGGGGCCGCTTTCAAACGAAATGTGCCCATTGAAGAGTAAGTTTTTTACCATTTGCTAAACCTTACCTCTGTGCAAAGTACTTGGATTGGAATAGACATCGGTACCACCAATGTCAAAGCCGTAGCCTTTGATGAAAACGGGAGCGCAGTGGCCCACGCCACGGGAACCTGCGTAACGTATCACCCTCGAAATCGTTTTGTTGAACAAAATCCTGACGAGATATACCGACTTTTTGTCCACGTACTTCGGCAGGTAACGGAGCAGTTGCGGCACAAAAATGCCACGATAGAAGCCGTAAGTTTGTGCTCGGCCATGCACAGCGTTATTCCACTTGATGCCCACAATCATCGCCTTACACGGTCGGTGCTTTGGGCAGATAATCGCAGCGAAGCCCAAGCCGACGCCCTCAAACAAGCTGATATTTTCCCCAAATTATATTCACATACGGGCATTCCTGCCCATCCGTACGCCCCCCTGACGAAGATGGTTTGGTTTCGCCAAACCCAGCCCCAACTTTTTAAACGCATTCAACGGTTTGTATCCCAAAAGGAATACATTTGGTTTAACCTTTTTGGGAAGTTTCAAATTGACTATTCGATGGCTTCGGGTACGTCGCTTTTGAACAACCGCCGCTTGAAATGGAGCGAAATGGCGCTGGCTTATACGGGCATCAAGGCCACGCAACTGTCGGAAGCGGTACCTACGTATCATATTGAAAAACTGACGAATCCTTCGCTTTGCCGTAAACTTGGATTGCGTTCCGGAACTCCCTTTGTCATCGGTGCGGGCGATGCCTGTTTGGCCAACTTAGGCTCGGGGGCTTTGGCCAAAGGCGTTTCTACCTTGACCATCGGTACCAGCGGAGCCATCCGTCAAACGGCCGCTACGCCAGCCCGTGATGAGAAAAGACGGCTTTTCACGTACGTGCTTGACGAGACCCATTTTGTATCGGGCGGACCGACCAATAACGGCGGCAATGTGTTGGAGTGGCTTTCAAAACACCTTTTATTAAAAGACCCCAATGAGCTGCTTGTCTTGGCCGAGAATGCTCCCCCTGGAGCCGAAGACTTACTTTTTGTGCCTTACCTGCTGGGAGAAAGAGCGCCCGTTTGGGACGCCCACGCCCGGGGAAGCTATCGGAATTTAAGTTGGCAACACACCCAGGCGCATTTGGTGCGCGCCACGATAGAGGGCATTGTACTGAACCTGAATCAAACGCGCCAAATCATCGACAATCAACTTTCTAAAACCCAGATACTCCACGCCAATGGTGGCTTTACGCAATCCAAATTTTGGGTGCAACTATTAGCCGACATTTTCGGAATAGCGGTAAAAGTCAACCAAAGTGGTGAAAGCGGGTGTTTGGGGGCTATCATGTTGGCAATGAAAGCGTTAGAAAAAATAGAGAGCCTTGAGAAGGGCGTTCAGAACTGTGTTCATTTTGCCGAGACCTACCATCCCGACCCTTCCAATCGACTCATTTATCGGAAAGTAAACAAAAATTTCGGTAAGCTAATTGCCCCGACAAAAGCTTGAAAGATTAGGAATTTATTGACAGAATGAGAATTTTGTCATACGATTGGCGCGGTATTTGAGAGAACCAAATAAAATTCAAAACCGTTACTAATCAGTACTTAATCATTCCCGAAAACCATGAAAAAAGCAGTATTAGTTACCCTATCGGCGGCGCTTTTGGTAAGTCTGATGGCGCTAAAGCCACAAACTGCACCCAAAGAAGAAGCCAAAATAAAATGGGTAACCCTAGAAGAAGCCTATAAACTTAACCAAAAACAACCCCGAAAAGTGTTTATTGACCTTTATACGGATTGGTGTGGCTGGTGCAAGGTAATGGATAAAAATACCTTCAAAAACGCCGAAGTAATCGACTTCGTCAACAAGAAATACTACGCTGTAAAGTTCAATCCCGAAAAAGACGGGGATGTGATGTTGGGCAATGTTTCGTTTAAAAACATGCTGAATGGTAAAATTACGGGCTATCCTACAACGGTATTTATGAATGAAAAGATGGCGCTCATTCAGCCAGTTTCGGGATACTTGGAGCCGCGTATGTTTCATCAGGTGCTGGCGTATTTTGGGGATAATAACCACGAAAAAGAGCCTTTCGACCAATTTAAAGAAAAGACGTATCCCGGAAAATATACGGCGAAAGCACAGTAATTATCATTGTATACCATTGTTTTATGTAGTTTGGCATGAGGTGGCGAGGTTCTTTCTCTAAAAGAAGATTTTTGAAGAAAAACGAACCTGTCCACCTTTGCAAATGTTTAGAGATTTTACCAACGCTATGAATATGGAACTTCCTATATATCAGCTTGATGCATTTACCAATCAAGTTTTTGGGGGCAACCCCGCCGCCGTTGTACCGCTTACATCTTGGCTACCTGATGAAACATTGCAGGCCATTGCTGCTGAAAATAACCTCGCCGAAACCGCTTTTTATGTTCCAACCGACCACGGATTTCATATTCGCTGGTTTACGCCTACCGTTGAAGTAGACCTGTGCGGTCACGCTACCCTTGCCACTGCTTACGTTTTGTTTTCGATTGAGAATTACGCTCAAGAACAAATCCACTTTGATTCTCGAAGTGGTGTTCTGACGGTTCGACAGGAGGAAGATTGGCTTATTCTGGACTTTCCCGTCGATACCCTTCACAAACAACTTGTTTCACCTCCCGCTTTGTTGGAAGCTTTGGGGGACATCATGCCCGTAGAAATAATACGAGGGAAAACCGACTTTATGGCCGTATTGGAGAATGAAGAACAGGTGAGAAGCCTCAATCCTGACGTAATTGTGCTTTCTACTTTACCCGTCAGAGGGGTGATTATCACCGCCAAAGGCGAAGAAGTTGATTTTGTCTCCCGCTTTTTTGCTCCTCAGTCTGGCATCGCTGAAGATCCCGTAACTGGCTCCGCCCATACGACGCTCACGCCATATTGGGCCGAAAAACTCGGAAAAACAGAATTCAGCGCCTTACAGGTTTCAAAGCGGGGAGGAGTGTTGAAAACGAAGCTGATTGGAGAGCGGGTCGAGATAGCAGGGCAGGTTCGACTGTACTTGAAAGGCACGATTGTTACTGGCTGAAACACGCCTTATTACTTCTTTTAATCTAACAATTTTGTATTAACAAAGGAAGTCGGCGGTATCGCTGACCGTAAATAATGCTTGTTAGTGGCGCAGATAGGTATATACGATTAGATGAAGTAAAATTCTTTTTATTGGTTTTAGAAGGAATGGACCATTTTAAAGCGCCTAATCAGCTATTTTAAAACATACTTCCTCAGTAGGTATATTCTTAAGAAAATATACCGATTTAACAACAGAAAATACTAAAACATATCTTATATTCGCATTTCTACAACAAAATGAGGATAAAACAACTCGCTTTTCGGAATAGTGTTTGGAACCCTATATCTGAAACCCCAGCTTTTGCTGCTTCGCAAGCCCAATTGGTATTGGCTTTTGGTGAGAGGAAGTGTTTAGAAGACCTTCAACCTTATGATTATTTGAGGGAATTGTTTCCTGCTGCAGAAATTGTTATTAACTCTACATCGGGAGAAATATACCAAAACTCGGTTCATGAAGGAACCATCATTGTCACCGCAATTGAATTTGATAAAACACTTGTCAAAACGACTAAGATTGACATTGAAAACCATTTTCAAAGTGCTGAGTCGGGAAAAAAAATAGCGCAAAATTTATTGGCCGACGACCTTACCGCGATATTTGTCATTTCTGACGGTGGGCGGGTCAACGGTAGCGAGTTGATTGCGGCCCTCAATGAATACACCGGCGATAAAATCCTCATTTCGGGCGGCTTGGCGGGCGATGAAGCCCGTTTTGAAAAAACACTCGTGGGGCTAAACGAAAACCCCAAAGAGGGAAAAATCGTAGGAATTGGCTTTTACGGGACGCAATTGACCGTAGGCCACGGAACCATGGGTGGATGGGATGTGTTCGGTCCAGAGAGAGAAGTGACTGATTCTGAGTACAATGTGCTTTATAAAATCGGTGAAAAAAAGGCTCTTGACCTTTATAAAGAGTATTTGGGTAAATATGCCGATGAATTGCCGGGAGCGGCCTTGTTGTTTCCGCTTTCGATGAGAGCGACCGCCGATGCGAAGCCCATCGTTCGGACGATTCTTTCCATTGACGAAACCAACCGAAGCATGACATTTGCGGGCGAGCTGCCCAAAGGCGCTTTGGTGCGGTTTATGAAAGCAAATTTTGACCGCCTGATTGATGCCTCTGCCAGTGCTGCCCAAAATTCAATGAGCCTTTTTGACAGCCCGCCCGAACTGGCCATTTTGGTGAGTTGCGTGGGTCGAAAATTAGTGCTGGGCTCACGCACCGAAGAAGAAGTGGAAGCCGCTAGGGAGATATTCGGAGAACAGCCAGTCATGACCGGTTTTTATTCTTACGGGGAGATTTCACCCCTGAACCCCAATGCGCGTTGTGAGTTACACAATCAAACCATGACGATTACTACTTTCTCCGAAAAATGAGCGCTATTGATACCACAAAATTCCACCGCTTACTGAAAAAGCAAATCAATAAGTTTTTGACCGAGGATTGTTTGAAACATGAGCACTTTGGCCATTTTATCAAAGCGGTGAATGATTCTTACCTCAATTTTGATCGCGATAAAGAATTGCTCGAACATTCGGCGCAGTTGAATGACAAAGAGTACGCAGAAATCAACAATAAGCTCAAAGAAGAGATTTCGCAACGTAAGATATCGGTCGAAAAACTGATTGAGGCGATTCACTCGTTAGAAATTCAGGAAGGGATTCAACCGAGGGCTTTTGATTCCAATAATCTGCTGGGATTGGTTGATTTTCTTCAGGTGCAAATTGAAAACCGTAAGCTCATTGAAGCGGAACTGCGCCAGGCCAAAGAAGCGGCGGAGAGCGCCACTGATGCCAAATCGGAGTTTCTTTCGATGATGAGCCACGAAATTCGCACCCCGTTGAACAGCATTGTGGGCCTTACGTATTTGATGCAGCAGGAAGATGTGTCGCCCGTCATGGCCGAAAATCTCAAAATTCTTCAATTTTCGACCGATAATCTTTACGTACTCATCAACGATATTCTGGATTTTAGCAAGATTGAGGCGGGCAAAGTGGAACTGGAAAAAGTCCCGTTTGATATTAAGCAGCTGATTTCCAACATCAAAAAAGCCAACCAAGTTAAAGCCGAAGAAAAAGGGAATAAAATCAAATTGATGATTGACGATGACGTACCCGATGTGGTTATCGGCGATTCGCTTCGGCTCGGTCAGATTATTTCAAATTTGGTGTCTAATGCTGTTAAGTTTACGGCCAACGGCAGTATCACCGTCGAGTTGTCTTTTGTAAAGAAAGTTGGGAATAAGGCGGTGATGGATATTTCGGTCATCGATACGGGCATTGGCATTGCCGAAAATAAGCAGGCGTCCATTTTTGAGAAATTTACCCAAGCCAATTCCGAAACAACCCGCCAATTTGGCGGAACTGGGCTAGGGCTGGTCATTACCAAAAAGCTGCTATATCTTCATAACAGCGATATTCAGATTGAAAGTCAATTGGGCAAAGGCTCGAAGTTCTTCTTCACGATAGAGCTGGAAATCGGAACTGCGCTCAAGAATAAAGTCCTTGAAGCAAACAATGAACTTCTGAACGAAAGCACCCTAAAAGGTGTAAAAATTCTTTTGGTGGAAGATTACCCCATGAATGTAAAAGTAGCCACTAAATTTCTGGAAAGGTGGCAGATTGTATTGGATGTAGCCGAAAACGGCCAGATAGCCGTTGACAAGTACGCCGCAGGCAAGTACGACGTGATTCTGATGGATATTCAAATGCCGCAAATGGATGGGTACACTGCCACGCAGAAAATCAGAGAAATGGACATGAATATTCCCATCATTGCCCTAACGGCCTCGGCCACGTTGAGCAATCAAGACCGGGCGTTTTTGGTAGGAATGAACGACTACGTCACCAAACCTTTCAATCCTAAAGAGTTATTTCAGAAAATAGCGAAGTATAGTAGCCGAATCTAACGTAACTTCCTGATTATAAAGTCAACCATAAAAAGCGCATCGAATTTCGGTGTGCTTTTCATGGTTTAAGGGCACCTGCGTGGGTAGTACTTATGCAATGATTTTGCGTAAGCAGGTATGTATAGGATAGTATTTAAGACACTTTTTAGAAATATTTGAATATAGTTTTGGCTCTTATTGAGATGTAAGCAAAGCGCTTTCAAAGGCAATAACGGCTGACAAACACAAAATAAATAAACCTTTCAACCACCAATTCAAATGTTAAAAAAACACAATTTCAACTATTTACACGTAGGATTGATTCTTTCCGTATTGTTGTGGACAAGTTGTAAAGTATCGACCACGGGTCAAGGAAAGAAAGCGAAGGATGGATTTGTTCAAATATTTGACGGAAAGACGCTGGATGGCTGGGAGGGTGACCCTACCTACTGGCGCGTTGAAAACGGAAATTTAGTGGGAGAAATTACCCCTACTACTCTGCTTAAAACCAATTCTTTCATCATCTGGAAAGGTGGTGAGCCTGCCGATTTTGAATTGAAGGGTGAATTTAACATTACCAAGGCGGGTAATTCAGGCATCAACTACCGCAGCGACCGCTTGACAGATATACCTTTTGCCTTGCGCGGGTATCAGGCCGACATCGACGGTAACAACCGCTATACTGGCCAAAATTATGAAGAGCGTAAAAGAACAACGCTTGCTTATCGCGGACAAAAAACGTCTATTAATCCCCAAACGGGCACTTTCACTCCCGAAGCCGTACGCGCCAAAGTAAAAAGCAACGCATGGACTGATTTGAGCGTGACGGGTTCACTCGGAAGTTCGGATTCATTGAAGACGTTGATTAAAGGCGAAGACTGGAATGAGTTCCATCTGATTGTCAAAGGAAACCGCCTCCAACATTATATAAATGGTGTTTTAATGAGCGAGGTAGTCGATAATGATGCAGTAAATGGTAAGTCAAAGGGACTTCTAGGGGTACAAGTACACGTGGGTCCCCCCATGAAAGTACAGTATCGCAATCTTCGTTTAAAGCAACTCTAGTATCCCATGAATAAAATTGGATTTAATGTGCTGGCTTGGTCGGCTGGAATGTCAGAAGAATTATTCCCCATTATTGAGCGATTAAAAGAAATTGGTTACGACGGGGTGGAGTTTTTTGTGGGCTCCCCCGAAGAAAGTGCGTATAAACAGGTAGGTGATTTTACCCGTGGCTTGGGTTTGGAAACAACCACTGTCACCGTTGTAAGTCCCGACATGAATCCCATAAGCGACTCGGCTACCGTGCGTGCCAAGGGACTTGACCGTATCAAATGGGCGATAGACCGTTCTCATGATTTGAATTCACGCGTTTTGTGCGGGCCTTTTCACTCAGCTCACGCCCATTTTGCGGCGCATGAGCCGTATGAGCAAGAATATGGCTGGGCGGCCGAAGTACTGCACGCTGCGGGCGAACACGCCGCACAAGCCGATGTGGTGCTGGCGCTGGAAGCCCTCAACCGTTTTGAGTGCTATCTGTGCAACACCATGTCGCAGTTAAGTAAGTTGGTTACGTTGGCCGACCATTCCCACGTACGGGCGATGTTTGACACGCACCACGCCAACGTAGAAGAAAAGAAATATGGTCAGGCGCTTCAAACCATCTCGCCTGTGTTGAGCCACGTTCATATCAGCGAAAACGACCGAGGTACGCCTGGCGACGGACATATCCCTTGGGATGATGCCTTTGCGGGATTGGCGGCAATTAACTACAAAGGTTGGCTGACGATTGAGGCGTTTTCTCGCAATGACCCTGGTTTTGCCAACGCCATCAATGTGTGGAGAGAATACAACGACCCTTGGCACATCGCCGAGCATGGTCTGACGTTTATCCAACAAATGTGTATCAAACACAATCTGTGATTTTGATGAGCCTCTGACCCCCTTATTTCTACACTTTTATGAAAAACAGAAAGCATTTAATACTGTTGTTCAGTATTGTTTTTTTTGCTGTCGGCTTTACGCCCGACAAAAAAACAGCATCTCAGGAAGATGTAAACAAATATCGTATTGTTTATAAAGGAGAAAAAGGCCCCGGACGTGGAAAAAACATCGTTTTTATTACGTCTGACCACGAATACCGTAGCGAAGAATCTCTGCCAGCACTGGCCCGAATTTTGGCCAAACGCTACGGATTTACGTGTACGGTGGTTTTTGGCCTCGACGATAATGGTTTTATTCTGCCAGGCAGTTCCAACCTGAAAGGACTGGATGTATTGGATAAAGCGGATTTGATGGTGCTGTTCACCCGCTTCTCCAACTTCGGGGACGAAGAAATGCAACACTTCGACAAATACATCCGGCGCGGTGGTCCCATTGTTGCTTTTCGTACCGCCACGCACGCTTTTAGCAATAAAGGAAATGCCAAATGGGGGCATTATTCGTGGGATTATAAAGGCGAAAAAAGTGAGTGGAAAGATGGTTTTGGTGAGTTAGTATTGGGTGAAACTTGGGTTTCGCACTATGGTACCAACCACAAACAAGCATCTAAACTGATTCCCGAAGAAGCCCAAAAAGAACACCCGATTTTGCGGGGCGTGAAAGACATGCTAGCGCAATCTGGTGGTTATACCGCTTATCCGAAAAGTGCAACGGTGATTGCACGCGGACAAGTACTGAATGGCATGACGGCCGATGCCGAGCCCGACAAAACCAAAGAACTCTTGCCCGTGGCGTGGGTACGTACCTATTCCATCGATTCAGGACCGTCGGGGCGGGTTTTTGCCACTACCCACGGTGCTTCGGAAGACTTATTGAGCGAAGGTTTTCGCCGCATGGCCCTAAATGCTGCTTTTTGGGCGCTGGGCATGGAAAAACAAATCAAGGCCAACAATAATATTGATTTTGTGGGGCCGTACAAGCCAACCACGTTTAATTTCAATGGGTACAAAGCCAACGTCAAGCCTGCCGATTTGGCGGGCTGGGATTCGTTGATTATGCCCGGCGAAGTCGTGAAAAAGAAATAAAATCACATCATTTTAGTTACTAAAGTATTACAACGAATATGTCAGAAAAACTTCCTTTTCGCTTTGGTTCAGAGGTATATACCTGGTTCATGAGCGGCAATGGCACCACGCACCAGGGGCGCTTGGGCCACATGATTGAAATCATTGCCCAGGCGGGCTTTACGGGTATTCAGCCCATTTTTACGTGGATGGGCGAGCTAGTTGACCCCGACCGCTTGGAAGCTAAATTGAAAGAGCAAGGCATCGAATTGGCGGCGGTGGCTTTGGCGCTGGAATGGAACGGAACCGAAGAAACCCACAGCGAACGCCTGATTGCCAACAATGCCATCAGTTTGTTGGAGCGTTTTCCTGGAGCAGTGCTCAACACCGTCCAAATCCCTACGGGTCGGCATGATTTAGAAGCACGCCGTCGCAGTTTGGTCAACATCGTCAATACGGTTTCGGCTCGTGCCAAAGAAAAAGGCGTGCCGTGTAGTTTTCACCCAAACTCTCCGCATACTTCTATTATTCGTACCGAAGAAGATTATAAAGTGGTACTGGAGTCGTTGGATACGACCGTGACGGGCTGGACGCCCGATGTAGGCCACATCATCAATGGAGGTATGGACCCGCTCGAAAAGATGAAAGAGTATGCTTCCTTAATCAATCACGTGCATTACAAAGACTGGGATGGAAATCCTGAATTTGCGCTGATGGGCAAAGGAAAAGTGGACTTATTATCCATTACACAATGGTTGAAAGATACCAATTACGGGGGGTGGATTATCTGCGAAGACGAAGGCGTTGAGGCGCTAGAAGACCCCGATTTTGTGACTTTACACGACGGTCGCTGGATTACGAATGAATTAATTCCAGGTTTAAAATAGCCAATTTGTTATGCCTTTTGTTCAGACCAACGGAATCAATTTTTACTACGAAGAACGCGGCTCAAGTTCGGCCGAGCCGCTTCTTCTCATCATGGGGATTACGGCACCTGGCGGTGTGTGGGAGCCCCACGCTTCGTATTGGCAACATAATTTTAGGTGCATTATTGGCGATAACCGGGGCGTGGGCCAGTCAGATAAGCCTGCGGGACCTTATTCTACGGAGCAGATGGCCGATGATTATGCGGGGCTGTTGGATACGCTTCAATTGGAAAATGTTCGTGTCGTAGGTTGCTCTATGGGGAGTACGATTGCGCAACAGTTGGCAATTCGCCATCCTAAAAAAGTACGCTCATTGGTGTTGATGTGTCCTTGGGCGCGCTGCGATAACGCCGCCAAAGCGATTTTTCAGCACATGATGCACTGTAAAGCACGATTTAGGCCCGAAGAGTTTAGCTTGTATATTCAACAATTGATTTACTCCAAAGCCTCTTGGGACAACGAGCAAACAGCGGCTGAATTGGAAGCTGGCCGCAATCAAGCCGCAATCGACCCGTTTCCTCAGCCTCTGCACGGGTTGGAGGGGCAGGCGGCGGCGTGTATTGCGCACAACGCATTGGAACAACTCCCTAACCTAACCCAGCCTGCACTCATCATTGGGGGCAAAGAAGATATTTTCACGCCCGTATGGATGGCCGACGAAGTGGCGGGTGCTATCCCGAACTCCGATTTATTTCTGTACGAAAAGGCAGGGCATATTTTCCATTTTGAACAATTGGAAGACTTTAATCCAAGGGTCAAAAACTGGTTATTGGCCCACTGATTGGATAAATAAATGAATAATTTTTAGGTAAAAAATACATTAAAAATAGGCTTTAAAGGGCTTTTTCCCTTTTTAACCGACGATATGACTGACAATTGATTTTTATGGACGGTAAAGAAATAACGACTCAACCCTGGACGAACAAACTATCGAATGCGGCACAATTGGGAGGGATTGAGACGTCCATCATCGACAATGGTCTGGGGAGAGGAACGCGCATTGCGTGGATAAATACGGGTACGGGACTGCGCTACAAAGTTGTCATTGACCGCGCCATGGACATCGCTGACGCATTCTATAATCAGCATAGTTTGGCGTGGCTGAGTCATGCAGGGGTCATGCCACCGCAACCCTTTTCAGGCAAGGGTATTGACTGGATTCGGACTTTCGGTGGAGGATTGATAACAACCTGCGGACTGTCGCACGTGGGTGGGCCTGAGTCCGATGAATACGGGGAACGAGGGTTGCACGGATTGGTGAGCAATATTCCCGCCGAAATCGAATCCATCATCCAGCCTGACCCTGTTGCGGGCAAAATGGAGATGAGTATTACGGGAATTATCAAGCAAACGCAGGTTTTTGGACCCATTTTGGAACTACGTAGAACCATTTCGGGAATCCTCGGTGAAGCCAAAATTCGCATCCATGATGAGGTGATTAACCGAGCCAATACCACCACCCCGCACATGATGCTGTACCACTGCAATTTGGGCTGGCCGCTGGTAGATGAAGGTGCCGAAATTGTGTGGGAAGGGGCGTGGCAATCGCGTGACGGAAATCCCAATAACCCGATTTTTAGGGAAGGAAATGATTTTAAAACCTGCCCTGCCCCGCTGGAAGCGCACAATGGAGGAGGAGAAGAAGCCGCCTTTATTGATATTGACGCCGATGCTGAAGGTAGGTGCCATTGCGGAATACGAAATGCTGCCTTAGGCATTGAATTGGCCATACGTTTTCAGAAAAGCCAACTGCCTTGGATGACCAATTGGCAGCATTGGGGCAAAGGAGAATACGTGACAGGCATTGAGCCGGGCACCCACCCACCCATTGGCCAAGCAAAGGCAAGAGCACAAAATACGCTCATTCAGTTGGCTCCTGGCGAACGCCTCACGTATGATTTGGAGATAGAGGTTTTGACATTATAACCTGTCCCTGTAAATAAAATAATAACGAACAACAATCAACTATTAAATTGTGCACGAGCACTTTATACAGAAAATGGCAAATGTAAGTTTAGCAGCAAAAGCCTTAGAACAAGGAAAAGGGATTTTACGCTTAGCCCCAACATGGGTACCGCGCTCTTTTTGCGTACCCGGACGAAGAATCAAATTACACCCCGACGATTATTACGTATTGGGTGGCGTACGCGGCGGTATCGACGAGCGTTGGCTGTCGTCAACCACGCCCGCTAAAAACGGTCCTTTGACGGGCGAGCACGAAGGCTTGAGCAAAGTGGTTTTTCAGGACGGTGATACAACCGAACAACTATTACTAAAAGACGTTATCGACGAGCTGAAAGGCGAAATCATCGGTGACCGCCTGTGGGATGAGTACAAAAGCTGGCCGATGTATTCTAAGTTTTTTGATAACATGGGCCCCTTGCCTCATCACATTCACCACAACGACGAAAAGGCGGCTTTGGTAGGGCAAAATGGAAAACCCGAAGCCTATTATTTCCCTCCCCAACTCAACAACCACGGCGGTGATTTCCCCTATACCTTCTTCGGAATTACTCCGGGTACAACCAAAGAACAAATCAAGCAATGCTTGATGGACTTCAACAAAGGTGACAACAAAATTACCAATTTTTCGTCAGCTTATAAATTAGAACCAGGCACAGGCTGGGACGTGCCCCCAGGTATTTTGCACGCGCCAGGCAGCTTGTGCACCTACGAGCCACAAAAAGCATCCGATATTTTTGCAATGTACCAAAGCCTTGTCAATGAGGCAATTGTGCCAGAAGAATTACTTTGGAATGGCACGCCACAAGACAAGATAGGTGATTATGACGAGTTGGTTTCGGTGATTGACTGGGAAGCCAATATTGATCCCAATTTTGCCGCCAACCACTTTATGATGCCTAAGCCCGTACGGCCGTTGGAAGAGATGCAAGCCCAAGGATACGTAGAAAACTGGATTTGTTATAAATCCACCGCATACAGCGCCAAAGAACTCACCGTCATGCCCGGCGCCACCGTGACCATCAAAGACGCGGCCGCGTATGGTATGATTGTGATGCAAGGACACGGCAAATTTGGTGTTTGGGACATCGAAACTCCCGCGTTGATTCGGTACGGACAATTGACCAATGATGAGTTCTTTGTGAGCGAAGCGGCGGCAAACGAAGGTGTTGTTATCAGCAATCCATCGGCTACTGACCCGATTGTGATTCTGAAACACTTTGGTCCCAACAACCCTGATTTGGTACTCTAATACTAACCTCGGCAAGGACTAGGCCGCGGCGGCGTACCGCGTCTCCGTTCCAAACCTTGCTGAGGTTTTGAGCCTCCAACCCTTGCCGAGGTTGACAGATACTCCGATAACACTTAACTATTAACCTTTAATACTTTTATCAACATGCCCGAAAATAATTATCCTAAGCTCCACAATGCCACTTGGCCCGGTATTGTAGGAAAAGGCCCCGATTCCGAACCGCCGATTTCACTTGATACCATGCTGGAAATGACCGCTGCGGCGGAAGTGGGCGGCGTTAAATTTGACGGAGTTGACTTGGGACTTTTTGATCCTCATTACGACCTTGATATTTCGGACGATGGCATCAAAAGACTAGCCGATAAAGTGGCCGCTCATGGCCTCGAAATCGGTAGTTTGGTGGCTCCTATTTGGGGCGGCCCTGCCATGGGTACCAAAGAGCAACGTGCCGAATTTGTAGAAATGGTACGTAAAAGCTGTCACATTGGCCAAAAACTGCGCGAAATGGGCATTCGTCCCAACGGTATTGTCCGTATTGACTCGGCAAGCAGTCCCCACGATTGGGCCGCTGACCCTGCGGGCAACACCAAGCTCATTGCCCAAACATTTCGCGAAGCGGCCGACGTAGCTGCCGACTTTGGCGAGCGTTTGGCCGCCGAAGGTGAAATCTGCTGGGGCGGAATGCACAGCTGGAAATACATGCTCGAAACCCTCGAAGCCGTAGACCGTAAAAATATCGGTTTCCAAGCTGATATGTCGCACACTACGTTGTATCTGTTGGGCTACAATGCGCCCGAACACCGCATTTTACCCGAAGATTTTCAGTGGGGCGACCGCGAAACATTCTTAGACGGGTTGAAGAAATTGACCGCAGCGCTTCGTCCTTGGACGATTGATTTCCACGTGGCTCAAAATGACGGAACCGTACACGGAACAGGCTCACACGATAAAACGGGTCGCCACTGCTTGGCCACTGACCCCAACGGAAAGCTGGACGTAGTGCATGACGCTGGACTTTGGCTCCGCGACGAAAGCGGTGAGCTTACCAAAGCCTTCAAGCACATTTGCTGGGATGGTTGTATGTTTGCCAACGAGGTGATGACCAAGCAGCAAACTTGGAATGACATTTTGGCTACGATGATCAACGTTCGTAAGGCACACGGCTGGTACGAAGCATAAGAGATTTATAGACGTGGGAAGTTTTTGAAACTTTCCACGTCTTCTTTCGAAGTGTAGCTTTGTAATTTGTTAATCCTTAACAACTTAAAGAAAAATGGCACAAAAAAAACAAATACGCATTGGATTGGTAGGAACGGGTTTGATGGGCCGTACGCACTCCAATGGATATAACCGAATTGCAAATTTTTTCCCTGAATTAGAATATCATCCAGTATTGAAGGCGGTTTGCTCGCGCAACGCCGAGAAGGTAAAGGCATTTGCCGAACAATGGGGCTTCGAATCTTACGAAACGGATTGGAAAGCACTCGTGGCCCGCGATGATATTGACGCCATCGACATCTGTACACCCAACGACAGCCACGCCGAAATCGCATTGGCCGCTGCCGCTGCGGGTAAGATGATTCTGTGCGAAAAACCACTGGCGCGCACCCTGGCCGAAGGTGAAACGATGGTGGAAGCCGCCGAAAAAGCGGGCGTGAAAACCACCGTTTGGTACAACTACCGCCGCATACCCGCCGTGACTTTGGCGAAGCAAATCGTGGATTCGGGCAAGCTGGGCAAGATATTTCACTACCGCGCCAACTTCCTCCAAGACTGGACCATCAACGCCGACCTGCCGCAGGGCGGAACGGGCCTGTGGCGCATGGATGTAGATTCGGCTGGTTCGGGCGTAACGGGCGACTTATTGGCGCACTGTATTGATACCGCCATGTGGCTCAATGGTGCCATCACCGACGTATCGGCCATGACCGAAACCTTCGTAAAAGAGCGTATGCACCAACTGACGGGTAAAGTACAGCCCGTAGGTATCGACGATGCCTGCCTTTTCCATTGCCATTTTGCCAACGGTTCACTGGGGCTTTTTGAGTCTACGCGCTATGCACGCGGCCACAAAGCCCTTTATACCTTTGAAATCAACGGCGAGCACGCGTCTATCCGCTGGGATTTGCACGACCTGAACCGCCTCGAATATTTTGACCACAGCGACGAATCTATCGTACGCGGCTGGCGCTCCATCCACGTAACCGACGGAGATCAGCCGTACATGAACCGTTGGTGGATTCCGGGCTGCGGCATCGGCTACGAGCACAGCTTCATTCACCAAGTGGCCGATTTCCTCAAAAGCCTCGAAACTGGCGAGCCTTGCGGCCCCACGTTCAGAGACGCGCTCCAAACCCAAAAAGTATGCGAAGCCGTCATTGAATCCGCCAATTCTCGGAGCTGGAAAGATACGGGTGCGGAGGCGATTGGGTAGTTTCGTTTCCTCTTTATACACGAAGCGCGGGGCATTGCCTCGCGCTTTTTTTGATTGGCAGATTTTTGTGGAAATTAAAAGTAAAACCTATCTTTATAAGATAAATGAGGTTTTTTTGCTAAACGTCAGACTAATAAATATAATATTTTAAAGAACCTAATTTTCTTAATATATGGATTTAATAAGCCAATTAAATGAATTGAAGAGAAAAGTTGATTTTAATACATACGACATAAGCGTCAAAGAATTAATTTCTATGATTAGTGAGAATATAATAGATATTGCTCCAGAATATCAAAGACAATTTCGTTGGAAGGAAGATAGACAATCAGAGCTAATTGAATCAATTTTCTTGGGAATTCCAATACCAAGTTTATTTATGGCTACAAATAATGATGGCTCATGGGAGTTAATCGATGGAGTACAAAGATTAAGTTCAATTATACATTTTGCAGGATCGGATGATGCAAGGAGTAAAGCAGGTCTTCTTGACAAAATTAGAAATAAAGCAATTGATAATCTTAAGCTATCGGGTTTAGGGAAATTATCAAGTTTTAATAATAAATTATTCACTGATTTGCCTAAAACAGTGCAACTTGAATTTCTATTAAAGCCTATGAAAATTACAACCTTAAGTGATAAAAGCGATAAAAATGTTAGATTTGATTTATTTGAAAGATTAAATACGGGAGGAGTTGTACTTACTCCCCAAGAAATAAGAAGTTGTGTATATAGAGGCAGATTTAACGATTTTCTTAAAGAACTATCAAAAACAGATGATTTCTTGCAAACAATTAAATTAACTGAAACTCAACATTCTGACGGAACTCGAGAAGAGTTAGTTTTAAGATTTTTTGCTTTTTTTGAAAATTATGAACAATTTGATCATAGCGTAGTTGATTTTCTAAATTCATACATGGAGAAATCAAGCATAAAATTTGATTACGAAACTAATAGAAAAATATTTTCTAAAACTTTTTCGCAATTAAAAAATTTACCCAATGGCATTACAAAAAAAAGAAATACAACCCCGATAAATTTATTTGAGGGAGTAGCTGTGGGTGCAGCTCTTGCATTACAAGTCAGTGAAACTTTAATCTTAGAAAATGCTAATGAATGGATTTTAGGAGATTTGCTACTACCACACATAAGTGGAGCAACGAATACAAAATCTAAAGTAATAGGAAGAATAGAATACTGTAGAGATAAATTTTTGGGTAAATGATGTTTGTAGATATTACAAATGAATCCGCTAAAAGGATAGTTGAAATCAGAGAACATATTGATTTTATTTCAATTCATATTCCTAAACCTCCTATTACAACACCCAGATATTTAAACACTGCAAAAGGCTTAATTTATGTACAGTTATATGGTGTAATTGAATATACAATTTATTCAACAATTGCAAAATGTATATATTATATAAATCAATCAAATTGCCGAATTGATGATTTGCAGTCCGTCATTTTAAGCTTAGCATTAAATTCTCAACTTGAAGCACTAATACAGGTTAAATCAAAAAAATGGGATAAACGTTTTGAATTATTTTCAGCAATTCACAAAAATATTAGTGTAAATATTGATACAGATCTAATACCTACAGATGGTAAAAATATTACAGATAAACAATTAAAAACAATTTGGGAAACATTTAATTTAAGAACTCCTTTGTTTCACGACGTTTCTTTTAGAGGACGCCTTCAAGATATTGTTTCTAATAGGATAAATATCGCTCACGGAAATCTGCCAGCTTCAGATATTGGCAGTAATGTGACAATTGATGATTTAAGAAAAAGATTATCAGATGTGTCAGGGTTTTGTACATACTTTATTAACTCATTTGAAGAGTATATTCAAAATAATAATTTTCGGAAATAATTTAACTTCTTGTTAGCAAAAGTTTTTCTTCTTTTGTTGATTCCCCCCGTTGGTTAAGGTCTTCCGAATGTTGACTTCGACCTTTCCATAAAGAGAGTGTTTGTCACACAGGGAGTGCCTATAGTATAGATCTATTTTTATCTGAAAAATATCGTGGTCAGCGCCGTGACGACTATCACAAGGCCTCCGGCTGTTTTTGCCTATCTACTCCCAATGAGCTGCGTCTTACACTTTCAAGTTGAAAAAAGAGTCAGATGCCTACGCCATGGCAAAGGAAGCGATAAAAGCTTCGCTGATTGAAGCTACATCAATCGCTTAAAGTCAATATGCCTGTAAAAAAGACTGTTTTGGGCGGCTTCGCATTCGTTTTTATCGAAAAAACCATTACCCAAACCCTCTTTCACGATTACTTCAATGGCTGTTTTGAGCGGCGGTATATGATTCTGTATAATATCAAACACCATTTCAAAGTCAATACCTGTATAATCATGCGCTATCCGATTTCTCAATCCACGCACCTGCTTCCACGGAAATGTAGGGTAGACCGTACGAGTTGATTCAGATATTTTTCCTGCATTTTCTCCCACATTCGATAACAACAACAGGCTCGCGTTAAATCTTAATTGATCCTCTGCCCAAAGGAAATCTTTTGCCGTTTGGAAACCTTTTGCGTACAACAAAATTTTTTCCACAGATTCCAACATCACTAACAGAGGTAATAAGTCCCGGCTTTTATTTTCTGACATATTTGAGGTCTTTTTGGGCACGGTACAAAATAATCGGGTCAATAAATTTAGCAGGGACAATATCTATCTTTGTTTTTAAAACCCTTGACAGGCGGGTTTTGAGACGTTTTCGGGTGTCATAGTCCAGTTCCTCTTCCAGTAAAAAATCAATATCCCGGTAGCTCTCTCCGCGAGCAAATGACCCAAACACCCCCAACTGCGTGATACCGAAGGCATCAAAAATCCGATGGTGCCGCAGAAGCTCTTCCAGTTGTAAAACCGTCATTTGATGAGTGGTTCTCGCTTCCATATCCTGTGTGTGCTGGGTTAAAAAAACTTTGATGACCCCAATATAGCAAAACTACGCAAAATCCTACTGTTTTAGAAAGGTCCACGAGCTTCCCGCAGTCGCTCGCCTCCCGCGACGGGGTGGCCGAGCCGTGACAATTATCACAAGGATTCCAGCCGTTTATGCCTATCTACGTTTACCGTTGGCCCCAATTCTCCAGAGAAAAAAAGGATTTAGATGCCTACGGCATGACAACGTGGGTGATAAAAGGCTTTCCCTTCGGACGGGGTCTTCTGAAGGGTGACTTCGTCCTTTTTATAAAGAGCGTTTTTGTAACACGGTGATTGCCAAAAACTTAATCTATGATTGCTATTCTCTAAATTTGCGCTAATTAGGCTAATCCATTCGCTGAATTAACGCTAGTTTGGAGAATACAGCCAAAACGATCCTGTACTTCTAAGCTATTAAAAAGCGTAATCGTGCCTACTATTGGGAGTTTTAACTCCCTACAACTGCCGCAGATAGCTAATCTTGGCAATCAAGTGGTCTTCCTGACTGCGCGTGTCGAGGCGCGTGGTGGATTGGAACTCGCGCTTGTTGAACACGATGTAGATAAACGACAGCGGTTGATACTCCCACGACAAACGAATGTTGTAGTTGTTGGCTTTGGTGTCGGTGTTGCGCTGGTAAAAACCGATGAGCTGGAGGCGGGGGTTGGCCGCAAAACGGCCCTCTACCGACAATAAATCCACATTTTTGGTGGTGTTGTTCACGCCCACATTTCTAAAATTATTCCGATTAAACCGCCCCGTGATGGAAATATGCGGAATCGGGGCAAGCAATACGCTCAGGTTGGTGGTATTGAGCTTGCCGTTGTAATACGTCCCGTATTCTCCATTCCACGTAAAACTCAGCTTTTTAGAACCATCGCTCCCCCAATACACCGTATGACGTGTGTAGTTGTAGGCACCCGCCGCAATTTTCACCCCTAACGGGCTGAAAGGCTCGGTGAGGTACTGGTAGGTGGGGGTCATGATATGCCCCATAAACCCACCCGACTGGAGCATGATCCAGAAAGGACTCAGGCCATACGAACGCTCAATGAGTTTGCCCGTACTCGCTTGATTGTAAAACTCCACCAATAAACTCGGCTCAAACGAACGAATGATTTTTTTGAAGGGCAGGTGTTTGCCACGATAAAACCAAAAAATCCCCGGCGTAGTGCCGATTACGTCGGTACGGGAAATAAAACCAACGGCAGGATTGAATGATTTTGAAATCAGCGACTGCGTCCACCAGATTTTCCATTGGTTGGTGGCGTAGTAGTATTGCGCCGCTCCGGCCGCGCCCGTCACGTTGCCTTTGGAATCGTGGCTGAGGTTGAACATCCAGTTGAGCGAATGGGCTTCGTTAAATCGTACGAAACCGTCGAGATTGCCCACAATATTGGTATTGCCCGTGTCACTTTTGACCGTTACTAAGGCCCCCAAACGGCTTTGTTTTCCTAAGTTTTCAGAATAGCGCCCCACAAAATAGTTGGTCGCTGGCGACGAGTCGGTGCCCCGTTGACGAATGTACATGGCACCGTAATTGGTCTTGGCTGAGCGGCTCACAAAACGGGCACCGGCATCAATCGGAATGGGGTTCCCGCTTCCGTCCAAGCCTATCTGTCGGCTAAAAAAGGGCTGAATACGCATCGAACCGCCCGACAGGTCAGAAGCTGGGCCAACGCCAATCCCGAACAGTGAGGCATTTTCTAAGAAAAACTGCCGACGCTCGGGGAAAAGCACCGAAAAGCGCGTCACGTTGTTGACCTGCCGGTCGGCGTCGGCTTGCGCAAAGTCGGTATTAAAGGTCAAATCCAACACGGCTCGCGAGTTGATGGCCCATTTTACTTCACCCCCCAATTTCACGGCGGCATCGTGCGGTTTGCGTCCGTCCATGTTGCGGTAGCGGTCGTACGAAGTCAAAAAGAACGGTTGTATGCGTACGTTGGCCGTCGGCGGGGGCGGTTGCAGTCCTTTGATAATGCCCGCGTAGTCCATGCGTAATACATTGAATGAACGCGGAAACGGTGAAAACGCATAATTCTCGTTGGTCATGCGTCGGCTTCGATTGAGGTTAAAACCCCAACTTTGAAAGGTGGAGTCTGACTTGGCATAGCGCAGGGTTTTCCAAGGAATGGCAAATTCTGCCACCCAACCCGAATCTGAGCGGGCGGTACGCACGCGCCAGAGACCATCCCAATCCAAATCAATGTAGTTGGCATCAAAAGCCAAAAAATCGCGCTGAACGCCGTGCGGGTTGGTCGTAAACACCATGGCATTGCGGCGGTCGTTGAAGCCGTCGATGGTCATGCCCACAAAATCAGACGTACGGGTGTTGAAGTCCCGCTTAAAATCAATGACACGGATGGATTTTTTTCCCAACGTATCATAATTAAACACGCCGATGTACAAATAGTGTTGGTTGTACAGCGCCCGCATTTCGGTACGGTGGCGCGGAATTTTGCCTTGATGAGGGTCTATTTCTATAAAATCACTTTTGGGTTTGGCCAGCTGCCATTCTTTGTCGTTGAGTAGTCCGTCTATTTTTAGATTGTTAGAAACCTTGACGGCCTCAAATTCTTTACGAACGGAATCGGGTTTAAACAGAAGTACATCTTGCGAAAAACAGAGAAACGGTACCATGCAAAAGGCCAGCGCAAACTTACAGTTCATACGAGGAAGTGGAATAGGATATAAATAGGCCTGCAAGTTAGTATTCCTTTCTTAAATCACTCTCCCCCAAAAGATGGGAAAACGTAGTCGCAGGGTGATTTTTTGTGGACTATTGGGGCGCTTTTGGCCCCGTGGGCTTTGTGAGATGGCACTTTCGTTTACTTAAACGAGTAAAAAGGAGCCTTTAATTGATTTTGTCATTGTTTCCGAATAATGCTACCCAACACGCTCCGTCACGATTAGTATCTCTCAATAAGTCAGCTCAATGAAAAGTAAAAATTTGGTATTTTTTTTGGTAAGCCTAACGGCCCTGATTTATGCCTGTAAGGTGCAGATGACAACCTCCTCTTCATCCGCTCCGTCGGCTACGCCAGTGGTCATTACGCAGGCCGAGGAACAGGCCAGTCTGAACTTGCCCGTGGAGACGGTTCCCGCCATGGTGCCGCTGAGTCCCGCGCAAAGCCAGCAGGCATTTCGCGTACCTAAAGGCTATCACATGGAGCTTGTGGCCAGCGAACCCATGATTACGGAGCCAGTAGCGCTTGCGTGGGACGGTAATGCCAAAATGTACGTGGCGCAGATGGAAACCTACACCCAAGACGCCGACGGCACAGGTACCAAAGTGAAAATCAGTCGAGTGATGTTGCTGGAAGACACCGATAATGACGGAAAAATGGACAAAAGCTCCGTTTTTATCAAAGACTTGATGCTGCCCCGAATGCTACTTTGCGTCAACCACGAGTTGTTGGTCAATGAAACGGATACCTACGATATTTATAGCTACAAAGATACCAATGGCGACGGCGTGGCGGACGTAAAAAAGCCCGTTTATATCGTTGGCAAGGTGGCCCCTGGCAATTTAGAGCATCAGCGCAGCGGATTGGTATGGAATCTTGATAATTACATTTACCAGACCGTAGACCCCGTCCGTTTTCGGTATACCAACGGCGTCTTGAAGGCCGATTCCCTGCCTAGCGGCTCCAACGGCCAATGGGGACTGACGCACGATAATTACGGACGCTTGTTTTTTAGCCGTGGCGGGGGCGAAAATGCGGGTTCAGGCTTCCAGATTAATCCCAAATATGGAGCGTTGGAATTTTCTGATGCGTACAGTGAAGAAACCTTCAGCCCCGTGTGGTCGAGCATTTCCAACCCCGACGTGCAGGGTGGGCCCAAGCGGCTGCGTTCCGACAGTACCCTAAACCACTTTACATCGGCCAATGGTCAATCCATTTTTCGGGGCGACCGCCTTCCAGCCGATTTGGTGGGGGATTACTTAATCACCGAGCCCGTTGCCCGTATTATCAGACGCGCCAACGTCGTGAATCGGGAAGGCAAAACCTATCTCGAAAATGTATACCAAAACAAAGAGTTTATTTCTAGTACGGATTTCTTTTTCCGACCCGTCAATACCTACACTGGCCCCGATGGTTGTGTATACATCATAGACATGAATCGGGGAATCATTCAGGAATCTAACTGGACGCCCAAAGGAAGCTTTTTGCGCGACCAAATCGAGCGCTATAAGTTGGACAAAGTGAACCAACGGGGTCGCATCTGGCGACTGGTCCATGACGGATACACCCGAGGCCCTCAACCCAAAATGTTGGATGTACCAGCGGGCAATCTGATTCCGTATTTGGACCACCCCAATGGCTGGTGGCGGGATAATGCCCAGAAACAGATTGTTATTTTGGGGGATAAATCGGTCATCCCTGTTTTAAAACAAATGGCTAAAGGCCAGCAGGGCTCATTGCCTACGCGCCCCTCGGCGTTGGGCCAGCTTCATGCGCTGTGGACTTTAGAAGGCCTTAACGCCATTGACAAAGAAGTGATTTATACCGCCATGAAAGACCCTGACCCACAAATCAGACGGGCGGCCATCTGGATTGGCGAAACTTATCTGAAACAAAACGATGAGGAATTTATCACAAAACTAAGCGAGCTTGTTTCCGACGCTGACTATGATGTCAAAACGCAGTTGATTTTGTCGCTGGGAGCGAGCAAAAACGAAAGCGCTAAGCGCATCGTGAAAGGTATTCTGGAACAACATACCGACAAACAAATGTTGGTCAGCGCCAAAGCGAGCATTGATAAAAACGAAGACATTAAAACCTACGGTAGCCGATTGGGGCGACTGTCGGCGGGCGACCGAAAATTAGTGATGGAAGGGGCCGAAATCTATAAGGCTATGTGCGCGGTATGCCACGGGAATGACGGAAAAGGCTTGTCTTCCAATATCGCCCCGGCGCTTTTGGGGGCCAAGCACCTGATTGCTGATAAAGAAACCTCCATCCGAATTCTGCTCCACGGCCTGAAAGGACCGATTGAGGGGAAAGCGTACCCAACCGAAATGCCCGCAATGAAAGATAACACCGACGAATGGATTGCGGCGGTGCTGAGTTATGCCCGGCATGAGTTTGGGGCCAATCGCCCAAGAGAGTATCGAGGCTTTCCTTATCCAGCGGTGTATCCGGCCGATGTTAAGAAAATGCGAGAGCAGCATTCCGTACTCAATGAGGCGTGGACGATTGAAGGTTTGGAAAAACTTGCTCCTCCGCTGCCTGTCAACCGGTAAACGTTTATTGCGTGACGGTGCCCTTGGCGGTGCGCGCACTGCCAAACTCCTTTGCTTCAATTTATGCCTTTGAGTGAGTATTTTAAACGTTTTTGTTTCTTAGTAGAATAATTTTCTCAATAACGGTATCCATTCCAAATGACCCTACATTCGGATTTTATTCTTCAGGTTCACGGTCTTTCCAAATCGTTTTCGGGTGTCAAAGCGCTTGATGATGTGCAGTTAAACCTGCGCAGGGGAGAGGTTCACGCGTTGATGGGGGAAAACGGGGCGGGTAAGTCGACCTTCATGAAAATTTTGATTGGCCTGCTTACGCCCGACGCTGGTGAGATTTTGTTTGAAGGAAACGAGTTGAAAAACAGCAATGTCAGCGAGGTCTTGAAACAAGGGATTTCGATGATTCATCAGGAAATTTTGATTGTACCTGAGCTGACCGTTGCCCAAAATATTTTTCTGGGAAGAGAGGCTACCCAATGGTTTTCGAGTTGGTTAAACGACCATGAGATTAATCGACAGGCGGAAATCCTGTTGAAGCAAATAGGGCTAGAGGTAAGTCCCAAAACCAAAATGAAATACCTCAGCGTGGCCGAAATGCAGATGGTGGAAATTGCGAAAGCCATTTCAAACAACGCCAAGGTTATCATCATGGATGAGCCAACATCGGCGATTTCGGATAAGGAAGTAGCAACGCTGTTTTCCATCATCAAAGACCTAAAATTCAAAGGCGTGTCGGTAATTTACATCTCGCACAAAATGGATGAAATCTACCAAATTGCGGATTCGATTACGGTATTGAGAGATGGGAAATACATCGGCACCAAGTCCGCCGCCGAACTTGACCGTAAAAGCCTGATAACGATGATGGTCGGGCGGGAAATAAATACGCTTTTTCCTGAAAAGTCTTCGCCCAAAGGAGAAGTCGTTTTATCCGTAAAAAATCTTAGTCAGCGCGGCAAATTCGACAATATTAGTTTTGATGTACACGCTGGAGAAGTAGTCGGCATCGCTGGATTGATGGGCGCTGGTCGGACAGAAATAGCGCGGGCTATATTTGGATTGGATGCCTTCAGCGGCGGTGAAATTGTACTCAAAGGCCATAAAATAATCATTAAATCGCCGCGGGATGCCATCAGAAATGGTATTGGATACGTGAGCGAAGACCGAAAAGGCGTAGGGTTTATCCCCGCACTGTCGGTCAAACACAACATTACGTTGGCGAGTCTGTCAAGTCATACCAAAGGGGGGATGATTCAAGACAAAAGCGAAAGCGCAGTAGCTACTCAGATGATAAACGACCTGAAAATCAAAACGTCGGGTATGGACCAAAAAGTAACTCATTTGAGCGGCGGTAATCAACAAAAAGTGGTCATCGGCAAAGTATTGCTTGCTTCGCCCGAAATCGTCATCTTGGATGAGCCCACGCGGGGAATCGACATTGGAGCCAAATTTGAAATTTATAAGCTAATCAACGAGTTGACAGCCAAGGGGATAGCCGTCGTGGTGATTTCGTCAGAACTGCCCGAGATACTTGGCATGAGCGACCGCATTGTCGTATTGTCAAAAGGAAAACAAACGGCCCTACTCTCTAAACAAGAAGCGACCCAAGAAACGATAATGAAATACGCAATGCAGCATTAAAACAGTTGTTTCAGATTGATGGAGGTGAAAAAGGAAGTGGTAAAAAACTGTGGCGGAGGTTGCTCACAACCGCCGCTCTCATGGAAGAAATAGGAACGTGAACCCAAATACTTTAGAATGAATAATTATTTTACGCAATTAGGGAATTCCACCAAACAACGGGCACGTGGCATGGGGCAATACGGGATTTTCATCGCTTTTGTGGTGATTTGTCTCATCTTGTCGCTGATTACCCCAAAATTCCTGACCGTTTCCAATTGGACCATCATTGTTACGCAAGTGTCTATCAATGCGTTACTGGCATTTGGAGTTACGTTTGTCATCATCACGGGCGGGATTGACCTTTCGCTGGGTTCAATGGTGGCCGTAACGGGGATTGTGGCATCGCTATTGGCGCATCCCGATGACTATCCCGTCATTGTGCCCGTTCTGGCGGGTTTGTTGGCGGGCGTTTTCATGGGAGCGTTTAATGGAACCATCATCACCAAAAGTAAGGTGCCGCCGTTTATTGTTACGCTCGGCACCATGACCATCGGGCGGGGGTTGGCCCTGATTTTGAGCAAAGGACGTCCTGTTTCCAATCTTTCCGACTCATTTAATTTTATTGGTGGTGGAAATGTTTTGGGGGTTCCCTTTCCTATTATTGTGCTTATTGTAGCGTTTGTGGTATGTTCGGTGGTTTTGAAAAAGACGATTTTGGGGCGTTACATTTATGCCGTTGGGGGCAACGAACAGGCCGCAAAAGCATCGGGAATTCGAGTAAATAAAGTCAAAATGGCCGTTTATACAATATGCGGCGGATTAGCGGCCTTGGCAGGCATTTTGCTGACCTCCCGAATCACCACTGGACAGCCAAACGCGGGAGCTGGTTTTGAACTTGATGCCATTGCGGCGGCCATCATCGGTGGCACAAGTACCTCAGGAGGAACAGGAACCATGACGGGAACTCTCATCGGTGCCTTGCTAATTGGTGTGATTAGCAATGGGTTAGACTTGCTTAATGTCACCTCCTATTACCAGCAAGTCGTGATGGGGGCTATCATTATCGGGGCCGTGGTACTGGATGGCTGGAATCAGTCGGCCGCGCAGCGATAAGTAAGCAGGCCGTCTTCTTTAACCCCATGCTTTAGCTTGGGGAGTGAAAATAAAATGCAGCCCAAAAGGGCTTTAGCCCTGACTGTTTTGTAGTAACAAACTGAACTATATTAATTGAAAATGAAAAAAATATACCTTGGATTGATTGCTTTGGCGACGTTGGCAGGATGTAACCAAACGAGTGAAAAAGAGAGCGGCGAAAAGAAAATGGTCATTGGCGTTACGATGCTGAGTATGCAGAATGAGTTCATTGTCAATGTCAGTGATGAAATGGAGAAAAAGGCGCAGGAGTTGGGTATTGAACTAATCACCGTGGATGCCGAGCGTTCGGCGTTGAAACAGATTGAACAAGTCGAGAGCTTCATTGCCCAAAAAGTAGATGCCATTGTGATGAATCCTTGCGAAGTAGAGGCGAGTTCGCCGGCGGTGACCAAAGCTTTGGCGGCCAAGATTCCCATCATCAATGTTAATTCAGAAACCAGCACTAAACCTTCGGCGTTTGTGGGTTCTGATGATGTGGAGTCGGGCCGAATTGCCATGAAATTCATTGCCGAAAAACTGGGCGGTAAAGGAAATGTGGTCATGATGCACGGCTACATGGGACAAGCCGCGCAAATCAAACGCGAGCAGGGCGCGCGCGAAATTTTGAAACAATATCCTGACCTGAAACTAATTGCGCATCAAACGGGCGAATGGGACCGCGCCAAGTCGATGTCACTGATGGAAAACTGGATTCAGTCTTATGGCAAAGACATTAATGCGGTATTTGCCCAAAACGATGAAATGGGCATGGGAGCCGTCAATGCCCTGACGGCGGCGGGCATGAAAGATAAAGTGATTGTTGTCAGTATTGATGCGATTCCTGATGCACTGCAAGCGGTAAAAAAGGGAACTTTGGACGCGACCGTTTTTCAAAATGCACAACAACAGGGAGCCAAAGCAATAGAAACCGCCGTGAAGCTATACAAAGGAGAAGCCGTTGAAAAAGAGGTGCTTATTCCTTTTCAGTTGGTTACCAAAGACAATGTAACAACCTTCATTAAATAAGGATAGTTAGGGATATTTTTTTTAGCTACCGTCCTTGTCTACTTTAGAAAAAACTTAATTTAGAAGTTTTTGAAAAACTTTTTATCACAAAAATATCCCATTCATAATGGGTAAGTGTTTCTGCTTTTAGTAATTATAAACTTACAATATTTAATATAAAGCACTGATATTCAGCCTAATGTAGAAGAGGGTGCTTTTCTACATTGGGCTTTTTAATTTCAGGCACGCCCGAATGGGGGTTTAAATCCAATTTGAGTGGCAATAACTTCTTTCTCTTTTGACCGAAACCGACTTCAAAGCGGTCTTCTCTAGGATAATTTCAGGGTATGTTTTGACTTTGGCAGGATGGCATAGGATAGTTCTTTTAGCGGACTTTTAAATATTTGTACAATAAAGGGGATTTATATTTCTATTTTATGAATCCTTTTTACTATTATCTATCTACTTAACATTTAAATCATTTTCAAATGAAAAGAAAATTTATTCTATCTAAGAGTAAATTCCGGACGCTTTATTCCCTGCTGGCGCTGGTTTTACTTTTTACATTTTCCTCGTTTGCGCAACAATCAATCACGGGTAAAGTTTCTGCTGCCGATGGAGAAACGTTGGTTGGGGTAAACGTAAGCGTTAAAGGAACCACGAGAGGTACCACAACTGACGCAAACGGTACGTACAAAATTGAGGCGGCGAGTAATGCAACGTTGGTATTCAGTTACATTGGTTATCTGACCAAAGAGGTGGTTGTAGGAAACCAACAGACAATCAACGTAAGCTTGGACGTAAATGATAAAACCCTTAGTGAAATCGTGGTAGTGGGGTACGGTAGCCAAGTGAAAAAAGAAGTAACTGGAGCTGTTCAGACGATTACAGCTAAAGAAATCAAAGACCTTCCAGTTTCTCAAATAGCTCAAAAGCTTCAAGGGCAAGTGGCTGGGGTACAAATTAACCAAACGACAGGTCGGCCAGGGCAAGGGATGAACGTCCGTATCAGAGGTCAACTTTCGGTATCGGGTGGTAGTGATCCACTCTACGTCGTTGATGGTTTTCCGATTACGGGAAATATCGGTGCTCTCAACCCCGACGAAATTGAAGATATTTCTATTTTGAAAGATGCCGCTTCTACTGCGCTTTATGGTTCGCGGGCGGCCAATGGGGTTGTACTTATCACCACCAAAAGAGGCAAATCGGGTCAAACCAACGTAAGTTTTAACGTTTTTACGGGTACGCAAGTAGTTCCTAAGAAAGGACGTTTTGAGATGATGGATGCGGTTGAGTTTGCTCAGTTTAAAAAAGAATACTATGAAGATGCCAAACAGCCCGTTCCTGCTGAATTCCAAAACCCATCTATTTATGAAGGGAAAAACAACGACTGGTACGATGCCGTGCTTCGTCGTGCTCCTCTACAAAGCTACAACTTGACAGTGACTTCAAACAAAGATCGGGTAAGCACTTCATTGGTAGCAGGGGTATTCAATCAAGAAGGGATTGTAATCAATACCAAATACCAACGCTATTCACTTCGTTTGAACAGCGAATACAAAGTTTCGGACAAAGTAACGGTTGGTTTGAACATCGCTCCGCAATATGTATTTGATAATACGCCACGTACCGACGGCGACCGTGGTACAGGTATCTTGTTCAATGCCATCCACACTTGGCCGGTGATGCCTATCTATGATGACAAAGGTGACCTGACGCTTTTCAACCGTTTTCCTTCCAGCACCGGTAATATCTTTGCTTATCCTAACTGGGTGCGTGCGGCAAATGAGTTGGTCAACGAAACCAAGCAAACCAATATTCTCTCAAACGCCTATATTTCCTACAGCCCTATCAAGGGTTTGACCTTGAAATCAACGTTCAACGTCGAGATGCTGAATCAAAAGTTCTTCTTCTTTAATCCTTCTACGGCTACCAGTGCCATCAATACGGCGGTACCTGTTACGGCGGTTTCGATACGAGAAGCCACCGACAATTTGGGCTGGTTGAACGAGAACTTGGCTACGTATGTCAAGTCATTTAATAACCACAACTTTGAGCTATTGGCAGGTTATACTAACCAAAGTTTCCGTAGTGAATCAAGCCGTATCCAGGCAGATACTTATTCAGATGACCGCCTTCCAACGATACAGGGGGCTATTAACGTCGCTCGGGGCGGAACCTTCAGCAACGTGCAAGAATGGACATTGACTTCATTGCTTTCGCGTTTGGCCTACAATTATAAAGGCAAGTATCTTTTTACTGCCTCTATTCGTCGCGACGGTTCTTCTCGCTTTGGTTCTAACAACCGTTGGGGTACTTTCCCATCGGTATCCGCAGGGTGGGTAGTATCTGACGAAGATTTTATGAAGAATTTCAGCAAAGTCTCTTTTGCTAAATTGAGAGCAAGCGTAGGGGTAACGGGTAACAACAACATCGGTAACTATACACAGTACGCGCTTATTAACAATACGGTGAACGCCGTCTTTGGAAACAACGTGGCTGCTGGGGCGGCTGTTACATCCCTTGCCAACTCTAACCTTGGTTGGGAAACAACCCGTCAGGTGGATGTTGGTTTTGACCTTGGATTCCTCAATGACCGTCTCCAATTTACGTACGACTATTACACCAAAAATACCACCAACCTGTTGTATGCAGTACAGATTCCTCAAGAGTCAGGCTTTACTAACTTCAACGACAACATCGGTGAAATTAAATTCTGGGGACATGAGTTCTCGCTTAACACTCGCATCGTTGACCGTGGTAAGTTGAAGTGGAGCGTAAACTCTAACATCTCGTTCAACCGCAACAAAGTGTTGGCCCTTGCCGATGGTATTGATCGCGTGTATGGTCTACACCACATCACAAAGGTAGGTGAGCCTTTTGGTCAGTTCTACGGACACTTGGCCAACGGTGTATATATGAACGCCGAAGATCTCAAAAACTCTCCTGTTGTTCCTGGACGTTCATTTGTTGGTACAATTAAACTCGTTGACGTAAATGGTGACGGGGTTCTTACCAACGGTGGAGACAGAGATGACCGCACGATTTTGGGTAATCCATTCCCTAAATTTACTTACGGAATAACCACAAACTTAACATACGGCAACTTCGACTTTAGCGTAATAGGCTCGGGTTCGCAGGGCAACCAATTGTGGGTACGTCACTTGTACAGTACTGCCAACCTTGATGGGGTGTTTAACCTTCACAGAGAAGTAAAATATCGCTTCCGCTCAGAAGCCAACCCTGGCAAAGGGTTCTACGGAACCACCGTGGGTGGTGGTACTGCAACGGGTATTGAGCGTGACTGGCAAAACAGCCGTTTCGTAGCCGATGCTTCTTTCTTTACCATCAAAAACATTACGGTAGGTTATACCATCAACAAGCGCAATAAGCTTTTCCGCTCGGCACGCGTGTATGCCTCTATTCAGCAGGCGTTGGTGTTTACCAAGTACTGGGGTGGATCTAACCCTGAGACCAGCGCGCAGCAAAACGGACAAGGTGATGGTGGAAACCTGAGCCCTGGGGTTGATTTGTTCAACTATCCAGTACCACGTACGTCGACGATTGGGGTAAACTTTAATTTCTAGCAAAGTAGATTTAGTTGATTTGGAGGGTGTAAATCCATTTACACTGTGGCTGCACTCCTCCAAATCGCATAAAATCAACTTAAAAACACTGAATAAAACATGAAAAAATCAATCATATTTTCTATTGCGTTAAGTCTAGGGGCATTTAGTTGCAGTGACGACTTCCTTACCGTTACGCCAGAGACTGCGTTGAGTTCGGCCACATTTTTTAAGACTGAAACCGACTTCATACAGGCTGTCAATAGTGCTTATGTTCCGCTGCGAACACTTCATAATATTACTTCTCATTTACTTTCCGAGCAACATTCGGATAATGCACGCTACGTACGTAACGTCTTGTTTGGAGCGACCGAAAACCAGTCGAACTTAGCAGATTTCAACGTACCTACGGCGAATGGTATTACTACCAACGGTAACGTTCTGACGGCTTATCGTCAAAACTACCTCATCATTGCCCGGGCTAACCAGGTATTGGCATTGATTGATGCTTCTACTATCCCTGATGCAACCAAAAAGAATGTAAAAGGGCAGGCACTATTTCTGAGAGCGTTGTCTTATTTGGAAATAGCACGTTACTTTAACCGTGGCCCACTCCAATTAACTCCCGTTAGTGTACGTTCAGAAGCTGCTGCTGCGCTTGGTACAGGCGAACAGTTGTACGCTCAAATCATCAAGGATGCCACAGAAGCCATTGGTTTATTACCCGCAAAATCTGCACAGGAAGCAGGCCGGGCTACTTCCGGAGCCGCTCGTGCTTTGTTGGCTAACGTCTACATGATTCAGAAAAAATGGGCTGATGCCGAAACGCAACTTCGGGCCATTGTATCAAGCGGTGAGTATAGCTTGATGCCCAACTATGCCGATGCATTTTCTAACAGTACAAGCAATAAGAACACCAGGGAGTCGGTCTTTGAAGTGCAGTATTTGGAAGGTTCGCAGGGCCTTAACGGAAACTTTTTGTACAGTATGCTTCCTTTTCCTATCGCTGCCAATGAGTTGGTTACGATTACGGGAACATCTAATCCCCAGCCTTTATCTGGTGAAGGCAACAACATCCCAACGCCCGATTTAATAGAGGCCTATGAAACAGGCGATAAGCGTAAAGAGGCCACGATTGGCACGATTACTTTGGGTGGTGCTTTGCATGCCAACAAAACTTTTCCTTACATCAAAAAGTATGCAAGACCGCATGCGTTGCACAACAACCACGGCATGAACTGGCCCATTTATCGCTACTCAGAAGTGCTGTTGTTCTTGGCAGAAGCATTGATTGAGCAAAACAAATTGGCGGATGCTACTCCTTTCCTCAATCAAGTTCGCACGCGTGCGGGATTGGCCAATACCACTGCCACTACCCAAGCCGCCCTGCGCGATGCTGTGTATCAGGAGCGCCGGGTTGAGTTGGCTTTTGAATCAAAGCGTCTGCATGATTTAGTTCGTACAGGTCGCCTTGAAACCGTGATTAAAGCCTACGGAGACCGGGTCAAAGCTGATAAATTTAGATATTATTTCCCAGCTGAAGGTTTTGTGCCAAGCGATGCTTTCACCAACATTACCCCTTACTACGGTCTTCCTGCTGCCGAGGCAGACTTAAGTCCTAATTTCTAACGTATAGCCCAAAACGAGCCGGTTTCTTCTACAGAGACTGGCTCATTTTGATTTTACAGTGATGAAATTAGAAAAGGATAGCCCATTTTGTAAACGATAGGGTAAAACATACTGACAGACTAGCTTTTGTTACAACAGAAAATTTCATACTAATTACATTTAAAAGCATACACTTTTATGTATCCTAAACACCAGTCTATCCCTAAATTGTTGGCAGTGGGAGCCTTATTCGTACTGGGAGCTTCCTTTACGATTTTAAATAAAACCGAACCAGCTGTCAATGGCCGAGACGACCCAAAAACGGAGAAATTAAAACTCCAACCTGGCTTTAAAGCCGAACACCTTTACAGTCCTTCAGAAAATAACCAAGGTTCTTGGGTCTCAATGACATTTGATGATAAAGGGCGTATGATTGTTTCTGATCAATATGGCGGGTTGTTTCGTCTGAAAATCCCTGCGATTGGCGCGGGTACAACGCCCTCTATTGAGAAATTAGAAATTGGTAAAGCTGTAGGAACCGACACTGTCGGAATGGGCTATGCACAAGGGCTATTGTACGCATTCAACAGCCTTTATGTGATGATCAACAACCGGAGCAACCCTAAGTTTTCGAGGGGTAGCGGCCTGTATCGTTTACAAGATACGAATAACGATGACCAATTTGATAAAGTGACGGTCTTAAGAACCTTCAAAGGGGAAGGAGAACACGGACCGCACAGTATTGTTTTATCGCCCGATAAACAATCTTTATTTGTAGTGGCGGGTAACTTTACACAACCCGGGACGATGGATACTTATCGCCTTCCACCCGTATGGCAGGATGATAATTTGCTGCCCATGATTAAAGACCCACGCGGCCACGATGCCGAACCAAAAGTACCGGCGGGATGGATTGCGAATATTGATCCTGAGGGAAAAAAATGGGAAATGGTAGCTTCTGGCTTCAGAAACCCTTACGATATTGCCTTCAACGAAGCGGGTGATTTGTTTACTTACGATTCAGATATGGAGTGGGACTTTGGCCTTCCTTGGTATCGCCCAACGCGGATTGCTCACGTGACAAGCGGCCTAGAATTTGGTTGGAGAACGGGTACGGCAAAATGGTCGGCCACTTGGCCCGATAACCTTCCTGCCATCGTGAATATCGGACAAGGCTCTCCTACCAACTTGATTCACTTGAAAGATGCCAAATTCCCTGCGAAATACAAAAGAACCCTTTTGGCTTTTGACTGGAGTTTCGGAATTATGCACGCCATTAATCTTAAACCCTCGGGGGCTACCTATGCTGGTGAAAGAGAAGAATTCTTGTCGGGAATTCCCCTTCCTTTGACTGATGGCGCGATAGGTCCTGATGGAGCATTGTACTTCCTCACCGGAGGCCGTCGTCTCGAATCTGATTTGTATCGTGTTTATTATGATGGGCCTGAAAGCACAGCACCTGTTGCTGCTGCGCCAATCAATAAAGACCATGAATTAAGAAGAAGTTTGGAGCGTTTTCACGGTGCACCTAACAGCGCGGCTGTTGCCACAGCTTGGCCATATTTGAAACATCCCGATCGTCACATTCGTTATGCGGCTCGGGTAGCGGTAGAAAATCAGCCAGTAGCAGAATGGCAGGATAAGGCATTAAATGAAAAAGACCCGATTGCCTTAACCAATGCAATGATTGCGTTGGCAAGAGAAGGCAAACCCGATCAAAAAAGTGCCATATTTAAGGCATTGATGTCCATCAACTACAAAGCGCTTTCAGAAAGTCAGCAAATTGATATATTGCGGGCGTTCGAACTTGTACTACTTCGTATGGGGGTACCTGATGCAGCTCAATCAGCTCAAGTCAGTGCCTATCTTAATCCTTTTTATCCAGCTGCTAACGCTGACATCAACCGGGGGTTAAGTAAAGTATTAGTAACGTTGGAGGCTCCTGGTGTAGTAGCTAAAACACTTGCGTTGCTTGAAGCCAAAGAGGTTCCAGCAAACACAACGGCGGGAGGTGCCACGGCCACGGCTTCGGCGGAATTGATTATGCGTAACCCACAGTATGGGTTAGATATTGCAGATATGTTGAAACACATGCCGCCCGCACAGCAGACCTTTTATGCTACCATGTTGAGCGTTGCCAAAAGTGGTTGGACGCCTGAACTGCACGAAAAATATTTCAAATGGTTCAACAAAGCATTTAGTTATAAAGGGGGCCGAAGCTATATTGGATTTATTGAAAGAGCCCGTAAAATGGCGCTGAAAAACGTTCCCGAAAACAAAGTTGCCTACTACGACAAACTTTCGGGTGGCGAGTTGCTGAGCAAAAACGGAAATGATTTGGTCAAACTGGTTTATCCCAAAGGCCCAGGCAAAAACTGGAAATTAGACAATGCACTTCCGTTGGTTGAAGCGGGATTGTCGGGACGGAATTTTGAGCAAGGCAAAAACATGTACAACGCCATTACCTGTAACCGTTGCCACAGTATGCGCGGCGAAGGTGGAAGTATCGGTCCTGATTTGACGCAGTTAGGAACTCGTTTCTCCGCAAAAGATATGCTTGAAGCGATTATCGAGCCTAATAAAACCATTTCTGACCAATACGCCGCAACGCACTTTACACTCAAAAATGGACAGACGGTCGTGGGACGATTGACCAACGAAGATGCCAATAACTATTACGTTTCTCAGAACCCGTATGAACCTGAGACCGTCATGAAGTTGGCGAAAAAGAACGTAGCATCGCACAAGTATTCACCAGTGTCTATCATGTATGGTAACTTAATCAATAGCCTCAGCGAAGAAGAATTGAAGGATTTGATGGCTTATTTGATGGCTGGAGGAAACGAAAAGAACCCGATGTTTACTGCAAAATAATAATGCAGAACTAGGCGAAAAATAAATAAAAACAGTTTGATGAGAAAAGATGGCACGTCTATGTGCCATCTTTTTTTTGTGACAGCAGTCTGTTGCTGAGATAAATACGCTCTAAGCCATCTTCGGCAACTACATTTCCCCCAACAATTATAGTGCCAAACCTATAAAGCCTACTTGTTCCAGTTAGTTCATTTGCGAGAGATGTTAAAATAAAGAACTAGTCCTTTATTTTGTGCTTGAGCCTCTAGTTGTAAAATTGGCATAAAACAGGCTTTTTTTTTGTTTTTCGATAAAAACACACCCATTTGAGTAGAAAATAATTTTGCCCCCCTCGTTTCTATGTAGTGATTCTTCGGCAAAATGGCATAAAAATTGCGCTGTAATCGCTTACAGAATCTGAAAAGTATAAATTAATACCCTACTCATGAATTTAGTTATTAATAAACGTATGCAGCATTTAAGGTTGCTGCCCAATAAAATCTTCTATAGTTTCTCCCAACTCTCTTTGGTAACAACAATTTTATAAACCCATTTTGGTTGCCATTCCACTAAAATATAAATACAGATTGCAAGAGATTTGCCTATTCTGATTTTAGCTAAAGAGAGAATCTTATTCATTCTTCACGGTTACATTTTGGCTTTTTCAACGTCATAGCTATCTGAATAGCTAGCGATTTTAAACGAACCTTTTATTGTTGATTATATGAAAAATAAATTTCTATTCTTTCACTCTAAGTCGATAGTTTTCCATAGTATTTTATTGCTTATTGTACTTTCTCAGCATAGAGTATTGGCACAGACTTGTAGTATTTCTGTGAAAACGAGTGTTTCAGGCTGCTATCAGAGCAATGGATCCAAGGCTACGGTAAGTGTGGAGGTAGCTTGGAGTAATGCACCTTCTGGTGACAATATTGTTGTAACCTACGGCGCGCAATCCCGTACCATCATTCCTGGACCTTATACTACATCGGGCGGCAATGGTACGATAGTTTCTCCGCAGGTGGTAGCTTTTGAAGTAGACGCCAATGGCGCAACAGGACAGCTCGTGACGGCAAATTTTGTTACGAATACTGGCTGTTCTGCCACGAGTACAGCTTTCAGCCTACCTTCTGCGTGTTTACCATTAAGCTGTACAGGTAATGAGCTGGGCGGTACTGTGTTTTACGACTACAATGCCGACGGCAAAAAAGATGCAGGCGAATCATTGGGATTGCCTGCTGTAACCGTCAAGGCGTTTGACTGTGATGGTAATTTGGTAGGGACCACTACCACGGATGCTTATGGAAAATACGTATTTGCAACAGTTGCGGCTGCAAACTACCCCTTAAGAGTGGAATTTAGTAACTTACCTGCTCTGTATGGTCAAGGAACGATGAATGGTGCCGATGGCCGTACTACGACGCAATTCATAAATGCACCAGACTGTAACGTTGATTTGGGTGTTTTGAATCCCGTAGATTACTGTGAGAGCAATCCAATGCTATCCATCCCGTGTTATGTGTACGGTGATCCTCTGCCTGCTGGTTCAGTATCAGGTACAAGAGATGCCGTAGTGGGTTTTGATTATAATTTATCAGGGCTAACCAATATGGCTGCAATGACTCACATTGCCACGGCTTCACAGGTCGGAACAGTATGGGGAGAAGCATACAATAAAAAGACCCAAAAATTGTTTATGTCTACTACCCTCAAGCGTCATTCAGGCCTTGGACCTCTGGGTTTGGGGGGGATTTATGTTACAGATTGGTCTGATCCGCTCAATCCTATTACTACGCCTTGGCTAAGTGTCACATCATTAACGGTGAGTGGTGTACCAATTGATGTAGGTAGTATCCCAGTAAATGGAGCGGGAGGGCGAGGTTTGTCAACCGACCCGACCCAGCCTAGCCGAGATTCGATTGCCTTTACTCAAGCCGCAAAAATAGGTATTGGAGGTCTTGCGCTGTCAGAAGATGGTAATACCCTATTTTTTACCAACCTATTCGATGCCAAACTTTATAAAGTGGATATGACTACTTATAATGCAAGTGGTACAAATCCTACTACGGCTACTTCAATTGATGTATTTGGATCAACAAGTTGCCCAGGCGGTACAATTCGTCCATGGGCGACCAAATTTTATAAGGGAGATGTTTACGTGGGTGCTGTTTGCGATGCACAAACTTCTGGAAGTAAATCAGATTTACGCGCGTTCGTTTATAAAGTAAATCCTACTACTGGTACTTCAACCATGGTTTTTGATTTTCCTTTGACCTATCCTAAAGGGTTTGCCAATACCGACGGATTGAGTGCAACAGGTTGGTATCCTTGGTCGGACCTTTGGGCAGGTCGCTTTATTACGGCGAACAATGAAGTCGTGCATCCTCAGCCGATATTTCAAGATATTGAATTTGACATTGATGGAACCATGATTTTAGGGTTTGGCGACCGTAACGGGGTACAGACGGGCTATCGGAATTACATGCCGACGGGTACCTCAACGGCTCTTTATTCAGGGCACGTAAGCGGTGATATACTCCGGGCTTTCTATAACCAAAGCGGGGCCTATGTATTGGAAAACAACGCCAAAGCTGGCCCTAACATCGGTTATGGACCAAACAACAACCAAGGGCCAGGCTTTGGAGAATATTACAATGATAATTTTCAGGATAAAAATAATGGCAATATTTTCCATGCTGAGATTGTAATGGGTGGGCTTGCCGTTCGCCCTGGCAGTGGTGAAGTACTTGCAATAACCATAGATCCGCTGGATGTACCTTCAGGAACTTCTTTTTATGCCCCTTATCTACAAGCGGGTGGAGTCCGGCATTTTAACAATCAAACTGGACAGACTACTTCTGCCTATATTGTTTATTCCAGCAATTTGATGCCGGGCCTATTTGGTAAGTCAACAGGCTTGGGAGACATCGTTTTGCGGTGCTCTTTGCCCCAATTTATCGAAATCGGTAATCGGGTTTGGGTAGATACCAATAAAAACGGTGTTCAAGACCCCTGCGAAAAAGCACTGCCAGGTGTTACGGTTTCGCTTTACAAAGGTGCGGCGCTTATTGCTACAACCACAACCAACGCTAATGGAGAATACTACTTCAGTTCAAAATCTAAACTTACGACAGGTACTTGGTCTGGTACTGGAGCAGACACGACATTGCTGCCCACTACTCAATATTCATTGGTTTTTGGACAAAGCGGAAATCAGTATTCTGCTGGGACATTGACCGTTTCGGGCAATGGGAAGTTTGTAATTACGACAAAAGACGCAACCGTTAACAACGGGAATGACCAAAATGACAGTGATATTGCTGAAGTTAATGGTTTCCCTACTATATCTGTTACGACTGGCGATTTGGCGAGCGTCAATCATACCTTTGATGCGGGCTTCTACTGTGTATTTCCAGCCTCAAGTAATATACAGGTTGCTCTGCCGAGTTGTCCATCTGTGATAGGTACTAATACAACTGACGGAAAAATTCAAATTACCGCTGCGGTTGAATTCGCTGACCGATTCCGGGTTCGGGCCGGCACCAATTGGATAGGAGCCGCTGATACTACTTATGCTACGGCAGCATTGATTGGCAGCACTTTTCCCAAAGACGTACAGACCGGAATTAGTAGTGCAGGAGGAAGTTATATTATTAGATTGTATAACGGTGAATGTTGCTATCGTGATACGATCATCACTATTCAACCACGTACAAAACCAAATGCAGGAGCAAACCAAAGTATCTGCGCACCAACGACCACGGCGACGTTGACGGCCATTACAGCGGGAGGTACATGGACTGCACAAGCTGGCAACCCTGCCGCTGCTACTGTTACCAGCGCAGGTGCAGTGAGTGGCATGAGCGCCAATGGCACGTATAAATTTATCTATACACTCAACGGTTGTACAGATACCGTATCCGTCATCCGTAATCCTAAACCAGATGCAGGAGCAAACCAAAACATTTGTGCGCCTGCTACCACGGCGACGTTGACGGCCATTACAGCGGGCGGTACATGGACTGCACAAGCTGGCAACCCTGCCGCTGCTACTGTTACCAGCGCAGGTGCAGTGAGTGGCATGACTGCCAACGGCACGTATAATTTTATCTATACGCTTAACGGTTGTACAGATACGGTGTCGGTGGTTCGTAATCCCAAACCAGATGCAGGAGCAAACCAAAACATTTGTGCGCCTGCTACCACGGCGACGTTGACGGCCATTACAGCGGGAGGTACATGGACTGCACAAGCTGGCAACCCTGCCGCTGCTACCGTTACCAGCGCAGGTGCAGTGAGTGGCATGAGCGCCAATGGCACGTATAAATTTATCTATACGCTTAACGGTTGTACAGATACCGTATCCGTCATCCGTAATCCCAAACCAGATGCAGGAGCAAACCAAAACATTTGTGCGCCTGCTACCACGGCGACATTGACGGCTATTACAGCGGGAGGTACATGGACTGCACAAGCTGGCAACCCTGCCGCTGCTACTGTTACCAGCGCAGGTGCAGTGAGTGGCATGAGCGCCAATGGCACGTATAAATTTATCTATACGCTCAATGGTTGTACAGACACCGTCTCGGTGATTCGTAATCCTCAGCCAATCCAAGTTAATCTATCTCCAGCGGTAATTTGTGAAAATCAAAGCCTGACTTATACCGACGCCTCAGGGACGAACGGTACTTGGAGCGGTCCAGGGGTGAGTGATACGGGCACGGGAGCCACCGTGAGCGGAGCCGCCGCCCTGACCCAACTGGGCCAATCGGCCCCCACGAGTTTCTATATTTACTATACACAAATACTTGGAGAATGTAGCCGAACCGACAGCGGTCTTGTAAGCATTAATCCTCGTCCTTTGGTGAGCATTACAGGTCCAACGCTAGTGTGTGGGAATGAATTACCAGTGAGTTTCACAGGCTCCCCTGCGGGCGGGACGTTCACTCTGCCACAAGGTTTACCCGTGGGAGCGGTAACCATCAGCAACAACGTGGCCACGCTAAATGCTGGTTTTAACATTGCGAGTTTGACATTCAGTTACCAATTTACCGATGCCACCACGGGTTGTAGTAACACCGACAGTCACAGCATTACGGTAACGCCGGCCCCCAATGCGGGCCCTGACCAGACGTTGGCCTGTGTGAATCCCGTGACCAACACGCTTCAAACGACCACGACTTTGACAGGTGCTCCCTCGGGGGGTACATGGTCGGCGCAATCAGGTAACCCTGCTTCGGCAATGGTCACAAACGCTGGTGTAGTGACTGGCATGAGTATGGCCGGTACATATCAATTCATTTACACGTTGAACGATTGTTCGGATACGGTATCGGTGACGGTTTCGCCTTGCCAAGGATGTGTGAAACCCAATGCAGGAAACGACCAGAGTATTTGTTCACCAACAACCACGGCGACGTTGACTGCGATAACATCGGGCGGCACGTGGAGTGCGCAATCGGGCAACCCTGTATCGGCAACGATAACGAACGCGGGTGCGGTAGCTGGCATGACGGTTGATGGCACTTATCGTTTCATATATTCCGTGACAAGTGGAGGAGAAACCTGTACAGATACGGTGTCGGTGGTTCGCAATCCAAAACCAGATGCAGGAGCAAACCAAAACATTTGTGCGCCTGCTACCACGGCAACCTTGACGGCCATTACAGCGGGAGGTACATGGACTGCCCAAGCTGGCAACCCTGCCGCTGCTACTGTTACCAGCGCAGGTGCAGTGAGTGGCATGAGCGCCAATGGCACGTATAAATTTATCTATACACTCAACGGTTGTACAGATACCGTATCCGTCATCCGTAATCCTAAACCAGATGCAGGAGCAAACCAAAACATTTGTGCGCCTGCTACCACGGCGACGTTGACGGCCATTACAGCGGGAGGTACATGGACTGCACAAGCTGGCAACCCTGCCGCTGCTACCGTTACCAGCGCAGGTGCAGTGAGTGGCATGAGCGCCAACGGCACGTATAATTTTATCTATACGCTTAACGGTTGTACAGATACGGTGTCAGTGGTTCGCAATCCCAAACCAAATGCAGGAGCAAACCAAAACATTTGTGCGCCTGCTACCACGGTGACGTTGACGGCCATTACAGCTGGAGGTACATGGACTGCACAAGCTGGCAACCCTGCCGCTGCTACCGTTACCAGCGCAGGTGCAGTGAGTGGCATGACTGCCAACGGCACGTATAATTTTGTCTATACGCTTAACGGTTGTACAGATACGGTGTCGGTGGTTCGTAATCCCAAACCAGATGCAGGAGCAAACCAAAACATTTGTGCGCCTGCTACCACGGCAACCTTGACGGCCATTACAGCTGGAGGTACATGGACTGCCCAAGCTGGCAACCCTGCCGCTGCTACCGTTACCAGCGCAGGTGCAGTGAGTGGGATGAGCGCCAACGGCACGTATAATTTTATCTATACACTCAACGGTTGTACAGATACGGTGTCAGTAGTTCGTAATCTGAAGCCAGATGCGGGAGTCGATCAAACTTTAACGTGTCCTCCATCGGGCATTTCACCGACAACTGCTACTCTCTCAGGCGCGCCTTCGGGGGGCGTATGGTCAACTTTGGCCAGTAATCCTGCCGCCGCGACGGTCACAAATGCAGGTGCTGTAAGTGGAATGACAGTAGCAGGTACCTATCAATTTATTTATACTTTGAATAATTGCGCAGACACCGTTCAAATAGAGGTTCCTACTTGTATCGTGCCAGTGTTCGACTTAGCCTTACGCAAGACCTTGGCCACGGGCCAGAGTGCGAGCGTTGTGGCGGGTAGCAATGTGACGTTCACCATCACGGTGTTCAACCAAGGGAACGTCGATGCGACGAACATTCAAGTAACAGATTACATTCCAACGGGATTGACCTTGAACGATGCCAACTGGACAGCCACTGCTGGAGTCGCCACGCTCAACACGGTGATTGCAAGTTTACCTGCTGGTCAAAGCACGACAAGAGACATCACCTTTGTTGTGAGCACAGGATTCACGGGTTCGATTAGTAACTTAGCGGAAATCAGTTCGGCGACGGGTGGTACTGATGTAGATTCAAGTCCTGATAGTAACCCAGCCAATGACGGCACGCCGAAGAATGATGTGATCAATGAAAACGGATTGACGGGTGGAGACGAGGACGACCACGACCCAGAGGTAATTACGGTGACGCCAGCGCCAGTGTTCGACTTAGCCTTACGCAAGACCTTGGCCACGGGCCAGAGTGCGAGCGTTGTGGCGGGTAGCAATGTGACGTTCACCATCACGGTGTTCAACCAAGGGAACGTCGATGCGACGAACATTCAAGTAACAGATTACATTCCAACGGGATTGACCTTGAACGATGCCAACTGGACAGCCACTGCTGGAGTCGCCACGCTCAACACGGTGATTGCAAGTTTACCTGCTGGTCAAAGCACGACAAGAGACATCACCTTTGTTGTGAGCACAGGATTCACGGGTTCGATTAGTAACTTGGCGGAAATCAGCTCGGCGACGGGTGGTACTGATGTGGATTCAAGTCCTGATAGTAACCCAGCCAATGACGGCACACCGAAGAATGATGTGATCAATGAAAACGGATTGACGGGTGGAGACGAGGACGACCACGACCCAGAGGTAATTACGGTGACGCCAGCGCCAGTGTTCGACTTAGCCTTACGCAAGACCTTGGCCACGGGCCAGAGTGCGAGCGTTGTGGCAGGCAGTAATGTGACGTTCACCATCACGGTGTTCAACCAAGGGAACGTCGATGCGACGAACATTCAAGTAACAGATTACATTCCAACGGGATTGACCTTGAACGATGCCAACTGGACAGCCACTGCTGGAGTCGCCACGCTCAACACGGTGATTGCAAGTCTACCTGCTGGTCAAAGCACGACAAGAGACATCACCTTTGTTGTGAGCACAGGATTCACGGGTTCGATTAGTAACTTAGCGGAAATCAGCTCGGCGACGGGCGGTACTGATGTAGATTCAAGTCCTGATAGTAACCCAGCCAATGACGGCACGCCGAAGAATGATGTGATCAATGAAAACGGCTTGACGGGCGGAGACGAGGACGACCACGACCCAGAGGTCATTACGGTGACGCCAGCGCCAGTGTTCGACTTAGCCTTACGCAAGACCTTGGCCACGGGCCAGAGTGCGAGCGTTGTGGCGGGTAGCAATGTGACGTTCACCATCACGGTGTTCAACCAAGGGAACGTCGATGCGACGAACATTCAAGTAACAGATTACATTCCAACGGGATTGACCTTGAACGATGCCAACTGGACAGCCACTGCTGGAGTCGCGACCCTCAACACGGTGATTGCAAGTCTACCTGCTGGTCAAAGCACGACAAGAGACATCACCTTTGTTGTGAGCACAGGATTCACGGGTTCGATTAGTAACTTGGCGGAAATCAGCTCGGCGACGGGTGGTACTGATGTGGATTCAAGTCCTGATAATAACCCAGCCAATGATGGCACGCCGAAGAATGATGTGATCAACGAAAACGGATTGACGGGCGGAGACGAGGACGACCACGACCCAGAGGTCATTACGGTGACGCCACCAGCACAAGTAGACTTATCATTGAAAAAATTGATTAACACCAAGATTGCTCAACTCGGAGACACACTTACCTACACCATTAAAGTCTTCAACCAGTCAGCCACTTTGGCAACAGGTGTAGAAGTTACGGACTCGTTGGCCACTTCGGTACAATTTATCAATGGAAGTTTTACATCCACTCGTGGCACGGCTGCTATCACCAATAATGTCATTATCTGGAATATTGGCAACATTGCGGCCAGTGGAGATACCGTCACGCTTACGTATAAAGTGAAAGCCATTCAGGAGGGTGTACATTTCAATACGGCCGAGATCAGCAAGACCAACGAGTCTGATGTGGATAGTACGCCAGGCAATGGGGTAGGTAATGAGGACGATATCGACCGTCAATGTTTCACTGTACCGCTAAAATTGTGTGTAGGAGAGAAAATAGAACTTAGTGTGCCCTCATACTTAGTGAATGTACAATGGTACAAAGATAGTGGTACTACTCCTGTTGCTTCGGGTAATGTAGTGTTATTCAGTGAGGCAGGCAGTTACACCTTTACGGCTTCCAACCAACAGTGCCCAGCCACTGGATGTTGCCCGATTATCATCGAGCCAGGAGACAATTGCTGCCCAGTAGATTTGTGTATTCCGTTTACAATTAAACAAACCAAAAAGGGAGAAAAGCCATTGTAAATCCTATTGAAGAAAAAAAATCCTTTTCTTTTCAGTAATCATATAGCTTGACTCAGTTTTACTAACTCCTCGTTCACATTGTGGGCGAGGAGTTTTTGTGTTTGGCGTGATAGACATATTTGAAGCATAAATTTTTCTTTCACGCATACTTTTGTACCTCTGATTTTTGCGTATTTGTTTTCCTACCATCTCAGAAGCACTGCACGGGTAGAAGACAGTATATTATTCTACAACTTTTCACTAAAACTTAGTTCTTTGTAATGACTACTGAAGCCAGCTAAGTAATCGGAACAAAGGTATTATAGTGTCTTCTTAAAATAATTCAGGCATTCGTGTTGGAATAAATTGGCATAAATTTACTTTTACATTATAAAAATAAATTATCGAAATGATACAAGTAATCAACAGAGCTTTAGATATTCTTGAAATCGTGGCTGCCAATCCCGAAAAACCCACCGCTTTAGGTGAAATCGCAGATACATTAGGCCTCAATCATGGAACTTGTGCCAACATCATGAAAACCCTCGTTGCTCGCAGCTATCTAGAGCAGGTCGGGACCAAAAAGGGATATATTTTGGGGGCTAAATCGTACGCTCTTACCCACAACGACGCCTACAGGAAAGACTTGGTAGATGCGGCAAAATCGGAGATGGAAAAGCTTACCGAAATCACCAACGAGAATTGTCTGCTGGCTATTTTGAATGGAGAAAAAAGAATAGTCATTCATAGTACCCATGCTGAGCAGGAATTACAGGTCAGAACATCTTCCGAAAAATATGTGTATGATTCAGCATCGGGAAGAATGCTTCTGGCCATGCTTACTGACCCTGATATTGACCGTTTTATCGAAAAATATGGCCTGCCAAATCCTGAAATTTGGAAAGAGGTTGATACAATTGAAAACCTCAAAAAGCAGCTTGCACAGTTTAAAAAAGAAGAATGCGCCCTGCAAATGCTAGCTGGACGGCAGGTAATCGGGCTTGCAGTACCGATTCAAAAAGGAACAAAAACCGTAGCGAGTCTGAGTATTTACCTGCCCGAATACCGCTACATGCTGACCGATAAAACGGACTTAGTGTACCAATTAAAAATGACTGCCAAACGAATTTCCCAACGCCTGAAATAAAACTATACCTCATAATACTACCCTTTGCCCCGTCTGATTTTAAGGAATCTGACGGGGTTTCTTTTTGCCCTATTATGAGAATAATGAAAAAAAATCTCTGAAAAATTTGGTCTGATTGGTATTTGTTGTGATTATTGTATTAAAATAAAATTTAATTTTATAATATAAAATTTATACCAAACCAACAACCAATGAAACTCAAACTTTATGCATGGATTGCAGGCATTTGTCTCCTGTTTTCGGCGCTTCCGATGATGGCCCAAGACCGCTCCATATCAGGACGGGTCATGGGGGCCAATGACAATGCTCCGCTCCCGGGAGTAAGTATTTTGGTAAAAGGGACCAATGCTGGAACCACAACAGACGGGGAAGGGTCGTTTAAATTGACAGTGCCCACCAACGCGGTGTTGGTCTTTTCTTTTGTGGGCTATACGCCGAAAGAAGTCACTGTAGGGAATCAGACAGTACTGAATGTTTCGCTTGAGTTGGACAATCGCCAGCTCAGCGAAGTAGTGGTTGTAGGATACGGAACGGTAAAAAAGAGCGATCTGACTGGTTCGCTGGCTTCCGTAAAGGCTAAGGAAATTAACGCATTCCCTGCCACCAATGTATTGCAGGCGCTATCAGGCCGCGCCCCAGGCGTGCAGGTTGTACAAAATACAGGTGCCCCAGGTGGTGCGGTAAGTGTCCGTATTCGGGGAACAAACTCAGTACAGGGAAGCAACGAGCCGCTGTATGTGGTCGATGGGTTTCCAACATCGGGCAGCAACCCGACCATTCTCAACAACTCTGACATTGAGTCCATTGAAATCCTGAAAGATGCTTCAGCCACAGCCATTTATGGGTCGAGGGGTGCCAACGGCGTGGTGTTGATCACTACCAAACAGGGCAAAGCGGGCAAAACGCAGGTGGATTACGAAGGCAGCTACAGCATTCAAACCCTACGTAAAAAATTGGAACTGATGAATGCCAAAGAATACGCCACGTTTTATAATGAGCAGGCCGTCAACGACAAAGTGGCTCCATATTTTACGCAGGCGCAGATTGACGGTTTCGGCGATGGATACGACTGGCAAGACCTCATCTTCCGCAAAGCACCCATGCAAACGCATAACCTGACGGTGAGCGGCGGCAACGAAAAAACGCGTTTTTCAATTGGTGGAAGTATCTTCGGGCAGCAGGGCATCATCATCGGCAGCGATTACAATCGGTATTCGCTCCGGGCAAATGTAACTACTGACGTCAGTAAAAAATTTAACCTTTCGTACGGGGCCACGCTAACCAATATTCAGACGAGTCGACAAAATAACGGGGGCGGAAACCGGGGCGGTTCGATGATTTCGGCTGCAATTTCGGCCCCTCCCACGCTGACTCCTTACAACGACGACGGCAGCTATCGGGTATTGGCCACGGCCTATCCGTTCATTTCTAACGTTATAACCAACCCACTGAATTATGTCAACGAACAGACCGACGACATCATCGCCAATAGGGTGTTGGCAAATGTGGCCTTGACCTTCAAGCCATTTGAAGGATTGGCCATTAAAATTTCGGGTGGTATCGAAAACAGCGACGACCGTAACGACAGTTATACCACCACTAATTTTATCAACTCACAGGGTTCGGCGAGTGTTTCCACCACACAGGGACGGAGTTTATTGAGCGAAAATACCGTCAGCTATACCAAAAGCTTCGGTAAACACAGCCTCTCGGCGGTGGCGGGTTTTACGTATCAAGACTTTTTGAACACCTCGCTGGGTGGCTCGGGCGTGGGTTTTTTGAGTAACGTCACCGAAACCGCCAACCTTGGCTCGGCCAATACGCCGGGCATTCCGAGTTCGGGCTATTCATTTGCAACTTTGCTTTCGTATTTAGCCCGGGTCAATTACAGCTACAACAGCAAGTATCTGGCAACCGTTAGTTTCCGCGCCGACGGTTCTTCCCGCTACAGTGAGGGCAACAAATGGGGCTATTTTCCGTCGGCAGCGCTGGCGTGGCGCGTGTCAGAAGAAGAGTTTCTTAAAAATTCCTCCTTCATTTCTGACTTAAAAGTTCGCGCCAGTTGGGGCCAAACGGGCAGTCAGGCCATCGGTGCCTATGCCACGCTCAACAACTTAGGAGCGGGTAAAACGGTCTTTGATGATGCATTGTACAACACCTTTGCCCCCGGTACCCGCTTGCCCGGAAACCTGAAATGGGAGACCACCGAGCAGGCCGATTTCGGCATTGACGCGGCGTTTAAAAATAACCGCTACCGCTTGACGCTGGATTATTACGTCAAAAATACCCGCGACCTGCTTAATACCGTGCAGTTGCCCATCGGTTTTGGTTTCACCAGTACGATTCAGAACGTTGGAGAAATTCAAAACAAAGGGGTGGAAATTGCACTGGATGCCCGTGTAATCGACAGTGATTTTAAATGGGATATTGGGGGCAATATTTCATTTAATCGTAATAAGGTGGTGAAACTTTACAACGGAGCCGATATTTTGGGCGGCTCGGTGGGCGTAACCCTCATCAGCGACAATGCCAACCTGCTCCGCGAAGGCCAACCGATGAGCGTATTTTACGGCTATGTAAAAGACGGTTATACCGATTTGGGTAAAGAAAAATACAAAGACCTGAACGCCGACGGGCTGATCAACCAACTCGATAAAACCATTATTGGCAACCCGAACCCTGATTTTATTTACGGCCTCAATTCCACGATGAGCTTCAAAGGACTGGAGTTGACCCTTTTTTTGCAAGGAACGCAGGGCAACGATTTGTTGAACGTCAGTTCCATCAACAACACACTTGATTACGGATTCGGACTCAATATGCCCCGCGAAGTGCTGTATAATCACTGGTCACCCACCAATCCCAACGCTAAATACCCCGTGATTTCGAGGTCAAACAGCTACAATTACTCCAACCGCTTGGTCGAAGACGGCTCTTACCTGCGCCTGCGCAATATTCAGTTGGCCTACAGTCTGCCGCTGCAAAAATGGAACGTAAATTGGATGCGCACGGCTCAAATTTACGCCAGCGGTCAAAACCTACTGACGTTTACCAAGTACTCGTGGTGGGATCCCGAAACTAACTCACAGGGTGGTGCCAACTCCATCGGGCAGGGCATTGACCATTACAGTTACCCCACTTCCAAAGCAGTAACGTTTGGTGTTCGAGTGGGCTTTTAATCATTGAACTCAAGACTCTAATCTTTTAGAAAAATGAAAAAAATACTCTTTTTCATAGCATCGGGTTTCTTTTTAACTTCTTGTGAAGATGTTTTAAAAGAAGCCCCCAAAGCCGTTGCCGTTGAAACCTTTTATAATACGGCGGCTGAGGTAGAAACCGCCGTCAACGCCGCATATCAGGAATTACGAGCTACCAACGGCATCAGCGGTCAGCTCGGTGCGCAGGTGGAAGCCTATACCGATTACAGCTACGGACGCGGTAGCTATCAGGTACTGAGCGATTTTCAGGGACTTAACAGCACAAATATTCCCCGTACCGACGAGGGATGGCGGTTGTTTTACCTAAGTATTCGCAATGCCAACTTAGTCATTCAAAACGCGCCCAAAGGTACTCGTATCAGTCAGGCCGATATAGCTAAGTACGTGGCTGAAGCTAAATTTTTACGGGCCTACAATTACTTTTGGCTGGTCAGAAATTGGGGTGGCGTACCGATTAGGACCGAAGCCACGCTCACTGAACCGAACGTAAAACGCAGTACCGCCGATGAGGTGTACAATTTAATCATTGCTGATCTTAAAGAAGCCGAAAACAATCTCCCTGATAAAGGCGCGCAAATAGGCAGGGCCACCAAATGGGCCGCGAAAGCCGCTTTGGCCGAAGTTTATTTTACCCGTAACCAATACGCTGAAGCCCGGGATAAAGCCGACGAAATCATCAAATCTGGGCAATTTTCGTTGGTGCCTGTTGCAGTAGCCGCCGATTTTGACAAGGTGTTTGGTGCCACAGTAGTCACTTCTCCTGAAGAGATTTTTTATTTGAAAATGACAAGACAAAATAATCAGGGCATGTATTTGGCCATGTTTGCCCATCACCCAGGCACTCGATTGCACGGTGCGGGCGGTTTTTTTGCGCATTACACCGACTCTCAAACCAACCCCGTATATAAAAACTGGGATAACAACGATTTGCGGAAAAGCTATAACTGGGTGAATTGGAACATTGGATTGGGGGCAAACAGCATGTTGTGCAAGAAATTTTCGGATGCGCTTGCGCCATCGGGTACGGGAGCGGGCAATGATTTTCCGATATATCGCTACTCCGATGTGCTTTTAATGTATGCCGAAGCGGCCTGTCGGGCAGGAAATGCGCCTACCCCTGCCGCGATGGAAGCTCTTAATCAGGTTCACCGCCGAGCGTACGGTAAGCCAGCAACTACACCCTCAAGCGTTGATTTCAAATTGGCGGATTATACCGCCGCTACGTTCAACGATCTGGTGTTGCAGGAAAGAGGCTACGAAACCCAATACGAAGGCAAACGCTGGCTGGACCTCAAACGACTCGGTACGCCTAAATTAAGACAGATTATCAAAGCCGCTACTGGGAAAGACGTGGCCGACAAGCATTTGCTCTGGCCGATTCCCGTGGGAGAATTGAACTTTAACACCGCCCTCGACCCAAGCAAAGATCAAAATCCGGGGTATTAATACAAATGAAAAAAAACATTCTGTTCCATTGCTCATGCCTCTTGCTCTTTTTGGGATTACTTTCCGACGGGAGCGCGGTGTATGGGCAATTCAAAACGAACTCCATGCAACAACTGCTGACAACCAAAGGGCTGGTGGCTCTTTGGGATTTCAAAGAGGAGGAAGGACAGCCGAGAAGGGCACTCGGTGTCGCCGAGTTTCCGTTAATTGAACAAAACGGAACCCTGCCGCGCATCAGCGAAGGGCCGCTTTCGGGCTACTCGACGCTTTTTGGCAACAAAGCTTATCTTTCACTGCCCAATGCCGAACTCGGCAAGCTCAATATTTACGGCAAAAATCAGGGCGTCACCGTAATGGCGTGGGTCAAATGGACGGGTGAACAAACGGGATTTGTGGGGGGATTTGGAACGAATACCAAGACGGCGGCAAACGGCAGTATGGACTGTTTGTATCGCTGCCGCATTATAACGGCCGCAATCAGGTCTGCGGGCATATTTCCCTTACCGGCAAGCCTACACCGCCATTTCCCTATTCCATTGATTACTCGGCAAGTGCGCAGACGGTGCCGGCCAACGAATGGTGCTGCGTGGCGTTTACGTACGATGGAACCCATATTCGTTCGTATTTCAATGGCGCCTTTGAAGCACGTACGCCCGAACAGATTGAGCATACCAAAGGGTTTGACGGCTATCCCGATGGCCTGACACACTCCAAAAATCCGTATTACTTTCCTGAAGGCATTGGTAGCAACGGCTCTGATTTTACAGTGGGGGCCGTGCTGCTTAAAGCGGGGATGGGCAATTTTTTCAAAGGACAAATCGGCGGCTTGGCCATATTTGACCGTGCCCTGAGCGACACCGAATTGAAAGAGTTATCAGCACCATTTATACCAAAAAACTAACTATGAAAAAATTGCTTATCGGGTTGATGTTGAGCGGATTTCAAACCTTTGCCCAAACCGCGCGTTATGATTCACTTTGGAGAGACCCGACCGTGGAAAAACGCATTGCCGACGGCATTGAACAATACCGAAAGGGTGATTTCACCTTGTTGTTTCCCGATCTCAAAGGCAAGGCTGAGGTAGAAATTCAACAGGTAAAACATGACTTTATGTTCGGTTCTAATATTTTCATGTTGAAAGGTTTCAAAACCGAGGCCGAAAACCAGCGCTATGAAGAAGTGTTCAAGTCGCTGTTTAATCTAGCCTGTGTTCCTTTTTATTGGAAAACCCTCGAACCCGAGCAGGGCAAACCTCGCTTTGCGGTCAACAGTCCTGCGGTTTATCGTCGTCCGCCACCTGATTTAGTGCTGGATTTTTGCGAGAAAAACGGCATTACACCCAAAGGACACACACTGGTATGGGATAATACTGACCACGCTGTTCCCACTTGGATACCCACCGATACTGCCAAAATTCAACCCTTGATTGATGCCAGAATCAGGGAACTGGCGAAACGTTACGGGTCAAAAATAAAAACCTGGGACGTGGTCAATGAAGTACTGAAAGACCATCCTCACGTACCCATGCCGCCCGAATATCCGCTCAAAGCCTTCAAAACGGCGCAAAAGCATTATCCAGCCGATACCCGACTGTTTATCAATGAAGTAACAACTGAATCGTGGCAAAACTACCATCGAGAATATACGCCATTCAAGTTGCTGATCGATAATCTGAAATACCAAGGGGCCAATATTGGCGGCATTGGGCTGCAGTTTCACTTTTTCAGTGAGCCGCTGCATTATAATGTCGTAGCCGGTAAGGCCATGGCGCCGTCGGATATGTTTCGAAATTTGGACGTGTATGGTCGCTACAATCTTCCAGTACACGTTTCTGAGATCACCATTCCTGCCTTGCCTACGGGCCCCGAAGGATTGGAAAATCAGGCGCGTTTGACCCGTAATTTCTACCGCCTTTGGTTCAGTCATCCAGCAGTGGAGGCCATTATTTGGTGGAATGTGGCCGACGGAACGGCCGTAGCGGGAGAAGACAAGTGGCGCGGAGGATTTTTGGACGAAGCCCTTAAACCCAAACCAGCCTTTAATGTACTTGATGGACTGATAAATCGGGAGTGGAAAACAAATATAAAAACAGAAATTTCTGGCAAAAGCTATTCATTTCGAGGGTTTTATGGGGAATACGTGGCCAAAATTACGGTCAACGGCAAAACCACCGAGCGCCGATTTTCCATTCATAAAAATCAACCCAAAGAGTTTAAAGTAACCGGGTTGTAACTAATTATCAAAAAGTTGTATCACAATTCACATGAAAATCATTGACTTAAAAACCCGTTGCGTAGCCATTCCGCTCAATGCGCAGTTGCGTCACAATACTGGCGTGCATCCGGGCTATTTTTTGCGGACCATCCTGGAGCTCGTCACGGACGAAGGCATCATCGGACTCGGCGAAGTGGGCGGCGGCGATCAGCGCGGGGCACTCCAAAAACTCAAGCCGCGTATTTTGGGACTGGACCCGTTTCACCTCGAAACGCTCAAGCTGAAAGTGCTGCGCAGTATTTATTACATGTCCAATGCCCGTTTGTACGCGGCCATCGAAATGGCGTGCCTCGACATTCAGGGCAAGGTGCTGGGGCGGCCCATGAGCGATTTGCTCGGGGGGAGTGTGCGCAGCGAAGTGCCGTTTATTGCTTATCTGTTTTGGCGCTACGACCGTCCGGGCGGCGGTCATGATGAAACGGCCGAAGATTTGGCCGATTATTGCGAAGAACTGCACGAAACACTGGGTGTTAATGCGATGAAGCTTAAAGCCGGGGTGATGGCTCCGACCGAAGAGGCGCGGGTGTTAGAACTGTGCCGCGAGCGGTTGGGCGACGATTTCGGGCTGCGCATCGATCCCAACGGCGTATGGTCGGTACCGACGGCGGTGAAAATTGGCAAGCGACTGGAAGAGCTTGGTATTGAATACTTTGAAGACCCGTCATGGGGGCTCAACGGCAACGCCGAAGTACGAAAACAAATCAGAATTCCGATTGCTACTAATATGTACCCCGCCCGTTTTGACGACCTTGCCCCCGCCATCAAACTCAATGCCGTGGACATTGTCCTCACCGATATTCACTATTGGGAAGGGCCCAAAGGCGTAAAAGATCTGGTGGCCGTTTGCAATACCTTTAACCTGGGCGTGGCCATGCACAGCGGGGCCGAATTCGGCATCGAACTCGCGGCCATGATTCACACGGCTTCTACTATTCCAACCATGACATTCGCGGGCGACGCCCACTACCATTACCTCACCGACGACATTATCGAAGGCGGATTGATGAAGTACGAAAACGGCTGTATCAAAGTGCCAACCGGGCCAGGGCTGGGTGTTGCGCTCGATGAAGACAAGATGAAGTTTTACGAAAAATATTACGAAGAAAAAGGCGATTACTACGCCCGTTTTCATCAAGATCCCTACCACCCCGACTGGTACCCGACGGTGGGCGGGATATAAACACAGCCTATATGTATGTACGTAAGTTAGTTATCACGCTTTTGTATTTTTTTGTCGGAGAATGTTTTGCGCAAAAACCGCCTTTGTCAAACCTCTTTGTGCAGGTGAGTCAAAAAGATGAGCGGTATCTGGCGTTGAGCGACGGGAGTACCTTTATTCCGATTGGAGCCAATATTTGTTTTCCGAGGCTCATTTCCAAAGAGGCCGAAGTGTTGCGTTATTACAATCATTACTTTCAGCAATTGGCGGCCAACGGCGGCAATTTTACTCGTATCTGGCTGAGTGTACCGCTTTTTGAAGTGGAAAATAAAGAAGCAGGAAGTTATGATGTGCAACAGGCGGAGCGTATTGATAAAGTCCTGGCATTAGCCAAAAAATACAATATCAGGGTCAAATTTTGTTTGGAACATTTTAGAAAGATTACCAATTCACCCGCACCTTTTCCATCGTCCGTGCCGTTTGACCGTCCCGTGTATGCCGCAGACATAGCCACGATGGAAGACTTCTTTTTGACCGAAAAGGGCAAAAAACGCTACTTGGAGCGGGTTGATTTTTTTGCTAAACGCTACGGAAATAACCCGACTGTATTCGGGTGGGAACTTTGGAATGAGGTCAATGCGGTCAACGTCAAAGAAAAAGAGATTTTGTTGAAGTGGACGCAGGAAATGCTGATGGAGGTAAAAAAACGCCTGCCGCGTCAGTTGGTGATGCAGACCTTGGGGAGTTTTGACAGCGAATCGTCGTCGGAATTATACCGTACTTATTCACAGTTGCCTCAAAATCAACTGGCACAGGCGCATCGGTATTTGGATACGGGGGCGACATTGGCCATTTGTCAGGCCCCGATGGATGAATTGGGGAGCGATGCAGTGCGGACGTTGAAACGTTTCAGCCCGGAAAAACCCGTGATTCTATCGGAAGTGGGGGGCGTAGAGCCGCACCATGCCGGACCGCTAAAACTCTACGAAAAAGACACCGTCGGGACCCTGATCCACGATATTTTGTTTGCGCCTTTCTTCGCAGGCGCGGCGGCACCCGGACAGTCATGGCATTGGGATTATTACCTTGAAAAAAATAAACTATGGTGGCATTTCGGACGCTTTGTGGAAGCCGTCAAAGGTTTTGACCCCATTGCCGAAAAATCGGAATCGTTTTATGAAACGTTGTCCAATCAACTGAAAATGTACGGATTAAGAGGCGCTAAAACAACGCTGCTTTGGCTACGCGACGGGGCGGCTACTTGGAAAACAGAATTAGCGGAAGGGCAACCTGCCCGCACAGTTTCAGGGCAATTATTACAAAATCCCATGAAAAATGCCCGTAAAGTGTCCTTTTATGACCCGTGGAAAAACCGTTGGACCAAAGGTAAAGTTTCGGCCAACGGGACAATTGACCTACCTGATTTTCGGCGTTCACTTATTGTAAAATTGGAAAAGTAACATGCGTTTACAACATAAAAAAGCCCTTGTGACGGGTGCCTCTGGCGGTATTGGAAAAGCAATTGCCCTGCAACTGGCGCGGGAAGGCTGTGCGGTGGGGATTCATTTTCTGGACAAAGCAGAGGAAGCAGGTCAGGTGGCCGAAGAAATTCGGGCGTTGGGCAGGATTGCGCAGGTATTTCAGGCTGATTTGTCTGAGCCTGAGCAAGCCCAACGGCTGGGAAATGAAGCCTGGGAAACGATGCTGGGAATTGATTTTTTGGTAAATAACGCGGGTGTTTCGTATAAAAAACACTTTCTGGACGTGACCGTGGAAGACGTGGAAACCTTTACGAATATCAATTTTAAAGGTACATTTTTCCTAACCCAAACCATTGCCCGAAAAATGGTGGAAACCCAAACCGAAGGCAGTATTTACACCATTACGTCGGTCAACGCCCTGCGGCCCGGCTTGGGGTTAAGCACCTACGGGGCCACTAAAGGCGCTCTCGAAACTCTTATGCAGGGAGTAGCGATGGAGTTGGCGCCGCACCGAATCAAGGTGAATACCATCGCGCTCGGCGCTTTTCAGACCGATATTACGGCGGCGGTTTGGCAAAATCCCGCATTGCTCAAAGAAGTCAACGATGGCATTCCGCTCGGGCGCTTTGGTCAGCCGCAGGAAGCAGCGGCCATTGTGGTAGATATGCTGGCTTCTGGTAGCTATCTAACGGGCGCAAGTCTGACCCTAGACGGTGGCCTGCTGCTGATGCGCGGCTATGGAAAACCTGCACCTTATCAAAACGAAGAATAAAAGAACGTTAACCATGAAGAAAGAAATATTTTTCAATCATTTAAACAAAACCTTACCTGTAGTAAGGAAGATCGCGCTGTTGGTTTTAATCCTCTGGTCGAAGTCAGTCATTGCCCAGGTCAAAGACAAAACATTATGGCAACCCTATCGCGTCACGGAACGGTCTGGCAATCAGCATATTGAATTAACGGGTGAGGGGTGGACGCTCGGACATGCCGACCAACCCATAAAAAGTACTGCCGAATTGAAAGCCCTAAAAGATGTTTTCAGCACTTCGGTGCCCACTTCGGTGCATTGGTCGTACTTTAAAGCGGGCAAACTGCCACATCCATACTATCATAAAAACTCCCTGCAATACACGTGGCTTGATGAAAAAGCCTGGTACTATCGCCGCTCGTTCAGGATGCCTGAAAAGGGAGCCGACGACTACGTTTTTCTCTGCTTTGAGGGCGTGGATTATTTCTCAAAAGTATGGGTAAACGATTCGCTCGTTGGAGTTCATGAAGGTATGTTTGGTGGTCCAACCGTGGAAATAAGCCGTTTTTTGAAAGCAGATAACGAAATTGTGGTGGAAGTACGCGCTGGCAATTGGGGCAACAAAGCCACGTATTATGAGAACTTACCGCGCTTGGCATCGGGGGAGTTTGATTATTCCAAACGCACTGGCTACAATCCCCGCGCAAGCGGTAAAATCATCAAACCTTGGGTGATTTCGGGTGGCTCGGGCGGCGAGCCTTTTTTCAGCGTGGGTATGTGGCAAGGCGTGCGGCTAGAAGTGGTTCCAAAAGTGCATTTAGAACGACCCTATCTGACTACAACAGAGATAAGAGGTCAGAATAATTTACAATCTGCTACCCTCCACCTTTCTTTAGAGCTCTTAGCCAACGAAGCTTCCACCAATCTTACACTCCATCCGTGGGTCAATGCACAACTCGACCATCCCAACAATTACGGTCAAAAATTTGAACCTGTTTCAGGAAATTATACCGTACAATTTGAAATGTTTTCGGGCGCAACTTCCGCGCTCAAACAAACATGGAAGGTCAACTTGACCAAAGGTCGCAATTGGCTCGAAAAAGACATCGTGCTGCCTAATCCTAAGTTGTGGAACCCTAATGGATTGGGAAAAGCAGAGCTGTACGAAGTAAAAATCACGCTTTTAAAAGAAAACAAAGCGGTTGATAATCTGAAATTTACGTACGGTGTACGCCGAATTGAGTACTTGCCCACGGCGGGCGAGCGCACCCGCGATCGCTGGGATAACTGGCAGTTTGTCATCAATGGAAAAAAGCTCTTTGTGAAAGGAATGAATTTTACGCCCCAGGATATTTTGCTCGACCTAAACCGCGAACGCTACCGCTGGACACTCGAAGCGGCAAAAAAAATGGGCGTTCAGCTCGTTCGCATCTGGGGCGGCGGCCTGCTCGAAACGCAGCATTTCTACGACCTTTGTAATGAATTGGGTATCATGGTGTGGCAGGACTTCCCCATCGGAAACCAAGACACGCCCGATTATCCACAGGACGTATGGGAGGCGCAGGTGGTGCAGAACATTGTGCGGCTGCGCAACCATCCGTCGCTCGCCATTTGGTGCGGGGGCAATGAGTTTAACGCCTACTCGACGGGCAATGCCGCCTCCCTCGGAATCATCGAGCGTAATCTCAAAATCTTTGATCCCTCCCGCGTTTTTAAGCGCACCACACCCGACCACGGAGCCATTCATACCTACCCCGACATGGACCCAATATGGTACAACCGCAGCTACGCCAAAGCGCCGTGGATTTCCGAAACGGGTATGCACTCCATTCCCGAAGCGGGTGTTTTCTACGAAACGGTCAACAACAAAGAATTTACGGATTTGGGCAAAATGTGGGACAAAGAATTCTATAAAACCCACCCCGAATTCATTCACCATTTTACCGAATACGGCCCGGGGCGCGTACCGCGTATGCTAAGCCGCGCTTCACACATTACAGACGTAACCGACCCGAGCATTGATGCCATTTCGGAAGCGTCGCAGGTGGGAGCGGGGGAGTTTTATCAGATTTTTTCCGAAAAAGTACAGGGCAATTATCCCGTCACGGCGGGCCTGATGCCGTGGGTATTTAAGCGGCATTGGCCCGTCATTGCCATCCAACTCATGGATTGGTTTGGCCACGCTGGCGCGCCGTATTATTTTCTGAAACGAACCTACGAACCTACCCATGTAGCCGTTGATATAGAAAGGATGCTGTGGAAAGCAGGGGAAAAAATCAACCTGCCCGTCAAAATCACCCACTCCGAAGCGCAACCAATAAAAGGAGCGCAGGTTTCGGTAACGGTGATGGATGATTCGTTCAAATCGCTTTGGCACCAACAAAAACCCGTAGCTATCGCGGTCGGGCCTTCGGTTAATGCCGTGCAAACGGGTAATTTTCAGATTCCTTCCGATTACCGCGACCGATTTTTGTTGGTGTTGACTGAACTCAAAGATGCTGCTGGCAAGTTGATCTCGCGCTCGTACTATTATCCGCGCGTGTTGTCAAAAATGGATGATGCCGCTTTTTATGCCGACTATACCACCAAACCCATTGAGTGGATCACGCTCGACAAAGGCCCGTGGTTGAAACCTACCGTGGCTAAATCGGCTACCCGTTGTCAGTTGACGGTTGTGCGTCAGGAAAAAATAGATGACCAACACAGTCGTATCACGGTACGGGTGCTTAATCAGGGAAATCTGCCTGCCTTTATGACCAAAGTTGACATCAGCGGCACCAAACGCGCTATCGTGGCGAGCGACAATTACAATTGGCTGGCAGCGGGCGAAAGCCGTGAAATAACACTTGACGTTCTCTGGCGCGAACCCGAGACAAAAAACAGTGCCATCGTGACTTTCTCGGCTTGGAACGTTGCTAAAATGGAAGTGAAATTATGAGTAAACCCATTGAAATACCGCCGCTTACCGCCCGCAAAAACTACAAATGGGAATTGCTGGTACTGCTGTGGCTGGCCTTTTTTCTCAATCAGGCCGACCGTCAGATATTTAGCGTGGTGCTGCCGTTGATTCGTAAAGATCTGGGCCTTTCAGATGCTGAATTGGGGCTCATTGCCTCGGCCTTGGTCTGGACGTACGGTCTGTTGGTGCCCATTGCGGGTTTTATCGGCGACCGATTTTCGCGGCGCAACATTCTGGGCGTTAGTCTGGTCTTCTGGTCGTTGGCTACGCTGAGTACGGGTTTTTGCACCACCCTGATTCAGTTCGTACTGTTGCGCGGTATGGCCACGGGTGGGGGAGAGGCCTTTTATGCGCCTTCGGCCAACTCGCTTTTGAGTGAGCACCACCCAAAAAATCGCTCATTGGCCTTGTCTATTCACCAAACGGCGGTGTATTTCGGCATTATTTTGAGCGGATTGATTGCGGGTTACGTGGGCGAACATTACGGATGGCAGCGCGCCTTTTTTCTCTTCGGCAGTTTTGGGGTTTTGCTTGGCTTCGTGTTTTTCCTGCGGGTAAAAAAAGATGTACCGGCGGTGCTGAACAGTTCCGTGCAAACTTTTATACCGGACACTACGCCTACCGTTGGTCAAGTTGCCCGCATTATCGTTCGTAAACCTACAGTTTGGATGCTGACGTTGGCGTTTGCCTGTATGGTATTTGTCAATGTGGGCTATCTGACGTGGATGCCTTCATTTTTGGCCGAAAAATTTGGTCAATCGCTCAGTGAAGCAGGCTTCTCTTCGCTGTTTTATCACCATGCAGGTGCATTTTTAGGCGTACTGATGGGCGGTAAAATCGCCGACCGTTACGCCGCCAAAAAACCGCAGAGTCGGTTGATTGTGCAGGCGTTAGGGCTATTGCTGGGCGCACCTTTCATCTATCTGATGAGCGTCAGCCTTTCCCCAACGGTCACCTATGCAGCGCTGTTTTTCTTTGGAATATTTCGGGGTTGGTATGATTCAAATATCGTGGCGTCACTGTATGAAGTCGTAGCGCCCAACATCCGTTCGTCGGCCTATGGATTGATGCTGGCCTGTGCGTTTCTGGTAGGCGCTACGTCGCCGTATATTTTGGGCGTGCTCAAACCCACGCTAGGCTTGTCGGCGGGGTTATCCTATCTGTCATTTATGTATGTGCTGGGGGCTACACTCATCGGTTTGGCGGTAGTTCGGTTTTTTGAAAAGGATAAAAACCGCTGAAAATGAAGGCAAAAGAACAAATGTTGGACATTGAACTATTGGCCGAAGGGTTACAATTTCCAGAGGGCCCCGCCTTTGCGGCGGATGGAAGTTTGTGGGCAGTAGAATTGAAAGGAGGAAATTTGGTTCAACTCAAAGACGGCCGACTTCATCGCTTTCCCGTTGGTGGCGGTCCCAATGGCATTGCCATCGACGGAGCGGGATATATTTGGTTTTGTGATTCGGAACAAAACGCCGTTCGTCGATTTGATCTAAAGACCCAACAAACCGAAACCATAGTTCATCAATGTAGAAATGAAACATTAAATAAACCCAATGACCTTGCCTTTGATGGGTACGGAAACCTGGTTTTTACCTGCCCTGGCAATTCCCGTAGGGAGCCGACCGGCTATGTTTGCGTATTAACCGCAGCGGGTGAGGTCAGGAAAATTGCCACTGGCATGTATTTTCCCAACGGATTGGCGTTTAGCGCTGACGGCAAGGAACTTATCATTGCCGAAACATACAGGCATAGCCTCTGGAAAGGCCGTTGGAATGCCAAAGATGGAAGTTGGGAGGAAGCAAAATTATGGTGTGTCATCGGTGGCCCCGATGGCCCAGGCGGCCCAGACGGAATGGCCTTCGGGGAAGACAAAAATCTGTACGTAGCCGTTTATGGTACCGCCTCCGTCAGGGTGATAAGTCCAGAAGGAAGCGTCATCGGGCTGATACCTTTGCCAGGGCAAAATCCCACCAACTGCGCCTTTACTCCTCTCAGAAAAGGGAATTTAGTGATTACAGAAGCTGAAAAAGGGCAAATCCTAGGTTGTAAACCCTTTTGAAAAGGCCGCACAGTCGAACAAATAAGTATTCATCAAATAAAAAAATAACAACATGAGTGTAGATCAATATCAAAAAGAGGTGGGAATGATGAACCTCGAACAACTCATTGAAACCCGGGAAGGCAAACCTGATGTTAAATTCCCCATCGCCGAAAAAGAACTGTTGATGCGGTTTGAGCAACTCTATACGGGAGCGGTCAACGACGTACTTCGTGAGTTTTGTTTGCTGAATCAGGCACTACCCAATCACATTATCCCCCTTCGGGAATACCACACTGTAGCGGGATTTGCTTTTACGGTCAAAAGCTCTCCCAACGCTATGATCAAAGGCGAGATGGAGTTTAGGGTCAAAATGCTAGACGAAATCCGGGAAGATACCTTCATCGTTTGGGATACCTCTCGCGACGAAAAGGCTACTCTCTGGGGAGGCGTAATGACGGCCACCGCCAAAGGAAAAAAAGTAAAAGCCGCATGCATTGACGGCGGCATCCGAGATACTCACCAGATCATTGCCGAAGGGTTTCCTATTTTTTACAAATACCGTATTTCCAACGGCAGTCTGGGCCGATGCCTAATCACACATTATCAGGTAACCTTGCAGATTGGGGATGTTACCATTAAACCCGGCGATGTGGTACTGGGCGATATTGACGGGGTATTGGTAGTGCCGAGAGAAATTGCCTACCAAGTACTCCTACGGGCCGAAGAGATCAAAGAAAACGAAAAAGTGATCTTTGACTGGGTCCACGAAGGGCAAAGTATTCAGGAAATTACCGAAAAAGGGGGATATTTCTAGCTACATTTTACAGAAAGGCCCGCTTATCACCAGTGGGCTTTTCTGTATATCTCTCTTGCCAATCTCGTTGCTCAACTTTACCCTTTTTAGTGCTGTGTTAAGCCAACGACGGCGCTTGATGTGTAAGAAGACTTTCTTATCCCGAATCGGAAAGCCGCAAATCGCAATCTCAGGCAGAAAAGCTTTCGATAGTAAGTCCTTTTTATGCCCAGAGGAGGACCGGTAATTTTTCTCTTCCAAATAAACATGGACCACATCAGCCATTTTCTCCACACGCATCAACTCCAAATAGGTTAGAATAAAATCAGGTAAGAGGTGCTTCACTAAAGCTAGGAAACTTTCCAAAACCGATAATTTTGATTAAACGCACAAACCTAGAAAAATCCAACGCACTCCACAACCTTTGGATTTGACCCATTTTGATCCCGGATTGATCCAATAATTGATAATTAAAAATTGGTTCAGTATAGTTTCAGTGAACAATCAAAAAAGGCTTGCAAGTATCTGTTAAACAGTAACTTACAAGCCTTTAAGAGTACCCAGGGCCGGAGTCGAACCGGCACGGGTGTGACCCCATTGGTGTTTGAGACCAACGCGTCTACCGATTCCGCCACCTGGGCATCTGATTGGAAACGGGACTGCAAAAGTAGCGTCTACAGATTAATATGCAAGTTTTTGAGTGTTTTTTTTTAATAAAAATAGCGTCACTCATAGCGTAATGCTTCTATAGGGTCTAAGCGTGAGGCTTTTATGGCTGGATAAATACCTGAAATAATTCCGACAACGATGCAGACCAATATGCCCATAAACATCCAAAACCACGGAACAATAAAACTCGCATTTGCACTGATAAGCTTAGCAATGAGGTTTCCGATGCCGATTCCAAGGATTAAACCGCCGATTCCGCCCAAAATACATACCACAATGGCTTCAATCAAAAATTGAATCCGTATGAGGCGCGGTGTGGCTCCCAGTGATTTCCGAATCCCAATTTCGCGTGTACGCTCTGTTACCGATACCAGCATGATGTTCATTAAAGCAATGGCAGCACCCAATAACGTGATGATACCGATGCCAAATCCTCCCATGCGTAAATAGCCCGAAATATCGGCGAAATTCTTGGCGATGGCGTCTGCGCTTTCAATTTCAAACGAATCAGCTTTGCCAATACGGTCTTTTCGGATACGGCGCATAATACCCCGCGCTTCTTCAATGATGAGTTCTTGTGCTTCACCGCTGTTAACAGAAGTGGTGATGTCGAAGGTGAGCTGTTGATTGGCGGCCAGGGCCCTTCCGTTTTCTAGAGGTATTAACAGGGTGCGGTCATCGCCGCCGCCAGTGAGCGAACCTTTTTTATCAAGAACGCCCACAACGCGGTATTGATTACCACGAACAACCACCTCCTGATTGATAGGGTCAATTTTTCCTTCAAACAATTTCTGCGCAATTTCTGAACCGAGAATAACCACATTGAGTCCGTTGTCTAAGTCGGTTTGTGAGAGGTTACGCCCGCCGATTAACTTATAGCCTTTGATGGTCAAATAATTTTCATCAATGCCTATAATGCGCGTATTAGGGTTGGTTTTTTGAGAACGAAATTTTACCTGTGCTGCCCCACCAACGTTAGAAGAAATAGAAACGGTGGCGTTGTAGGTATCCCTGATTTCTTTTTTGTATTGAAGGGCTTGCCGGTAGTTGATAGCGGGAAAGTCTTTTTCGCTGCGCCCTGCGGAACGTCGGCGGAAGGGCCGAGGCCCCATGATGTCAAAGGTGTTGGCCCCCAAATCCGCGAAACTATTGTTGACCGAGCTTTGCATGCCATCAATAGCGGTCAAAATACCCACTAAAGAGGTGATTCCAATGGCGATGATAAGGGCAGTCAGCACGGTTCGAAGCATGTTGGATTGAATCGAACGGAGGCCTTCGCGGATGTTTTCGAGGAGGTTCATTTTTTATAAGTCAAAAGTAGCAACGAGCACTAAAAGCCAGCGGCAAAAAATATTTTCATGTAAGCTTCCGAATTACGGCTGCTCTCCACTTTTCTGCACGTTTTTTGTAGTATATTCGTTTATACAAAAGTCAACATCAAAAAGTAAATCCACAAACCGATGAAACGGTGCATCCTACCACTTATCATTTTTTTTGGCTTAGTTCAGGGAGCATGGGCTTCTAAAGTCTTTATTCCGATGGATGAAGCCCAAAAAAATCACTTGAAAGCTTACGGATTGGCCTATTGGGTGCTCCGTTCGTACGATACTGAAATCGATTGGCTGCTCAATTACCGGGGTGGGAGTTTTATGCTGGATTGGAATCAGCGCGTAGTCAATGAGTTGGTCATCAGGGGAATAAGTTACGATGTTATCTCTGATGCTCAAAGTGCGGCCATTTTGAACGAAGTGGCGCAGCCCGATGCAAATATGGACAACGTAAAACTCCATAAAGCACCCAAAGTGGCCGTCTATTCGCCCAAAACAAAACAACCTTGGGACGATGCCGTGACGCTCGTTATGACCTACGCCGAAATCCCCTACGAAATCGTGTATGACGACGACGTAATGCAGGGTAAACTGGCCGAATATGATTGGCTCCATTTGCACCACGAAGATTTTACGGGCCAATACGGGAAGTTTTTTCATTTCAGAGATTTTCCTTGGTACCGTGCCCAAAAACGCGAAGCTGAAGATATTGCGGCCAAATGGGGGTTCTCAAAAGTATCTAAACTTAAATTGGCTGTGGCCAAAAAAGTGCAAGAGTACGTGGCAGGAGGAGGATATATGTTTGCAATGTGTAATGCCACCGATACCTACGATGTGGCCTTAGCGGCCCAAAATACCGACATTGCCGATGTGCTTTACGACGGAGATGGGACTGACCCTGGAGCGCAGAAAAAACTGGATTTTACGCAAACATTCGCCTTTCAGAACTTTCAGGTCGTGACGAACCCCTACGAAATTGAATTCTCGACCGTCGACAGTCAACCCAATGACCGGGGATTGACCGAGGCCAATGATTATTTTACGTTGTTTCAATTTTCAGCAAAGTGGGACCCCGTACCTACCATGCTGACCCAAAACCACCAGCAAATTATTAAAGGGTTTATGGGACAAACAACGGCCTTTAAAAAGCAATTTATCAAGCCCGAAGTTATTATTTTGGCAGAAAATCGCGCAGCGAGTGAGGCCCGGTACATTCACAGTACGTTTGGCAAAGGTTTTTTTACCTTTTACGGCGGTCATGACCCGGAAGATTATCGTCACGAAATTAATGAGGAGCCGACTGACTTGAACCTTCACCCCAATTCGGCGGGCTACCGGTTGATTCTGAATAATATTCTGTTCCCGGCGGCCAAGAAGAAAAAACTGAAAACTTAGTTGGCGGTTTGCAGTAGGCAGTTTACAGTTACCAAAATTAAATTTTACTGTAAATTGCCTACTGTTTTTTTACTGCTAACTGTGGACTATAAACTACCTACTTTCTTCCAAAAGCCATGCGCATTTTGATTTCTGTGAGTTTGCGCTTGGTATCCAACGGAAAATCGCTTTTCATCATCCAATCATAATAAGCGGGTTCTTGCGTGAGCACATCTACTACGCGTTTGCCACTGTGCTTTCCGAAATTGATGATTTCTTCTCCTTTGGCATTGTAGGCCATGCGGTTGGCAAAATCAACGATTTTCGACGCCGTCAGATTGTGGAGGGCTTCCATATCGTTCTGAATCGGCTCATATAATTCACCATTTTCATTTTTAATTTTAACGCCTTCATAGCGGTCGATTTGCGCGCACAGCACCTCAAAAGTGGCCATGGTATCGGCATAAGCGCTGTGGGCATTTTGCAAATCTTTGTCACAATAAAATTTGTAGGCTGCCGCCAGATTGCGCGGCTCCATCATGTGAAAAATCCGTTGGGCATCCACGAGTTTCCGGTTCTTGATGTCGAAGTCTACGTCGGCCCGCAGAAATTCCTCCACCAGCATCGGCACATCAAAACGGTTGGAGTTAAATCCGGCCAAGTCGCAGCCCGTCAGAAACTGCGCCAGTGTTTTTGCGAAATTTTTGAACGTAGGGCAATCCTTTACATCTTCGTCATAAATGCCGTGAATCAGACTAGATTCAATCGGAATCGGAATGCCCGGATTCACGCGAAACGTCTTGCTTTCTATCTCACCGTTGAGCAAGGCTTTGACCACGCTGATTTCTACAATGCGGTCTTTTTGGATGTTGATACCCGTGGTTTCTAAGTCGAAAACCGCCAGGGGCTTTTTGAGTTTGAGGTTGTGTGCCATTCAAGAATTGGAATTGAACCGCAAAATTAGCATTTATTCCACTGGAAAGCCCTCTTTTTCTAAGTAAGACAGAATATTGAACGTAATTCTGTCAAAGATTTCAATGTCTTTGTGCTCATCAATTAACCACTGAGAAACGGAGGAGCACAGAGTGTCTCAATTGCCCCCGTGTCTCGCCCTTTCTCAGTGGTTAAAAAAATGTTGCCTCAAAACTTGGTTTTTATTTTTCTTTCGCTCACTTTTGTAGTGTACTATTTTTCTAGTACACTAATAAAAAACAATATAGCCATGATACAATTTAATCATGTTCATTTTGGGTACGGGGCTCAAAAGTTGTTTACTGAGCTGTCATTGAACCTCGAAGCAGGGCACATATACGGGCTGCTGGGAAAAAACGGCGCTGGTAAAACCACGCTTTTAAAAATGATGGCCGGGTTGGTTTTCCCCAAAGTTGGGACCGTGGTTACGCTCGCCCACGAGCCGCGCAAGCGGCAGCCTTCGCTGATGCAGCAGTTGTATTTTGTGGCCGAAGATGCGTTTGTGCCCGACACTACTGCCCGACGCTTGGCGGATACCTACGGGGTTTTCTACCCGCTGTTTGACAATGCACAGTTTTTTAACTATCTCCAACAATTCGGGGTTAATTCCGACCAAAAACTGGAAAAAGTGTCTTTTGGGCAACGCAAGAAAGCCCTCATCAGTTTTGCGCTGGCCACCAATGTGCCGCTGCTGTTGATGGACGAGCCCACCAATGGCCTAGACATCCCCTCAAAAAGCACCTTTCGGAAGTTGGTGGCTGGGGCGGCTTCCGATGAGCGCTGTATCATTATTTCTACGCATCAAGTACGCGATTTAGAAAGTTTGATTGATACGGTATTGGTGTTGCACAATGGCAAAATCACTTATAGAGAAGACCTCAATGTACTCGCTGAAGAGAGTACTTCTCAGCCTGATTTAGAAGCATTGTTTCAGGATATAATTCAAAAATAACAGCCATGAACAATACATTTGATATTCGTCGTTTTGGGTGGTATGCCCGCAAAGAATTCCGTGAAAATTGGAAAGCGTATGCGTTGGGTTTAGTAGCAGTGTTGGCTGTACTTGGGTATTTTATTTATCAGGAATGGGGGTATTTGCACAGCCCTTTTTTCGACAAAGGCGATTATAAAGTAAATATATTTCGTTCTTTGGCAATCATGATTGGGTTGATGACTTGGGTTGCCGGGAGTTATACGTTAAAAGCTTTTTCTGAGCAAAAGCGGGCGCTTGCGACTTTGACATTACCCGTTTCTTCCTTTGAGCAACTATTATATGCCTGGACAATGACTGTCCCCTTTTCGATAGGTGTCTGTTATGTTCTTTGGAAAATTGCCTGGTCAATAGCATTGCCTTATTTTCTGAAGGATACCCCAGGCTTGGAGTTTGAAAAGGATTCTGTGTTTTGGGTCACAAATCCCTATTTTTCTGTTTTCTATTTGGGTGGTTCAGCTGCCTTTATGTGGGGCGCAGTTAGCCTTGGGCGGTTAAATTTCCTGAAAACGTTAGGCATTTTAATTGTTATCAGCCTTTTGATATTTGAGTGGGGGCAAGGCAGGTTTTTTAAAGCCATTTTTCCAAATGCTTACGGGTTTCGCACCTCTGGTCCAGTTCCTTGGGTAAGACCTACCGTAACGATAGAATCGACGAAGGGTGTTTTTGCCTATGATATTCATTCTTCCTTTGAAGGTATACATCAAGTTTGGTGGATACTGTGTGTGCCCTTATTGCTCTACGTGATTGTCTTCCTGAAAATCAAAGAAAAAGAAGTTTAACAGCCATGAACAACACATTTGATATTCGCCGTTTTGGGTGGTATGCCCGCGTAGAATTCCGTGAAAATTGGAAAGCGTATGCGCTTTTTCCGCTTATTATTTTAGTGATACAATTGGTGGCTATTTATCAGTTATGTGGGCCTTTACGCGATTACGCTTACTATAAACAACTCACAGGATATATGTTGCGTCCATATCCGTCGCTCTTACTTTCGGCTGGTATAACACTCTGGTTAGTAGGTAGTTTTAGCTTTCGATACCTTGCTACTCCTCAGAAATCTTTGTTTGCACTTACCTTACCTGTTTCCGCATTTGAGCGTTTTTGCTTTGCATGGATTATTACGGTTCCTGTTAGCTTATTGTTGGTGTATTTATTTTGGCATTTCAGTTGGGGAATAGCAACTCCGATTATCAAAGTGATATATCCAAAAGCATTTGTGGAATACAATAAATATTATGGCGTAGACATTTATAGCTCGGTTTTTATTTTTGTTTATACCGCAGCATTTATGCTTGGGGCAGTGGTTTTCGGACGATTTAGTTTACTTAAAACCTTGAGTTTCGTACTTGGAATAAGCGTGGTATTGTATTTTATAAAACTCAATTTACTACAGTTACTTATTCCCGATGCAACGAAAATGTTTTTTTCGCCAGCTCCTTATTGGGGTACTTTTTTAAATATTGAGACTGCTTCTGGGTTAAATCTTTCGCCCCGGTCCACGATGCAACTTCCGTATTTTGTTTGGTGGGTATACTGTTTGCCGATGGTCTTGTGGGTAATTACGTTTTTGAAGCTCAAAGAAAAAGAAATCTAAGTATCATGAATTTTCATAATCAAACAGCCATCTATTTGCAAATCGCCGAGTACATTGGGGAGCAGATATTGGTTCAAAACTGGAAACCTGAGGATAAAGTGCCTTCAATCAGGGAGTTGGCGGTGCAGTTGGAGGTAAACCCCAATACTGTTCAGCGTACTTATGATTTCCTGCAAACCCGTGAAGTGATTTATACGAAGCGTGGACTTGGTTACTTCGTCACGCCAGCCGCCGAACAGAACTATTTGGATTGGCGACGAGAGACTTTTATTCAAAACGAATTGCCGATTTTTTTCAAGCAGATGCGCTTGCTCAGAATGGATTTTGACGAACTCGAAAAAAGATACGAAGCTCTTTTGGCACAGTAATCTAAAACGCTGAAAACATGAAACTTTCCAACGGAATTCTCATCACTGCCCTCGTCGTTACGATTCTTTTACAGGTATTGCTTGCCTTTGGGTATGGTGAAGCGTATAAGCTTGAATTGCTGAATCAGTCTCGTATTCAGCCCTTTGGAGCTAATTTTGCCAACAATTTTTTTACAACAATTGTGACAGACAGAGTTGCATTTACGCTCCAAAACCACCCAACGCAGCAGGGATACAAAGTACGGTACAGCGACGAGGATGATATGAAGCTTATTGAATTCAGAGCGCAGAATGACACACTCTATATTACCAATCTGAAACGGACGATGAATGTGTCGTTTGACTTGTATTTTGTAAAAACTCCCAATCTTATTTGTCGAAACAGTTCTGTAGTAATGAAGTCTGTTACTGCTGATACGTTAGATATAATGATTCGATCGCTAAGCTTTCTTTTTATGGAAGGATGCAACATACAGCAGCTTAAAGCAGAAGCACGTAACAAATCTAGCCTTATGATTAAAGCTAGATCAACAATCAGTAATCTGCACCTAACGTTGAAAGATGAAGCAAAACTTTTTGAAGAAGAATCTCGGATTAGCAATGTCAGCTACGGCGAAATTGGCGATAAAACGCATGTCAGCTTTAACGCAAGGCCTTTTAAATTACGGAAATAAAAATTGATTTTCCCTCACCTATTTTATCATGAAATTATCAACTGTTCTGTTTATCGTTTTTTGCGCTGGCACGTTGCTTGTACAGGTATTGGTCAACTTGGGTTTCAAAAAAGGCTATGAGGAACACCTTTTGTTTGTCAAAAATCAGGTGTTTCCCATCAACGATTTTCCTCTTGAAAACATCAAAGTTGTTATTGCTAAAGGTGTCCGTTTTACCCTGTATGTTACGCCAAATCAGCAAGGGTTCAAACAGGATGTTCGGCCTGAGGGGATTACTTTTAAAGCCCAAGGGGATACACTTTTTATTTCTTCAAAAGATGGGAAACACTATGATCGAAACCATTTTGAAACCTACTTTCACGGTGTTCCAACCCTTATTCTTTTGAATGCCAACACAAATATTATTGTCAATACTGAGGAAGAGTTAAACACCCGTATTGAAAAAAACAGTCAGCTTTTGATAGAACAAAGCAGTTTTAGAAAAATCAATGCCGAAGTGAGGGATAAGTCTACGCTGAGTTTTAAGGCTGATGCAACGGTAGATTTATTAGAAGTGAAGCTAAAAGACAGCGCTTCATTGAGCGACCATGATGCTAACATTACCAAGATTATTCCAATCTACATTTCCGATAAAGCATCCTTGTCTCTTTCTGGAAAAGCGCTAAGAACTCTCCATTCTCTTCCACCCAACGCCTTCTGATTCACGCAAAGGCACAGGTGCGCAAATAACTCATTGCGTCTTTATGTAATTACTATATAATTTCATGAAAAATTAGTACATTTCCTTCAAACTAAACCCTTTGACGGAAATGACCTTCGATTACATCATCATCGGTGCGGGCTCGGCGGGATGCGTGCTGGCCAATCGCCTTTCCGAAGACCCCGACAATCATGTATTGTTGTTGGAAGCGGGCGGGCCCGACAAAAAAATGGAAATCCATATTCCAGCAGCCTACTCCAAACTCAACCGCACCGAAGTGGATTGGGGCTTTGAAACAGAACCACAACCGCAGGTGTTGAATCGTAAGATGTACCTTCCAAGGGGCAAGACATTAGGAGGAAGCAGTTCTACCAATGCCATGGCCTACGTGCGCGGCAACCGCGCTGATTATGACGAATGGGCGGCGTTGGGGAACCAAGGTTGGGACTATGACTCGGTGTTGCCTTATTTTAAAAAATCAGAGCATAACGAACAGATTGATAATCAATATCATGGCAAAGGTGGCCCGCTCAATGTGACCTACGCGCAGGTGTATCGTACGCCCGTAGCCGATGCGTTTGTGAAAGCATGTGTTGAAAAAGGTATTCCCGAAAACAACGATTACAATGGGGCGGAGCAGACGGGGGCAGGACTGTTTCAATTTACCATCAAAAATCAAAAACGTTGTAGTACAGCCGTGGCTTTTTTACGACCAATTTTGCACCGTCCTAACTTGAAAATCATTACGAAAGCGCATACCCAGCGGATTTTGATTGAAAACGACCGTGCTGTAGGGGTTGAATTTAGTACCGCCAAAAATACGACCGAAAAAGCCTATGCCGATAAAGAGGTTATACTCTCGGCGGGGGCCTTTCAGTCGCCCCAACTGTTGATGCTTTCTGGAATAGGCGAAAGCGAAGCCTTGAAGCGCCACGGGATTGAAGTGAAAAAGAACCTGCCAGGCGTAGGCAAGAACCTTCAAGATCATTTGTTTACGGGCGTAAGTGCGTTTTCGACCGTTCCAACTGCCAACGATGCCCTCAAATCCCTGAATCAAATCAAAGGTTTAATCAACTATTTGTTGTTTAAAAAGGGCCCTTTTACCATTAGTCCACTCGAAGCCAATGCATTTTTAAAAATAACTGATGGGCCCGATCCAGTTGACATGCAACTTCATTTTGCCCCCGTCCACTTTGGAAACGACGGAAAAGCGGATTTTTATAACCCCGATACGTTTCCGCACGTAAGCGGCTATACGGTGTTGCCAACGCTTTTAAAACCCAAAAGTGTAGGATACGTAGGGCTTCGTTCGGCCAATCCACTTGATGCACCGCTCATTGATCCTCGGTTTTTGACCGCTGAAGAAGACTTGCTTACGCTGTTGAAAGGAACCAAAAAAGCGTTGGAAATCATGGAAGCAACGGCCTTTGCCTCGTGCCGGAAGGAAATAAGTCTGCCGCTTCATCGGGGTTCAGATGAAGAGTTGGTATTGCACATCAAAACCGTTTTGGAAACAGTATACCATCCTGTAGGAACCTGTAAAATGGGTACGGATGAAATGGCCGTGGTAGACCCTCAGTTGCGGGTCAAAGGAATTGAAGGGCTTCGCGTAGCTGATGCGTCTATTATGCCGCGTATCATTGCGGGAAATACCAACGCGACATGCATCATGATTGGGGAAAAAGCCGCTGATATGATTTTGGGAACAAATCCCGTGAAAAGACGAACAATTATGGGTGAATTGAGGGATTAAGGTAAAAAAAACAAGGGCATATTCCTGAGTTATTTTAAACTAAAAACCGCAAAAGTGCCTAGCACTTTTGCGGTTTTTAGTTTTGTATTTCTCGGCTAAAAGTAGACTATGCTACAACTGCCTCGCGAGCCAATTCAACCAAGTCTTTATCGTTTACTTCTTTTTTGATGTCTGCTACATCAAGGAATCGCTTGTAAAGCTCGTCCAATACGGGTTTCTCAAAGACAAAGCCCAACAATTCCAAACGGTGCTTGAGGGCGTGGCGGCCGCTGCGAGCGGTCAACACAATCATGGATTTGTCGACACCGACGTCGGTGGGGCTCATGATTTCGTAGTTGAGCGTATGTTTGAGGAATCCATCTTGGTGAATACCCGATGAGTGCGCAAACGCATTACGACCTACGATTGCTTTGTTTGCCTGCACGGGCATCCGCATCATTTTGGATACCATTTGGCTGGTAGGGTACAGCAATTGGGTGTTGATGCCTGTTTCGTAGCCCAATTCTTTGTGCACTCTAAGCGCCATCACCACTTCTTCGAGTGAAGTGTTGCCGGCACGTTCACCGATACCGTTCATGGTTACTTCTACCTGACGAGCACCGTTCATTATACCAGCGAGGGTATTGGCGGTTGCCAAACCAAGGTCATTGTGGCAATGAATAGAGATGGTAGCCTGGTGGGCGTTGGATGCGTGCTCAAAAATATATTTGATGCGTTCACCGTATTGGTGAGGCAGACAATACCCCGTTGTGTCAGGAATATTGACCACCGTAGCGCCCGCTTTGATGACCGATTCTACCAGATGAGCCAAAAATGCTAAATCAGCGCGGCCTGCATCTTCGCAGTAGAATTCTACATCTTCTACGTAGCTCTTGGCGTGCTTTACGGCGGCAATTGCCTGCTCTACGATTTTTTCGCGGGTACTGTTAAATTTATGTTGAATGTGAATATCCGACGAGCCGAGTCCCGTGTGGATACGTTTGTACTTTGCGTAGGCGAGTGCTTCCCCGGCGGCATCAATATCACCTTTTACGGCGCGGGATAGGGCACAAATAACGGGTCCGCGAACGGCCTTTGAAATTTCTACGACTGAGCGAAAATCACCGGGGCTCGAAATCGGAAAACCCGCTTCGATTACGTCAACACCCAGCTTTTCGAGTTCCTTGGCGACAACAATCTTTTCATCGGTAGTCAATTGGCAACCCGGCACTTGCTCGCCGTCGCGCAATGTAGTGTCGAAAATTTGAACTCTCTGGCTCATTGTTAGTAAAGAGGGATTGATTATTGAGTTGTACTTTTGGGTTAAACTTCGCCAAAATTAATGTAATTTCATAAAAAACCCTTTCTCCTCCGAGAAAGGGTTCGTATTTCACAAAATCCCCCTTCTCACACCGTTTTGGTGAGTGTAAGTCGGTTGAGTGAAATTGTATATTTTATAATCATTTTGTGTTGCGAATTTTCGCTGAACGCGTATTTCTTCTACAAAAGTAGCGGAATAATTTTTTCATGCAAAAAGTTTTTGAAAAAAATCTCCACCTGATTTACGGAAAAAAATACCCAGAAGTACTGTTTTACTTTTCGATAGATTTATGATAAATAATTAGCTTTGCAGAGCACATGAAAAAAATCAGATGAAAATTCATTTTTTGGGAATCCTTTATTTTGTGTTATGTATGCAAACTTCTTTTGCCCAAACAGCTGATTTTAATTGGCAAGGCCACCGTGGTAGTCGTGGACTGATGCCCGAAAATACCATTCCTGCGTTTTTGAAAGCCCTTGATTTGAAGGTGAATACGCTTGAGTTAGACGTCGTTATCTCCAAAGACCGCCAAGTAGTGGTTTCGCATGATCCGTACTTTCACCCCGATTTTTCCATTGAGCCCAACGGAAAACCTGTATCGAAAGGGGAGAAAATAAGTCTGTACGAGCTGAGTTATGATGAGATAAAACGGTACGATGTGGGAAGCAACGGCAATCCGAATTTTCCGCAACAAACGAAGCTGAAAGTGTACAAACCACTTCTGCGCGAGATGATAGAGGCCGTCGAAACCTACCGAATCAAAAATAATCTACCGTTGTTTTGGTATAATATTGAAATCAAAAGCGAAGAGAAAGAATACGATAAATCGCAGCCTCAACCAGCTGTTTTTTCGGATTTAGTGTACAATGAAATCAGTAAATTGTTGCCCGCTGATAGAGTTGTTCTGCAAAGTTTTGATTTCAATGTATTGAAACATTGGAAGAAACAAATTGACGCGGGAGTTTATCAAAAAGTGACTTTGGCCGCTTTGGTGAGCAATTTGAGGGGAATTGAAAAGAATTTGGAGGATTTGGGCTTTATACCTGATGTATACAGTCCTTATTTTCAATTATTAAATAAAGAAAAAGTGCAGCAACTTCATACACTTGGCATGAAGGTAATTCCCTGGACCGTGAATACAACCGAAGAAATGAAGCGGATAAAAACCATGGGAGTGGATGGGATTATTACGGATTATCCAGACCGGATTCCTCACTGATGAACGGGGTATATTTATAGGGTGAGTTACTGAAAAAGTAATTCATTCAGTTCTTTTCTTTATGTTTGACACAACAAATCAGATTGTTACGTGCCACTTCTTAACGATATACTCCTTTTTTTTATGAAACGCCGTGCCGAACGCATCGAGCATTTCAAAGCACATCCTATTGAAGTCCAACATCAGGTTTTTCATGAACTGATTGAAGCGGCGCGTTACACAGACTGGGGGATTAAATACCGTTACGACAGTATTCAAAACATCAAACAGTACCAGGAGCGGGTTCCGATTTCGACGTATGAGGATTTTTATCCGTCTATTGAGCGTGTGCTGCGCGGCGAACAGAACGTGCTTTGGCCGTCGGATGTAGAGTGGTTTTCCAAATCATCGGGCACAACCAATTCACGGAGTAAATATTTGCCCATTACGCCTGAGTCGTTGGAAGACTGCCACTACCGTGGAGGCAAAGATGTGATGACCCTGTATGCCCAAAATCGCCCCAATTCCCTCGTATTTGAAGGAAAGGGACTTTCTATTGGGGGAAGCTTACACGCTAATCCGTTCCACGAAGAAGGCGGTATGGTGGGGGATGTGTCGGCGGTGATTATGCGCAATCTGCCCACGTGGGCAGAATACCTGCGCACGCCACCCATTGAAGTGGCATTGATGGATAAATGGGAGGAAAAACTGGTAAAAATGGCAGACCTCTGTGCGCAAGAAAACGTAACCAGTATATTGGGCGTTCCTACTTGGACGATTGTACTGCTAGACCGGATTATGGAAGAGCGGGGCGCAAAAAACATGTTAGAGATTTGGCCCAATTTTGAGGTTTTTATCCACGGAGCAGTTGCCTTTCAGCCGTATCGGGAGTTGTTTATGAAGAAATATTTCCCGAGCGACAAGGTGACGTATATGGAAACCTACAATGCGTCTGAAGGTTTTTTTGCGCTTCAGGATGACTTGGCCCACCCGGGCGAAATGCTGCTGATGCTTGATTACGGGATTTTTTATGAATTTGTACCCGTAGAGGAGTGGGATAAACCGCATCCGCGTGCGTTGACCCTCGAAGAAGTAGAATTAGATAAAAACTACGCTTTGATTATCTCTACCAACAGTGGACTGTGGCGGTATCAGATTGGCGACACCATTAAATTTACCTCCAAAAGCCCGTTCAGAATCAAAATAAGCGGTCGTACCAAGCATTTTATCAACGCCTTTGGGGAAGAACTCATCATCGAAAATGCAGATTCGGCTATCACGTACGCTTGTGAGCAAACGGGAGCTGTCATCAACGATTATACCGCTGGACCCGTCTATATGAACGACGGCACGAAAGGGCGTCATGAGTGGATTATCGAATTCAGCCGGATGCCTTCCAACTGGGAGGAATTTTGTGCATTGCTGGATTCTCGTCTGCGTGAGTCAAATTCGGATTATGATGCCAAACGCTATATGGATTTGGCGTTATTGACACCTTTGGTTCACAGCGTACCTTCAGGAACGTTCTATCAATGGATGGGAAAACGCGGTAAATTGGGCGGTCAAAACAAAGTGCCGCGCCTGAGTAACTCTCGCGAATACCTCGAAGGGATTCTGGAAATGATTTATGAAACTCCGTAGGGGTGGCCTTGCCTCCGCCCTACGTACGCTAACACATTATTTCAAACCGAAAAATGTAAAATTAAAATAAGGGGTAGGGGGGCGCTCGCCGTCCAGTACAGAAACAAAAAAAGGCATAGCTGAAACGAAAAATAACCGCTTATGTAAATGTTTCAACAAAACGCTTAGATTTGGACAAACTTTGCATCCGTTAACTAAAATGTACACATTACCATGTCAAAAACCACAATAATTGTCGTCGTTGTTATTCTTCTTTTTGGTGCCTACGGTTGTAGTACCTACAATGGCCTCGTGGGTAAAGATGAAACCGTCAACAGTGCCTGGGCTAAAGTTCAGACGCAATATCAACGTCGTGCTGATTTGATTCCTAACTTGGTCAATACCGTAAAAGGAGCCGCAGATTTTGAAAAAAGTACCCTTTCTGCCGTGATGGAAGCCCGCTCAAAGGCTACTTCCATCAACCTGACTGCTGATCAGCTTACTCCCGAAAATATTCAGAAATTTCAGGCTGCTCAAGACCAATTGAGTGGAACGCTGTCGCGCCTTTTGGCCGTTTCCGAAAATTATCCCAATCTGAAAGCAAATCAAAACTTTCTGGATTTGCAGGCGCAGTTGGAAGGTACAGAAAACCGCATCAGCATAGCCCGTAATGATTTCAATGATGTAGTGAAAGAATACAACCAATCGGTTCGTACTTTCCCCGCTGCGTTGTTTGCTGGTATGTTTGGATTCCAGCAAAAAGGCTATTTTGAGGCTTCACAATCCTCGCAAACAGCCCCAACGGTAAAATTCTAACCGGTAACTGGTAGAGAGCAATGAGTATTGAGTAGAAAAAATATACTTAATACTCATTGTTATCTATTCAATACTTAATCATGCAAAACCTCCCTTTTTCCAAAACTGATCAAGAGCGAATTGTCGCGGCTATCCGTAATGCTGAAATGGCCACTTCGGGAGAAGTGCGTGTTCATATTGAGCAATCCTGTCCCGAAACCGACGTGATGGAACGGGCTAAGCAGGTTTTTGCGCAATTGGGAATGCATCAAACGGCGTTGAAAAACGGTGTTTTGTTCTATCTGGCTTTTGGCGACCGTAAATTTGCTGTATTGGGAGACAAAGAAATCGACGAACGGGTTCCTGCAGGATTTTGGGATGCTATCCGCGACCAAATGCGTGCTCATTTTGTAAAAGAGGCTTTTTCGGAAGGGCTCAGTACGGGAATAGAACAAGCAGGACAACAGCTTAAAAAGTACTTCCCCCGTCAGGATAACGATACCAATGAGCTTTCAGATGATATTTCTTTTGGATAACCTTCGGTGGAGGTTATGAATGAAGAAATGATTAAATCCCTAACCTTTAGCTCCTTAACGTTAATTACCTCAATGCGTCAACTCCTTTTTATTCTATATTTTTCGTTTTTAACCACTGGCCTTTGGGCGCAGGATATTCCTGAACCGATGTCGCCGAAGCGTTTGGTCAATGATTACGTCGGTATGCTCAACGGGACTGAGCTTAATACCCTTGAACAAAAACTTCGGACTTACAATGACTCAACTTCTACCCAAATTACTGTGGTGGTGGTAAAAACGACGGGCGATTATCCCGCTGGCGATTATGCCTTTGAATTAGGCCGCCGCTGGGGGGTAGGACAAAAAGACAAAGACAATGGCTTGGTGTTGCTATGGGCCACGCAAGACCGCAAGATTTTTATCGCAACGGGGCGGGGCATGGAAGGAGCTATTCCAGACGTGATTGCTAAACGAATTATTCGGGAAGTAATTACACCTGAATTTAAGGCTGAAATGTATTATCGCGGTCTAGATCGTGGCACCGATGAAATTATTAAATACGCTACCGGCGAGTTCAAAGCCGACCCCTCTGACGGCGAGGATGGATTTTCGTTGGGGGTAATTATCTTCCTGATTATCGTTTTTGTTATTATCATCATTATCTTCTCCCGTTCTAATCGCGGTGGCGGTGGAATGGGTAACCGTGGTGGCGGCTGGATTCCGTACACAACCTTTTCTGGCTGGGGAAGCTCCTCAGGAAATTGGGGTGGTGGCAGCAGTGGCGGTGGTAGCAGCTTTGGCGGATTTGGCGGCGGTGATTTCGGCGGCGGTGGTGCTGGCGGAGATTATTAGTCCGTTGAATGGAAAAATAGGCGCGAAATTTGATACATATTCAGAAAAACACTAAAATTGAGCAGTGGGGTAAAAATTAAATTTACCATCAAAAAGCTGTTTTTCTTACGTTCCTTTTTTCTTTTTTGGTGCCAAACTATTATGAAAGTACGTCCTTCTGCTTTGATTATTGAAAACAACCACGTTTTATTATTACGCTACAATTACAGTGGCAACGATGTCTTTGCGTTACCTGGCGGAAATCCCGACCTAGGCGAAACGCTGACGCAAGCCGTTGAAAGAGAGCTGAGTGAAGAGCTGGGCATTGAAACCGAAATCGGAGAAATGCTCATGGCGGGAGAAGTGTTGCTATCACCCGCAAAAGAAGATGTGCTTCATTGTATTTTTCGGGCTCAAATCGTAGGAGGAATTCCAATCCTTAATCCTGCCCAAACAACGGCCCTTGAAGTGGTGTGGCAACCCGTGGTAGCTTTGGCGCAGCTGAATCTTTATCCTAATGTTGGTTCTTACATCGCTTCTATGACGGGCGGATACGTTGGAAAAATAGATCAGTCTTTTTTCGGATAAGCGTACGAGCCCACAATCATCCCGACCAAACTGGCCGACGTTCCGTAGAGCAGTGCAGGGAAAGTAGTGTGCCACACAAACTCACAGACAATCCAAACGCTCAATCCCAGAATCATTGAGGCCAAACTACCAGCGGCGCTGGCTCGTTTCCAGTACAATCCAAACGTTAGCGGAACAAATAGCGAAACCAAGCTGAAAGCGGAGGATTCACTTACCAATTCGAAAATATCTTGCCGCCATTGGGCGATCCAAATGCAGGCAAGTGTCACCAAAATTACGCCGATTCGCATCGTGGTCAGGAGCTGTTGGTCGTTAAATTTGGGGAAATAAGGTTTGACAATATTTTCTCCCAATACCGCCGCTGGGGCTAGGATGGCCCCGCTACTCGTACTCAACAATGCAGAAATCAACGCCCCGAAGAATAAAATCTGTATCCAAAGTGGAGTATGTTTCAGTACCATATTAGGAATAATCAATGCGGTATTTTCCTGCATTAATTCAGGATATAACGTTTTGGCAGCCAAGGCAATAAATAGGGGTAATAGGGCTACTGTAAGGTACATACATCCCGCCAATATTGAGGATTTTACGGCCGTATCGGCATCTTTGGAGGCCATCACGCGTTGGAAAATATCCTGCTGCGGAATGGAGCCAAGACCGATGGTAATCCAAGCCGCAAGGTATTCTGCATAGCTTTGAAATGTTACTTCTTTGGGTGTAAGTCGAAAAAAATCTACTGGTTGTTGACTCGTTACGGGCGCAATCCCCCCCGCTTTGGTAAATAGAATAACAGCTAAAATAATAAGCCCTACAATGAGAATGATGTTGTGCAAAAAATCCGTGATTGATACCGACCACATTCCGCCCATGAAAGTATAAACCATGACTAGCAACGCACCCACCCAGATACCAGTGCTCAAAGGCAATCCAAAAATCACCTGACCTACAATGCCCATTGCCACAAACTGGGCAGCAATCCAACCAAAATACGAAGGAATAATCATGACGGCCGACACAAATTCGGAAGTGCGTCCAAAACGCACTAGAAAGAAATCGCAAAAGGTGATGATGTTCCAACGGTAAAACGTTCGTGCGAAAAAAACACCGACCAACACCAAACACAACGCCGCCCCAAATGGCTCTTCCATAACGGCCAGAAAACCACCTTCCAAAAACTCCGAAGGGGCGCCCATCATGGTTTCGGAACCAAACCACGTCGCAAATGTGACCATCGTTGCCATCACCAAGGGGAGCTTACGGCCTGCCAGTACAAAATCTTCGGTGGTATGAATGCGGCGCGAAGCCCATACGCCTACTGCTATATTGAGGGATAGATAAAGACAAATAGCAAAAACGAGCATGTAAAGAATGGGTTTGGAAGTTGCCAAAAATAAAGGGTTTTACGAACTTTGGCAAAGTTCATCTGTATATTACGTTTTTCGATAAACCCTTTCTCTTAATTAGTTCTTCAATTAATCAAAAAATCAATATGTATCGCGAATTAGACGGTTGGCACAGTCCGGCACTCAACAAACACATGGAAATTGCCACGTACGGGCATTATGGGTTTGCCCTTTTGATGATTCCTACGGCGGCATCAGATTACCTTGAATACGAGCGCTGTCGGCTCATCGACAGCATTGGTAAGTCTATCAATGAAGGAAAAGTGAAGGTGTTTTCGGTCAATAGCATCAATACCGAAAGCTGGATGAACCCGCACATGAATGGCCGTGATAAAGGTATTCGTCATCAGCAGTTCAATGAATACATTTACAACGAAGTAATTCCGTACATCAAAAGTAAAGTTGGGCCACATACTCCGATTATTGCAGCGGGGGCATCTTTTGGTGCTCTTCATTCGGCCAATCTTTATTTTCGTCGGCCCGACCTCCTCAATGGGGTGATTGCGATGAGTGGTTGCTATGACCTGACCGCCTATACCAAAGGGCATTACGACGACAATGTGTATTTTAATTCACCAGTACATTATTTACGCAATCTCAAAGATGAGGCGTATCTGTCCAAATACCGCTCTGAAGGGCATATTCATATCATAACGGGCTCGGGGAGTTATGAGGATCCAGATTCGTCACGTTATTTATCAGACATTCTTCATTCAAAAGGCATCAATCATGAACTGGATGTGTGGGGGCAGGATATTCCGCACGATTGGCCTTCATGGCAAAAAATGCTGCCATACTATTTAGAAACAAGATTTTGAGCTAACTTTAGGGAGTGAAAACACTCACCCGCCGCGTTCCTTAAAATAAATGCAACATCCCTATTTCATCGTGCGTAATTTATTCTACTCTGATAAACTCTATAGCATCTAATGAAAAGGGCATTGATATTGATTGGTTTTTTGGCGTTTATCAAAGCCCAGGTGCTGGGGCAGCAAGTGGACTGCGGCAACATTGGTTTTGAGTCAGGGACTACCTTGGGGTGGGAATTGACCAACGGCGTTGTACGGATTGCCAACGCAAAACTCGCCTATCAAAACGAAACGACGGGCTCGATAAATGCAAGACACTATATTACAAGCATCAGCGACGGATTTGACCCTAAGATTACCAACGAAAAAATTCCGATGGTGGCCCCGGGAAGCACACATTCCATCCGTATCGGTACCAACTATTCTATGGGTGGCGGTTCCTTTGACCGCATCAAAACGTCATTTCTCGTCACCCCCGAAAATACGCTTTTTCAATATCAGTTTGCCCTTGTGCTGCAAAATGATAATCGACACGTTGACGCCCAAAAATCAGGATTTGACATTAATATTACTGATAGTAACGGAGAGCCTCTTTCTTGTAATTCTTTTGGGGTTCAGTTGCAAAACGCAGGTACAAGCGAAGGATTTAAAACCCAAGGCGACATTGAATATAAAAACTGGACAACTGGGGCCATTGATTTACGCAATTACATAGGGCGAATCATTAAGATTGAAGTAACAGCCCACGGTTGTACGGGTAGGGAGCATTTTGGGTATGCGTATTTTGATGCTCAATGTGTAAAATCAGAGGTAAAAGTAAACACGCTTTGTCCTGATGCACAGGGATACATGATGTTGAATGCGCCCGATGGATTTGGGAGCTATCTTTGGAGTAATGGCGAAAAGACAGCGAATGCCCGGGTAAAAGCCAATTTGGGAGAAGTGTATACGGTCAAAATTTCCCCGTTGGATAAACTCGACGAAAGCTGCCAATTGCAACTGGATTACAAGATAAAGTATTACCAAGCCGATACCACCATTGCCCGAACGATTTGTGAGGGTGAAGAAGTCAAAGTAGACGGTGAAAGCTTTAGAACGACGGGCATTCACGTAAAAAAAATTCTCCGGACCAACGTATGCGATAGTACTGTCCGGCTGAATCTGACGGTGATTCCTGCGGCTAATCATACCCAAACCGTGACCATTTGTCTTGGGCAAAGCCTAAAAGTAGGGGATTCAGTATACACAAAACCGGGTACGTATCTGACGGCAGTGGCCCGGCCTTCGGGCTGCGACAGCATGGTGACTACGCGTTTGATTGTTGAAGAAATGCAGTTTCAAATCGTAGGAAATCCGTCCATTACCCAAGGCGACAGTACACGGCTGGAAGTACAGGTAGAGCCGGCAGGCGCATTCAGTGTACAATGGAGCCCGCCCGTCGGGCTGGCGTGTGCTAGTTGCCCTGCCACTTGGGTACATCCTTTGAAATCAACCCAATATACTGTTGCGGTCAAGAACGCAAGTCAGGCGTGTCAGCAATCAGAAAAAGTCAATGTATTTGTCTTGCCCTGTAATATTTACATTCCTGATATTTTTTCCCCTAACAATGACCAGCAAAACGACGTGTTTTACGTGTACGGTAACACCTGTGTTAAACAAATCAAAGAAATGGCGATTTATAACCGTTGGGGCGAAATCGTTTTTCGGAATGAAAATTTTACCTTCGCCGACCCCAAGCAGGGGTGGGATGGACGTTATTTAGGTGAAATTGCGGAAGGGGGAGTTTACGTTTATAAAATCGCCGTTGCGTTTACAAACGGTGAAACAAGCAATTATACGGGCTCAGTTTTGTTGGTGCGATGACCTCTTCCCACGTTCCTTCTCTGACTGGTTTACGCGCTTTTGCGGCTTTGTTGGTTTATATTCATCACTATAATCCGTTTCCTGAATCCTCTTTTTTATATCAGTTGGCGCGAGAAGGCTACGTGGGCGTAACCGTATTTTTTGTACTCAGCGGTTTTCTGATTACGTGGAATTATGCCGATAAACTAAGCTCTACTGCCGACCGAAAACGCTTTTATCTCCTGCGTTTTGCACGAATTGTGCCCCTGTATTGGCTGTTGCTGACGGGGCTTTATGTGCTTCAGTGGTTTACAAAAGAAAATGAAACGGCTTCTTTTTTAGTGCACTTTTCTAACTTTTTACTTCTCAAAGGGCTAAATCCATCCTTGGTTTTCAGCGGTATTCCCCAAAGTTGGTCATTGACGGTTGAACTATGCTTTTACTTCCTTGCGCCGTGGTGTATTTCTCTGTTGGCAGGGCGTCGGTGGTTGGTATTGGCTTTGCTGTATTCTTCCTTTATTTTGGGGCTGTTTGTGTTGTACAAAAGTCATCTGTCGTTTGGGAGTTTCTATACGATTTTTGGTCGTTTATTTGAATTTGGCGTTGGGATTTATGCGGCGCTGTGGCTACGAAAAAACCAAACTCCACCGGCATTTCAGTTCAAAACCATCATGGCGGTTGGGGGAGCAATTGGAGTGGTAATCGGCTACGTTTTAGCGGTTTATTATGGGCAATTTTCGGTTTTTTATACCGAATGGCTTTTGTATAATCTCCTGCTGCCCGTTGTTATCGGCTTTGGACTAGAGGGGATTTCTACGGAAAAAACCTTTATTAGCAGCTTGTTGTCGCATCCGTTGACTCAGACTTTGGGTAAATCTTCTTACGCATTTTATCTGATTCATATTGGGCCGGTCGCAGTAGTGCTACAGCGCTATGTTTCTAACAACGGCTTAATCCTGTTGATTTTGCTGTGGATTGTGTCATATGGACTGTACCGATGGGTAGAAAAGCCTTTGTACCTCTTGATTATTCACGCAAAGGCGCAGAGATTCTAAACTTAGTGCCTTTGCGTGAATAAAAGCATTACCGCACCAACACCAACTTACCTGTTGTTTTCACTCCTTCGCCCAAAGTAAGTTCTTGGCCGTCTTTTTTGACGGTAACTCGGTAAAGATAAGTACCTATCGCCAATCCTGCGGTGGTGTTCCAAATCCATTCGTTGGCTCCCACGCGAGGCGTAAGACTTACCTCTTTGACAATGCGGCCCGAAATATCAGCAACGACAATGGTGGCTTCGGTAGGAGCTTCTTTTCCCGAAATGGTAAATGAAAAACGCAGAAAATCTTGAAAAGGATTCGGGTTGGCCTCAACACTTACAATCCTTTGTTCATTGATGACTCTAAACGTAATTTGATACAGTCCAGTACGGTTGTTGGTCGCATCAGCACCCTGTACTTGCAAAGTGTATAACCCGTCGGGAAGCGAGCCGGGGTGGTATTCAATGCGTACCACATTTTGGTTGCTGGCGGGGGTGAATTTGAGGGAAGGATTTGTAAAACTGATGCGCTGGAAAGTATTTTGACCAGGGCGCTGGAGAAACAAATCAATACCGACCGTATCGCGCTTAAACAAAAATCTATTTTCGTCTTTGAGTTGCACCACAATTACGGGATTGGCCGAAACCACTTCTCCGTCCTTGATGCGCTGGTCGTCGAAGGCCACATCGAGTACTGGTGCCAATCGGTCTGTAATTACGGTGTAAGGAAGGTTGACGACGTTGTTGGTATAGCTTTGTTCGGGCTGCCGGCGCGGGTTAAAATTGACCAGTAAACGGTTATCACCACCACGGCCCAAGGTCGGGAGCGATACGGTAAAAGAGGTTTCTTGATTGGGGGCGAGTTTAGCCAGTTTTCTTTCGGTTATTTGAGGGGAGACACTAGGACTAAAAATCGTTTGCTGAACCACCACGGAATCTTGAAACGCCACGTTAGAGACGTTTTTGAAAGCCACATTAACCGTCAAAATTTCTCCTTCTTGTCGTTCAATCACTCCGCTAAGATTAGAAGTAGCGCTACCTTCGGCAACGGGCGTATACGTGACAAGCCAATTGCGGAGTTGCGCAGGAGTTGTAAGGTTGACGTCGGGATTTGTTAAACGCAACTGCAACCGCAGGAAAGGATAACGGCGAGCGTCGATGGTTTTTAAGTCCAATGACTTATTCGCCGATTGATTGACCAACAAGGGCGTTTCTTTTCCGTTCAAATCCACACCCAGTACCGTCAGTGTTGATTGTTGGGTAGTGAGTATGGATTGTTGGTTGGTAAGAGAGGCCCAACTACTAGCTGGGCCAATGAGTGAGGACGCAATTTGTCCCGTTGATTTGGTACTTTTTAAGGTAAACAAATCCAAGGTCAGTGTCCTAAGGCTAGGCGCAATATCGTTGGGGTCGGTGGCTAATTCCAGTGCGGGTTTGTTCGCCCCCTTTTGGAGAATCAGCAGATTGGGGCTACGCAAAATAGTTTCGTTGACGCCTAAGGCTTTCAATTTAGCGATTTCAGAGGTGGGCCATTGGTCAAAACGCACGGCACCGACCGCCATAAGCACAACCCAGTCGCCGTTGGGAACGGAATCAATCCATTTGCTGAACAGCTGATTGTTAATGATTTCTGGCTGACGAAGCGTGTTCATAACGTAAGGCGGGTTGCCGCAATTTCGACTTGGCATGACCGAATACGCCTGAAGATTGTCGCGGTGTAGGGCTGTTACGACAATGTTTGCTTCGGCATTGGCTCCTTGAAATGTGCTACAATTACTCTGTGCCACAAATAAAATGTCGCTAATGGACAGCTGATTTACCTGATGCCCCTGATTAAACCCTCCTACCGAACTCCCTGCTACCACCGCCTTTACAGGCACTTCAATAGGAGTGTAGTTCCAAGTAGGTTGTGTAGTCAGGGAAAGATTGATGTTGAGTGGAGTGGCTTTGGTAAACTGTGCGGCTTGCCGCTGAGTCCAGCCTTCACCTGCGTTTTGGATGTAAGTGAAAGAACTTTCACTCCAAAGATTGTCAGTGCCTGCGGGGCGGTCGGCATAACGGATGCGCCAAAAATAAGTGAGACTGTCGCGAGAAAGTAATGCTACTTTCCAACTTGGTAGTACGGTTGCCGTGATGTTTTGTGAGCGTTTAAAAGGGCTATCAAAACGAGCGGTAGTGTCGAGTTCAATGATATAATTTCGGCTGGCATTGTCGATGTGTTGTGCCAACAACTGTGTCGTTGGTATTCCGTTTTCTGTCGAAGAAACAATGGCATATTCGGCCGGCATCAGTGGGTACGCACCCGCCACGGGTAGAGCGATTTCGACGGCTGCCGTATTATTGGGCTTGTTCATTTCGACGAGTGTATTGGCTGGGTCTACCGTCACTTCAAAACGATTGAGTCCATTTTGGTTACGGTCCGTCGGGATGCGAAATAGCAACGTATCCTGATAGGCTACGGAGGGAAAAGTAGCTTCAAATACTTGCACCGCTCCGTCGCGTGCGGTACGGGTGAGGCGTACGGGGAGCTTTTCGTTGCGGTAAAGTCCCAAATTTGAAACGACCACCCGTATTTCCAATGAATCGCTCAAGGGCCCAATTGCGCTTCCATTTTTACCTTTAACGCTGATTCCTTGACTTATGACGGCATAATCGGGTTGTGTTGTTGGAAACAAAACGATGGCAGGGTCGCCTTGTAGGCTCATTTGCTGCGCATCGGCCTGATAAATAGGGTCATTGGGGAGCTTAGCTAATGTTTTACGCATGATTTGTTGCTGCACTTCCCCAAATGGACGGCTCAGATTAGTGCTGTCGCCGAGAAGGGTTTCATAAAAAGTGCTGGCAAAGTCTCGTAGCGAATGAACAAAGGCATAATTGGAATGGGCCAAAAATAGAATGGCGCCCCGGTCTTTGGTACCTACCCAATCAATGGGAAAAGTAGTGGAACCGAAGGTGAAATTACCCAATACACAACCGTTGGCGTAGACCAGAGGATAGCGACCTTTGTTCCTGAACCCTAATACATCATCAGATACATGGCCGATGTTAATATCGGTTACCGATAGACTAGAATGGCCGAAAAGTGTAATGATGCCTGCCCCTTCATTTACTTCATTGGCGATACCGACGTACTCAACTGCTTCGTCTGTTTTTTTTGTGATGGTCGTGACGCGCGCGCCTAAATATTGGCGTTGGGCTTTTTGCTTAAAACCATTCATGATTTGCAAAAATTGCCCTTGCTCAAACAACGAAGTGCCGCCGCTGAGGTGAAGTACATTTTTACGCCAAAGAGCGTTCATGGGCGTAGCTTCATGTTCCCGTACTTTTTCCAGATAATTCAGTACGGTTTGTGGGCTGTCGGTCCAAAGTCGTCCGGTGGGAATGGCCGCAAGGAGTTGGGGTTGTCCTTTGAGCCCGTGCGAAAAAAGGTTGTCAGAACCTGGCCACCCAAACGTTGGTACCATATCGACTTGACTGCGGGTGGGTTTGATGCGATTAAAGTCTACCTGCTCGGTGCGACCAACAATGAACAAAAAGCGAGGGTTGCCTTTGTCGGCCATGAACTGGACAAAACGACGGATAGCCAACGGACTGAATTCGCCGTAGTTGAATTGATTCACTAAAAAATCCGTCTCTACGGTCAGGGTGTCATAACGCCCGCCCGCTGTGGAGGCCCGATACCCGCCGAACTGTTTAGCGGCACTTGCCAGATTGCGATGCGTGACAATGAGATAATTGGCTTTGGTAGCGTCTATGTTCCGAAAACCAACGCGTTGAATACTTGGAACGGAGAGAGAAGTTCGCGTGGCAAAAAGCGTTTTGGCGGTGTTTGTTCCGCGAACAACGGCTTTTAGGGTAGCATTCTCAAGCGTGGTGCCGATGCGAGCGATGTTCTTTTTATCCGTGATGTCAAACAAACGAACGTCGTTGGCGGTGTTGGGGATTTCAAGGTATGATTTGCCAACGGTGCTTGGGTTAAGGTAAAAATATTTCTGGGTTTTATTCTGTAAATCAAAGCGTTGTGGATAGCGTAAGCGATAATACGTGATGCTGTATACATCATCTGCTTGCTCAGGAAAAGTGCCGCGGGAGGTGGTAGAAATGGAAATTCGGTTGCTATCGAGCGATACATCCGAAAACGCGATTTCTCGTTGCACCAAGAGTGCATTTTGGTGGTTAAACCGGACGGTATCCACCAACCGATTGGCTACGGGGCTGCTTCCCACCTTAATTTCCACAAAATGCAGGCGATGGTCGCGCCCCATCAAATGAAGTTCGAGCTGGGGTTTAAAACTGGTACGAACGGGATTTTCGAGTTGAATTCGTTTGGAAACCACCGCATTTTTGTAAAGTTCAGGCCCTGACCAGCCTTCACCAAAGTCGTAATAAGAATGTTGAGCGCCTTGCGATGTCCCCAACGGATACATCAGCCCTTCCGACATGCCTACGTAGTTGTAGCTTGCAATGTTTGAAATCAGCAAATCTTCGCGGTGAAATGCCTCTGGCGTCAGGTTGGAGGTATTTTGTTCTTGATAAGAAGCCATGCGCTTGCCTGGTTGCCCATCCAGACGCCAGGTAATAAAATAAGCCGTGGTGTCGGTATACAAATTGTAGATTTTGTGGGGTTGGGCGCTGTGCGGAATGTACAGCAAAGAGTCTTGGGTGCCGTCGTTTCCTTCACCGTAAAACTCCAGATAATCAGCTTCATCCCATTTTCCATCGGCCTCTCCCTGTACCAAAATGGCCTGCTCTTCACCCCGGAAAAACAATTGGAGTGCGGTCGGGTTGGTTGTAGTTACTGGGAATCCCGCTTGGCGTAATTCGGCCGTTGAAATTTTATAAATCCCTTTTTGCGCAATCGGAATCTTAAAATACGTTTGCTGATAATTGATCCATTCGTTGCCGTAGGTGGTTTGGGCGTGGGTGGATAAAACGAAATGGGTAAAAAAGAATACGCTGATAACAGCCGCTAACCTAACTCGCATCTGATTGTATGTTACGGATTTACCTCTGCCGGTAGAAACGGATGCAATTTACTCCGGAAATAGTAAAAATCCTGAAAGAGAAGAGGTGGATTTTGGAGATGTTAACGAAAGTAAAGAGGATAGGAGTGAAGATACATATTCTGACTCTGGGGAAGTCAAGCTAAGCTATAAAAATAATTTGTTATGCTTGCAGAGTATTTTTTGCAAAAAAAATGTTTGTTTTGTAGTGAATAATTCCAAATTGAGAAACAACCTTAAACCATGAACGCATATATTGTAGCAGGATACCGCTCGGCGGTGGGCAAAGCCCCCAAAGGTACTTTCCGTTTTACACGCCCCGATGACCTCGGAGCTGAAGTAATCAAACACATGATGGCGCAATTGCCAGCGTTGGACCCAGCCCGCGTGGACGACCTCATCGTGGGCAATGCCGTGCCAGAAGCCGAGCAGGGAATGCAGATTGCCCGCTATATTTCGTTATTAGCCTTACCCAAAAGCGTGCCGGGTTTTACCATCAACCGTTATTGTGGCTCAGGTGTAGAAGCTATCGCCCTTGCGGCGGCTAAAATCCACGCAGGTTTTGCTGATTGTATCGTGGCGGGTGGGGTAGAGTCTATGTCGATGGTGCCTACAACGGGTTGGAAAATGGCGCTTAACTACGAAATTGCCAAAGAACACGCCGATTACTACATTGGCATGGGACTGACGGCGGAGCAGGTGGCCAATCAATTTAAAATCAGTCGTGAAGATCAAGATGCTTTTGCGTTGGCATCGCACCAAAAAGCGCTTGCCGCGCAGGCCGCGGGCAAATTTGATAGTCAGATTGTGCCAATTACCGTCAAAGAAACTTATTTTGACGCCAACAGCGGCAAAAAGAAAAATAAAGAATACGTAGTCACCCAAGATGAAGGGCCGCGTGCAGATACCACCTTGGAAGCCTTGGCGCGCTTGAAGCCCGTTTTTGCAGCGGGGGGGAGCGTTACGGCAGGAAATTCGTCCCAAACCTCCGACGGAGCGGCTTTTGTGGTGGTGATGTCAGAAAGGATGGTTAATGAGCTGAACCTCAAACCAGTGGCTCGTATGATGTCGTATGCATCGGCGGGTGTGGAGCCACGTATTATGGGCATTGGGCCCGTGGCGGCGATTCCTATTGCGCTCAAACAAGCGGGATTGCAGTTGGGGGATATTGACCAAATTGAGTTAAACGAAGCCTTTGCGGCACAATCGTTGGCGGTTATTAGGGAACTAGGCATTGACCCAACCAAGTTAAATCCAAATGGCGGTGCCATTGCGTTGGGACACGCGTTGGGTTCAACGGGTGCACGTTTGTCGGTGCAGTTGTTTAATGAAATGCGCCTCCGCAATCAAAAATATGGCATGGTCACGGCCTGTGTGGGCGGTGGGCAAGGCGTAGCAGGAATATATGAATTCCTGAATTAATGTATTCAGCCTTGGAAAGTTTTAGACGGATTATCAATTTCTCAGCCTAAAACTTTCCAAGGCTAACCTTGTCATTTATTAGTCCTTGACCGCAATCACGGAGATTTCTACGTTGACGTCTTTTGGTAAACGCGCCACTTCGACGGTTTCACGGGCAGGGTATTGATCCGTAAAAAACTGCCCGTATACTTCGTTCACCTTGGCGAAATTGTTCATATCCTTCAAAAAAATACCTGTCTTAACGACATTGGTGAAGTCGAGTCCCGCTTCTTTTAAAATCGCTCCGATGTTGAGCATTACTTGACGCGCTTCGTCTTCAATCGTTCCGTTGACCAATGCTCCTGTGGCAGGATCAATGGGGATTTGGCCAGAGACATACAGCGTATCTCCAACCATTACAGCCTGAGAATAAGGGCCAATTGGCGCGGGAGCGGCGGAGGTAAATATTATTTTTTTTGACATGATTTTTCGGTTTGATATAAGACAATAGAGATTAGACGTCCAATTCACGCAAATACATCTGGATGGTATTTTCTAGCCCATAATAAAGGGCGTCGCAGATGAGAGCGTGGCCGATGGAGACTTCGTCCAAATGCGGAATTTGTTCTTTTAGATAACGTAAATTTTCGAGGCTTAAATCGTGACCTGCGTTCAATCCAAGCCCCACTTCCTGCGCTACTTTGGCGGCTTTTATGTAAGGGGCTACGGCTTTTTCGCGATTTTCGGGGTACTCCGTAGCGTATGGTTCGGTGTATAATTCTACGCGGTCAGCGCCGCAAATTTTGGCCCCTTCTACCATGGTCTCGATGGGGTCTACAAACACAGAAACCCGAATACCAGCACTTTTAAACGTCTGTACCAAGTCAGTAAGGCGGTCGCGGTGCGTGATGGTATCCCAGCCTGCGTTGGAGGTAATGGCCCCTAGCGCGTCGGGAACGAGCGTCACTTGGGCAGGGCGGGTGGCTAGTACAAGTTCAATAAATTTAAGCTCGGTAGGATTTCCTTCAATGTTGAACTCGGTCGTTACCAATTGTTTCAAATCCAGTACATCTTGGTAACGAATGTGGCGTTCGTCGGGACGTGGATGCACCGTAATTCCTTGGGCACCAAATGCTTCGCAATCAAGGGCGGTTTTGACAACGTTGGGGTTGTTGCCTCCGCGTGAGTTGCGAAGAGTGGCTATTTTGTTGATATTTACGCTGAGGCGAGTCATTTTTAATCGAATAGTTTAGTGCCGTTGGGCGTTTAAATGAGGGAGTAAAGTCGTATTTTTAAGTATGCTTACACCCGTTATTCTAACTTTCAACACATCATAATGGTTTCAAAAGTATTCGGAAATAGTCTTTTACACAATTTTTGGGACAGAATCTTGTTATTCTCACTTTTTGTCTATATTTCGACAAATTATTACCACGTTAAACACTTTATCAATCTTGAAAGAAACCTATCAAAAATGGTACTCGCCCACGTTGGGCCGGGATATTGAAATGCTCGTGATAGGGCATTGGGGGTATCCCATTCTCCTGTTCCCAACGTCGATGGGCAGGTACTACCAAAACAAAGAGTTTGGGCTAACTGATTCGGTACGAGGGTTTGTTGACGCAGGGAAAATAAAACTGTACTTAATCGACGGAATCGACGAAGATAGTTGGTACGCCAAGCATTTACCGCCGGCGGTCCGGGCGCATAATCATGCCGTCTATGACCGTTTTCTGAACGACGAACTGGTGCCTTCCATTCGTCGTGAAGCCAACGTTGACAAAATTGCGGTAGCAGGATGTAGTTTTGGGGGCTATCATGCGCTCAATTTTGCCTTCAAACATCCTGATAAAGTGGCTTATATGATTAGCATGAGCGGAGCATTTGACATCCGCAGTTTTGTCGAAGGCCACCACGATGATACCGTTTACTTCAATAATCCTGTCGATTTTATCCACAACGAAGAAGCATGGAAGTTCCATCACATGAAAATTGTGCTAGGAACTTCGGAGTGGGATATTTGCCTTGATGCCAACATCCAGATGTCTAATCTTCTGAAAAACAAAGGGATTTCGCATTGGTTGGATATTCGAGGCTGGGACAAACACGATTGGCCTCTTTGGAACAGGATGTTTCCCGAATACGTGTCACAAATGGGGCTGTAAATAAGCCTATTTTTAAACAGTTTCAGGGTTTAGACCTTAGTCTGAAAATTATATCTCTTTCGAAAAACGCCTGTTTTCATTAATAAACCAAATAATCGTCATCTAAAAATCACACTAACCGCGCCGGGCATCCGGTGATTCATTTATGAAAAAAATAGGAATACTTCACGGAATGGAAAATACATTCCCCCAAGCTTTTGTTGAACGCGTCAACCAATTGGATGGGAAAAATATTATTGCGGAACCAGTACTAATTGACCGGGTAGTGCAGGGGGAAGCCACCGACTACGCCGTCATTATCGACCGTATTTCGCAGGATGTGCCTTTTTATCGGGCGTTTCTTAAAAATGCGGCCCTTTGCGGCACCGCAGTTATCAACAATCCGTTTTGGTGGAGCGCCGATGAGAAGTTTTTCAACAATGCGCTGGCCGTAAAACTGGGTGTGCCGGTGCCAAATACGGTTTTGATGCCTTCCAAAGAACGCCCGACCGATACATCAGAAACCTCATTTCGTAACCTAAAAATGCCAATGGCTTGGGGAGAAATGTTTGAATATGTGGGTTTTCCAGCCTACATGAAACCCCATGCTGGTGGCGGGTGGAAAAGCGTCTATAAAATCCATGATATGGATGATTTATGGAATAAACACGCCGAAACCGAACAGTTGGTTATGCTGTTGCAAAGTGAAGTAACCTTTGAAGATTATTATCGTTGTTATTGTTTAGGTGGAAAATACGTCCACATCATGCCGTATGAGCCGCGCAATCCGCACCACCTTCGCTACGCAACGCAGCCCAAAACCACGGGTGAGGCGCACAAAAAACTCATCGCCACGATTACGGATTATGTATTACGTCTCAACAAAGCCCTCGGCTATGATTTTAATACCGTAGAGTTTGCGGTTCACGATGGCATTCCGTACGCAATTGATTTTTGTAATCCTGCGCCCGATGCCGATATTCATTCCGTAGGACAGGAAAACTTTGATTGGATTGTAGAAAACGCCGCTAAGATGGCCATCGAAAAAGCAAAAGCGCACAAAGAGGGTAAAACCAACCTCACGTGGGGGAGTTTTGTGCGTACTTCGGCCATGAATTTGCCGATTGCAAATTTGGCCAAAGGCGACGTAGAGCCCACCGAAGAGGCTCCCAAAAAAGCTGCGCCTAAAAAGGCAAAAGACGAAGAACCAGCTAAAAAAGCGCCCAAGAAAAAATAAGTTTATTGTTTGCCTTTGGCACGGCGGTGCTAAGCTCATCGGCGTGCCAAAGGCAAACGGCATCCTATAAACTCATCTGCTATGCCCCTTTTTACACTCGGAATTGAGGAAGAATTTCAGACAATAGACCCTGAAACCCGTGGGCTTCGCTCCCACATGTCGAAGATTGTAGAGGATGGTAAAATCATTCTTAAAGAGCGTGTTACGGCCGAAATGCACCAGTCGGTTGTGGAAGTAGGAACCAACATTTGTACCAATATTCAGGAAGCGCGCCAGGAGGTGACATACTTGCGGAAGATGATTATTGATTTGGCAGCGCAGCAAAATCTCAAGATTGCGGCGGCTGGTACGCACCCTTTTTCCGATTGGCAAGACGAGCTGATTACGCCCAATCCGCGCTATGATAAGCTCATCGAAGAAATGCGTGACGTGGCACGCGGCAACCTTATTTTTGGGCTGCACGTTCACATCGGCATTCCTGACAGAGATACGGGGGTCAAACTTATTAATTCACTGACGTACTTTTTGCCCCATATTTATGCGCTTTCTACCAATTCGCCTTTTTGGTGCGGACGAAATACGGGTTTTAAATCGTATCGCTCCAAAGTATTTGACAAGTTTCCCCGGACGGGTATTCCCGAATATTTTGAAACGGCGCACGATTACGACGATTACGTAAACCTGCTAGTCAAAACGGGTTGTATCGACAACGGCAAAAAGATTTGGTGGGACCTGCGTCTACATCCCTTCTATAATACGATCGAGTACCGCGTCTGCGATATTCCGATGCGGGCCGATGAAACCATCTGTTTGGCGGCGCTCATGCAGGCGTTGGTAGTGAAGATTTATAAGTTGATGAGCAAAAACCTCAACTTTCAGCATTACCGCAAAATCCTCATCAATGAAAACAAGTGGCGGGCGGCTCGTTACGGGATTCATGGAAAACTCATTGATTTTGGCCGTAAAGAAGAAGTTCCTTATTATAACTTAGCGCAAGAACTGCTTGAGTTTGTAGATGACGTGGTCGATGACCTCGGCAGTCGCAAAGAAGTGGAATACATTCACAAAATTCTGGAAATGGGCACTGGTGCCGACCGTCAATTGGCGGTATGGGAAGCTACGCAGGATTTTACCCGGGTGGTGGATTACATTGTGCAGGAAACCGCCTATGGATTATAAGGCAGGAATTTGTATTCAGAATGAGAGAATAAAAAGTGTTCGGCCATTCAGTTTCTCTTTTAAAAAAGAAACCGAATGGCCGAAATTATTATAAATTAGTCAAAAAAGCCATCGTGTCTACTCCATCGGCGTAGTCATACAAGGACGGTTTTTGAGCTTCCCCCAACGGAAGACTTGACGGAAAGTGACCTTCTTTGGACACAATGCACTGGATTTTTTCGGAATGCGCTTCCAACTTTGATTTTAAATCGTTGGCATCGGTGTAGTATTCAAAAAACAGCACCGAGATGGGTGAGACCAACGAGTCGGTTTCTCGCAGCATCAGAAAACCATTGTCGAGGTGCGGTTCTCGATTGACGAGATACACCGATTTATTGTATTCATAATTATTGAAGTACTTATGATGGTTTCGGAAAAAGTCGAGCTGCGGCTCGATGGCTTCGTAAAATTTAGAGAAATCATAGCCTGTTGGGACAAATATTTTGGAGACGTTGCGGCAGCCGAGTCCAAAATAGGAGTAAACATCTCTTCCCAATCCCATCAATTCTTCGTTTGTCTCTTCGCCTGTCAAAATTCCGACCGATGTACGGTTGCGGCGAATAAGGTGCGGTTTCTTGGAAAAATAGTATTCAAAATAGCGGGCGGTGTTGTCGCTGCCCGTGGCAATGTACGCATCGGCGGCGTTTAAACGTTCGGCAAGGGTGATGCGTTGAGCAAGGGCTGGTGCTATTTCAATCAATTTTTCAATCAAAAACATCATCAAGACCCGGTCGTCGGTGCTGAGTTTGGCCATAAGGTGATGGCCGCTAAGGAGTACGCTCAGTAAATCATGAAAACCAACGGCGGGAATATTTCCAGCCATAACCACCCCGATTTTTTTAGGAACAAAATCAGGCTGTCTAGATTGTAATTGATAGGTATTGAGCCAAGTCCGTAATTTTTCTTCGTTGAGGTATTCTTCCCCGATTGCCTTCAGTGCATTGGTGACAAAGTCAGGAATGAACCAATGATTTTGCGAATATGCCTTAAAGACAACGTCTTCTATGGCATTGGAGGTGAGGATTTTGCCCAGCTCAACAAAGGGTGCTATGTGTTCGTTGCTATTATTCATTGAAATATTTATGGGAAAAGTACAAAAAATCAAAGAATTATGATTTTTATGACCCAACCGAAACTTTAAATAATTAAATTTGTTTTTTGAATACAAGTGCAAATATCCCAAAACTAAACGATACAGTGCAATTATGGCAATCATGATTACTGACGAATGCATCAACTGCGGTGCATGCGAGCCGGAATGTCCGAATACTGCAATATACGAAGGTGGCGTAGAATGGACATACGCAGGGGGTACTCATTTGGAAGAAGTTGACTATGGTGATGGTACCGTTGTGGACGCCAAAGTAAAACAAAGCCCCGTTTCAAACGAATTTTATTACATTGTTACTGATAAGTGTACTGAATGTATGGGTTTTCATGAGGAGCCGCAATGCGCCGCCGTTTGTCCCGTAGATTGTTGTGTTCCTGATCCAGAAAATGTAGAAGATGAAGAAACATTGCTTGCCAAGAAGGCATGGATGCACGGTGAATAGCCTAATGTCTTTTAAATAAGAGGAAAGTTCCTGCAATGGAAGCCCCTGAGAAATCTCAGGGGCTTTTTTTGTGCCTATTACGCCGATTTTGATTAAATATTTTAAGTATATTTTATATGGTCAAGTAGAAATAAAATATAATTATTCGAATGTTTTGTTTACATATTGTTTAAGTAGTGGGCAAATAATATTTTGAAATTATTTAATAATGCAGAATAAAACTAAAAGTTGTATTTTTTTAATAATAAATTAAATTTATCAATAATATTAAGTATAAAACTATGAAAATATTAAATTTTTATGAAAAATTACTTAAAAAACGAACTAAAAATTTGGATTTTTATAAAAATAAGTCAAAGTTTGTATCGGAAAACAAAACCACTCAATACCCACCTTAAACAAAATAATATTATGAAAAAATTTAATTTACTTGTTTTATGTTTGTTTGCAACCTTTTTGGCTTTTCCTAAGGGAAACGCAGGTGGAAAAACAGATGGTAAAAAAGAAGAAAGTAAATCAGAGGCTAAAGTAGAGGCTAAAACAGAAGGAGAAGAAGAGAAGAAGGGAACTTTTACTTTTTCGGGTTATATTGATTCTTACTACATCGGCAATTTCAATAAGCCAGCTTCTCGTTCAAACTTAGGTGCTTATTATGCCCGCGCATTTGATCAAAAATCAGGGCAGTTCTCTTTGGGTTTGGTGCAGACCAAAATGCAGTACAGCAACGATAAGTCGGATGTAGTAGTAGATTTGGCATTTGGACCAAACGCTGACCTTGGAAACTACGGTAACGTGCTGGGCGCGCTGGGCAGCAACACAAACACGGCTTTAGCCATTAAGCAAGCTTACTTTAACTGGAAAGCTTCAAGCAAGTTTACATTGACGGCAGGTCAGTTTGGTACCCACATCGGTTATGAAGTAATTGACGCCCCCGTTAACTTCAACTATTCATTGTCAAACCTTTTCAACAACGGTCCATTCTACCACATCGGAGTAAAAGCTAACTATGCTTTTTCTGATAAAGTATCGTTGATGGTGGGTCTTGTCAACAACGTTGATAACTTAAATGATAACAACCGCAAAAAAGGCCTTATTTCTCAATTGTTTATCAACCCTGCCAAAGGCTGGAACGTATATCTTAACTTTATCAACAGCAACGAAGCCAGTCCTGATGACAACGGAAACACCCCTGATGCACACTACAGAGTGTTGGATTTGACCACTTCTTATCAGGCTACTGATAAACTCTTGGTTGGATTGAATGCTGCTTACGGTTCACAAAAAGGTGATTATCAAGGCGCAGGTGGCCCAACCACAGCGCAAACATGGGGTGGTGCTGCGGGTTACTTCAACGTTGCGGCCAGCGATGTATTCAGCATCGGAGCGCGTTATGAGTATTTTGACAATAGCAATGGTGTTCGTGCCTTGCTTAACAAAAAAGGAGAAGGTACTTCTGTAAACTCTTTGACTTTGACTGGCAACTTCACCTTGGCCGATGGTCACCTTCTCATCAAACCTGAGTTCCGTTTAGATGCCTACAAGAAAGTAAGTGGCACTAGTGAAACAAAAAATCAGCAATTTGAAGATGAAAACGGTGATTTTACCAAGAGTTCACAATCAACCCTTGGATTGGCTTTCATCTATAAGTTTTAGTACACTCGGTAAACTGTAACAGGTAGTCAGCATTGATTGTTCGTCAATCGGCTGACTACCCGCTACCAATTCCTACTTAATAAAACGTACAACCAAAACCAGTCAAGTAACTTTATGAAAAAGTACATCCCACTCGTAATTTTGTTGGGCGTGAGCCTTTTGGGGATTCTGATGCCTGCCATCCCTACCCAAATTGTGACAGAAGGCCTCAACTCAGGTGACATCGCTTGGATGCTCGTTGCCACGGCATTCGTTCTCCTAATGACTCCCGGCTTAGCGTATTTCTACGGAGGTATGGTAAACCACAAAAACGTGATTTCGACCATGTTGCAGAGCTTTATTGCCATGGGTGTGATCAGTATTGTTTGGGTGGTTGTTGGTTTTAGCCTTGCATTCGGTGATTCAATCGGAGGTTGGGTTGGAAATCCACTGACATTCTTTATGTTCAAAGGAGTATTGGACGGCAAGCCTTGGTCATTGGCTCCTACCATTCCATTGGCATTGTTTGCATTCTTCCAATTGAAATTCGCCGTTATCACTCCTGCGCTCGTTACAGGTTCGTTGGCTGAGCGTATCAAATTCCGTTCTTACATCCTTTTCATGGTGCTTTTTAGTATTTTCGTTTATGCACCATTGGCGCACTGGACTTGGCACCCTGATGGTTTCCTTTTCAAATTAGGCGTATTGGATTTTGCAGGCGGTACGGTCGTTCACATGTCAGCTGGTTGGGCTGCTTTGGCGGGTGCTTTGTACTTGAAGCGTCGTCGTTCACACGTAGAAGCTAATTTCTTACCTCCGGCCAATATTCCTTATGTATTGTTAGGTACAGGTTTGCTTTGGTTCGGATGGTTTGGTTTCAACGCTGGTTCGGCGGTAGGGTCAGGTCCATTGGCAGTTTCTGCCTTGGCTGCTACCAACACCGCCGCTGCTGCTGCTGGTTTGGCTTGGGTTCTTTTTGATACTGCAAAAGGTAAAAAACCTTCCGCTTTGGGATTTTCAATTGGTGCGGTAGTTGGTTTGGTGGCTATTACACCTGCCTGCGGTTTCGTAACCATTCCTCAGTCTATCTTTATCGGGGCTATTTCTTCGATGGTATCAAACTATTTGGCACACCTTCGTACCAAAACTACCTTGGATGACACGCTTGACGTGTTCCCATGCCACGGCGTAGGCGGTATGATGGGTATGTTGATGACGGGTATCTTTGCTTCTAAAGGCGTAAACTCGGCCGTTGTTGATGAAGGTTTGGCGTATGGCACGTTTACATTGTTCAAAAACCACTTGATTGCTTTGGTATTGGTTTCCATCTTTGCTTTCGTGATGTCATACATTATCCTGAAAGTGACTGACCTTATTGAACCGCTTCGCGTATCTGAAGAAGACGAAAAAGTTGGTTTGGACATCAGCCAGCACGATGAGTTTTTAGTTGAAGCTTAGTAATTCTCTATGTTCACAATCTTTGCATTTTTTTATAAAAAATGACTATGAACTAGAGATCAATAAATATACCAACAAGACCACAGAGGGTTAGCCCTATTGACTGTGGTTTTGTTGTACTCGTTGAAGCTATCGGCTGTGCTGGTAGCTTCATTTTTTTTGTTCTTTGCCTAAAAGGTGTATTTTGATTCTTATCAGTTGTTTTTGATATGACTCCTGTTTTTTGGCACGAAAACACTCTAATGCCGCAAAAATGGCCCAATACCTATTTTTTATCCCTAAACTTTCCAATACGCTTTTTAGCCATTCCTAAAAGTTTCATTCCTTTTTATTTCTTCTGAATCGGCCGAGATATTGATAATAGAGTATACAACAACGAACTGGAATTTTGGTATCGTTCTTAAATAATCTCTCAAACAAATTCAATTATCTATGGTCACGTTTTACAAAAACTCGCGCTTTGTTGTCATGCTGGCAGGACTGCTGCTTGCTGCCTCAACGTTGTTTGCCCAACAGCAAACCCTTGAAAACAATCAAATTTGTATGGACCCCATCGCTGGTCGTGGGGCGTTCATTAATGCCGTGAATACGGGCTTGTGCGTTGGTTGTACTGCGGCAGATGGTGCCAACATCATTGATGGCAACTTAACCAACTTTGCTACCTTAACCACAGGCATCAGCTTGCTAGGCTCTGGTTCCGCGGTTTCGGTCAAAGATTCTCTCCAGTATTATCCCGCTGGTAATACCGTTGGTTTTGTGGTGGGAAGTGGCAGTACCCTTTTGGACGTAAATCTCCTTAACAACATTCAAATCAGAACCTACCGCAACGGAACCCTCGTGCAAACGGCCACGTTTAACAGCGGTGCTGGCCTTTTGAAGGCAACGGCCTTAGGAGGAACCACGGGGAGACAAATCTTGAGCTTTACTACAACTGGGGACTTTGATGAAGTTCAACTTTTTGCAGCGAGTGGCCTTTTAGGTTTGCTTTCTTCTTTGGATGTATACTACGCATTTGAAGGTCCGGCTTCTTGCCCGCTAGACTGTGTCAATGCATTGGTAGGAGCTGATGCTTCGGGTACAACTACTGGTTCTTCGGGAGTATGTCTTGGTGGAGGTGTATCAAGTCCTGGCAACGCCATTGATGCTGATACCACAAATGCCGCCCAGATTAGTACGGTCATTGGTTTGGGTTGTTCACGTTATTTGCAAGTAGCGTTGGCTAGTACCATCGCCGCTGGTCCTGGAGATGTGTACGCTGGTTTTGTGGTACAACAAGGAGCGGGTCTTTTGGATGCCACCGTATTGGGCGCAATTACTATCACCACGTATTTGGGTAGCAGCACAACTCCGCTTCAGACCATTTCAGGTGGTTCTTTGCTTACGGCTTCTTTATTGGGCGGTACGCGTGTACAACTTGGGTTCAAAGTAACGCAGCCATTTGACAGAATCAGAATTACCGCTGGTGGCTTAGCATCGGTAGCTTATAACCTGAATGTCTACTATGCTTTTACAAAGGTAGACAGCGATGCCGATGGAATGTTGGATTGCATGGACAAGTGCGCAGGAAATGACTTGCTAGATACAGACGGCGACGGTATTCCTAACTTCTGCGACGAAAACATGGCTGACTTGACTGTTTTAAAAACCGTAAACAACGACAGCGTAGCTGCAGGTACCGATGTTACATTTAGCGTAACGGTAAACCGTCAGGCAGATGCAACGGGCTTTGAAGCACCTACGGGCTTAAAAATCAAAGATTTACTTCCAGTGGGCCTAACCTATGTAAGCCATACTGCTCCTACGGGAACTTTCTATAACCCAACCACTGGAATTTGGAATGTGGGTAGTGCATTGAGCGGAGCTACTACGAGCCTTGTCCTGAGCATTACGGCCAGCGCGGATTCAAGCGGTGTTTTATCTAATATTGCAGAAGTATTTTCGGTGAATGAAGGTGACCCAGATTCAACCCCTGGCAACGGTACCGCTGGGGCTGGAGATGACGACATCGCGAGTGCTTGCGTATCCGTACCGGTCTTTTTGTGTCCTGGTTCGTCGATTTCATTGTCGGCACCATCAGGTTCTACCGCTTATCAGTGGTATCGTAATGGCACGTTGATTTCTGGAGCTACTGATTCTACCTATGTTGTGACTGAGTCAGGAAGTTATACTTTCACCAGCTCGTCGGTGGGTGTCTGTGTTTCGGGTAACTGTTGCCCCGTTGTGGTCATTTACAGAACATTGGTGGCCAATGCAGGAGTAGATCCCGCCCCAGTTTGTGAAGGTACTACTGTTACATTGACTGGAAGCGGAGCAGGCGTAGGAGGAACTTACCTTTGGAGCACAGGAGCAACGACGGCTTCTATCTCAGTTACACCAACAACTACCACCGCTTACTACCTGACCGTTACTTCGGTAGATGGATGCGTTGATACCGATACTGTAGTGGTGACTGTAAATCCAAAACCTTTGCTTGGTTCAGTAATCGCATTGTGTAACAACGCAGGTACCACTGACAATCCTACTGACGATACCTTCACCTTTACCTTAAACCCTGAAGGTGGTAGCAACACAACGTATACAGTTAGCGGAGCTGTGACAGCTGGTCCGTTCAACTACGGCACGCCTCAAGTTTTCGGACCTTTCCTTGCCAGCTCAGGTAACAAAGTAATTACCGTTACTGATGCAAATACATGTTCGACAACCGTAACGGTGGTTGCACCAGTGGGTGGATGTTCAAACTGTCCTCCAACGCCTGTCTGCGTACCAGTAACGGTGAAAAAGCTTCAATAGTTTAAAAAAACTGTTTGATGCAAGAGAAATAGCACTAGTTAATTTCTAAGTAAAAAATAGCCTTCTGTCCCAAGAAGGCTATTTTTTTTATACCGATAAAATTATTTTATTTGTAATATAATCCATAAATCGGCATTTACTCGTATATATTTACGAGCATTGTTTTGTTTCTAACATAATCATCCCTACTGATGATTTACAGTCTACATCTTTTTGTTGTTTTTATCAGTTTAATTTGTATGTATCTGTGTATCAGGGCAAACAAAGGTATTCATTTGCGTTATTTGGGCGGTTTGTTCATCCTTATTTCAATCACTGAATTTTTACAGTTTACCATACCAGGGCAACTTCAAGCAGCGTCATTTTTGTTGGTTGTTCCAGAAACCCTACGATTAGCCATTCCAGTAGTGGCCGTAGGATATGTTCGGTCGTCGCTCGGATTTCAGAATCATATCTATTCTAAGTGGCTGTTGATTCCCGCGTTTTTGCATTTAAAGGCGTTTTCCTATTTATATGCAGCGGGTGGTGTATCGGCTTCTAATTTTACCAATGGGGCATTTCAGGCGTGTGCTTCGGTGGTAGTAGGAATTTTTAGCGCTCTTATTGGGTTATTTCTTTTTCAATTTTTGTCAAAAAAATATGCCCGTTTATCCCATTCAGTGCACCCAACGACCTCAATATGGTTGAAAAGCATCGCTGGATTTTTATTGTTCCAATCAGTTGTAGCATTTTCAGGGGTGGGAATTCGTTTTTTTTGGGGAGAAAATTCAGCTCAGTTTAAGATTTATGAACTTTTTGGGCAAATAAGTATTCTAATTTGGGGGTTGGGCATGATTTTTTTTATGATAAAATCACCCTTTGTATTGGAGGAAGTTATGCCCAGTGTTCACGTCTCTTATTGGGAGCAGGAAGAACGTACGGTAGACCCTGAAATCAAAGTAGAGAATCAAAACCATTACGAACAAATTTCCCCTAAAAAAGAAATACCAGCGGATTTACGAATAAAATATGTAGAAAAAATTCGGGAAGAGTTGGAGGTAAAGGAGTTGTTTCTTGATTCTAAGCTTACCCTTGGCAGCTTAGCAAAGAAGATAAACATCAGTCCCCATCAACTTTCTTATATTATCAACAGTGAATGGAAGATGAATTTTAATGAGTTTGTTAATTCATACCGAATTAACAAAGCCCAAACACTCTTAAAAAATATAGATTACCAAAGTGCCACCATTTTTGCCATTGGAATAGACTCTGGGTTTAATTCTGAATCATCCTTCTATACGGCATTCAAAAAAGCAACGGGTCTTTCTCCAAAACGGTACAGAGAAACATTAAAATTGACTTCAGAATTATAATTCAGGAGTGTTTTAGTGAAAAAACAGTCTTTATTTGTTCGACATAGTTTATCTGACTTAAATTATGATAAATTAATTGAAAGAATTGATTTATTAAATTCTTGTCCTATTTATGGAGATCAAATTAAGTCTTAAACCATCTAAACAATGGATGGCAGAAGTTGCCGAGCAGTTTGGCGTCGAGGCCGAATCTCCTACTGAATTTTATCATACAGATGGAAATTCGTTTATCAAATTGGACGCCATGCTCTTTGACAGAGAGGTGTCGGTTTTACTTGGAGAGTTATGTTGGTATAAACCGCTTAATACATTAAAGGAGTCGCTTGGTACAAATGATTATTGGACCCTTACGTTTGTACAATCGGAGGATGCGCACACGCATTATTTGTTGGATGACAAAATGAGGCAGAAAACGCAGATACAAAAATCAATGGTATTATACAGTTCTAAAATGACGGTAGATACGCATTGGCCCGTTGGTAAACACTCCCGGTTTGTGGCAATTAGTTTCCATCGCGATTGGTTGTATGATAAACTTGGGATTACTGCTGTAAATCAGGAACACTATTCGCCTTTTATCAAGCTGTTGACTTCTGAAGCAGGAGTCTATTTGCAGGGAGCTTCTTTTTTTGACCAAACGGTGACGTTGGATAAACTTTTTGATGACACCGCTTCATTTACCAGAAAACTCGTGGCTCAGGCTCAGTGTTATAAATTAATTGCTGATTTTATTGCTCAGGTAGGCCGTAACGAGTCTAATTTTCAGCAAAATAGAATCAACCAACATGATTTGAAGCAAATTGAGGAGATCGAAAGCCGCTTCTTTACGGTTAATCAGTCGCTGCCAAATCTGGAGTTTTTAGCGAGTCAGGCAAACATGAGTTTATCAAAATTTAAAAAATGTTTTAAGCAAGTGTATGGTTTGCCTCCGTATGAGTACCATCTTAATCAAAAATTGGAAGTAGCCAAAAATCAACTTTTACAAAATAAATGGACGATTTCGGAGATTGCATCCAATTTGGGGTATACCAGCGCGGCCAACTTTGACAAAGCGTTTAAGAAAAAGTACATGGTGAGTCCAACTAAAATGTTAAAAAAAAATAATTCAATTTAATATCCACTTCTTTCTACATTAACTAATATAATATGGTTTGGGTAATGATTCAAAGGTTCGAAGACCTTCAAGCTGATGAAAAAAATCTTCGCAGGCTTACAGGATTGAGAAAAAATGAGTTTAAAACACTCTACAATCCTTTCCATGAAGTGTGGCAGTCGTATTTTTCAGAGTATACTTTTGACGGTAGCCCGCGTTTGCGGCGTCAAATTTCTACCCGGAAAAACAGCCTTTTTAGCGATACACAGGATGCATTGCTTTTTGTGCTGATTTATTTAAGAGGCGGTGTTCCTCAGGAGCAGTTGGCGGCCAGTTTTGGCATGGATCAGCCAAAGGTCAGCAAATATCTTTCGCTTACACAACGGATATTGCTCAAGGCGATTGAAAAAAATCCGAGCATCATTTCTCGACGCAAGCAAAAGAAATTGTGGGAGGCGATTGCCGCCAGAATGAATAACCCAGTAGCTGAGGCTGCCTACTGATTGAGATAGCGCTCATCCTGATTTAAGATTATTTAATAAACGCTGAATTTTGTTGCGCGATAGTGTTCAAGAATAACTATTTTTGAACACTATCGCGCTTTTTTATGCTAAAATAAACCGTTTATGTCTTCCAAAAACGCAATTACTACTTCATTATTTGATCTGTTTAAAGTGGGGCCAGGGCCGTCTAGTTCGCATACCATCGGGCCTATGAAAGCAGCGTACCTTTTTTTGCAACAACTGATACAACTCCCTGCTGAACAGGCACAACGCGGTAAAATGCTCCAAATCAACCTCTATGGCTCATTGAGTGCCACGGGCAAAGGCCACGGCACCGACCGCGCCATTGTGGGAGGCCTATTGGGCTGGCAACCTCATACCTGCGACCCCAAACAGTTGAGTGGACTCATGAAAAAGAAAGAGGATATTTACGAAATTCAGTTTCAGGGAATGAAGGTGCCTGTGTCGGAAAACAGTATTGTTTATCACAAAGGAAAAACGTCATTTCCTCACCCCAATACGATGATTCTGAGACTATTGGATGAAGTTGGGCAAACGGTTATTGAAGGAGAGTTTTATTCGGTAGGGGGAGGGTTTATCCAACAAAAAGGCTATGAACCCGAAGGTACAACGCATCGTTTGCCAGCGTATCCGTATTCAAGCATGGAGGAGTTGCAGGCGCATTTGCGTGAGGGAAATCTCACCCTGTCGCAGCTGATGATTGAAAATGAAAAGGCATTAACGGGCCTTTCTGAGAAAGAAATTGTTCGGAAAATCGATCAAATTCTGGATTTTATGCACAAAGCCGTTAAGCGTGGAGTACGGGCCAAGGGGATTTTGCCTGGTTCGATTCGTCTTCAGCGAAAAGCCCCGTTGCTTTATGAACGGGCTAAACAACACGCTTCGACCACCGATAGTTTTTTGATTTTTCTGAATTCCTATTGTTTGGCAGCCTCTGAAGAAAATGCAGCGGGTAGTATTGTCGTGACGGCGCCCACTTCGGGAGCATCTGGGGTTTTTCCGGGCCTTACCTACTTGATGAAGTATCACTTTCACTATTCACCCCAAAAAATGCGCGATGGAATGCTGGCGGCGGGAGCTATTGGGTTTTTGGTAAAACATAACGCTAGTATTTCAGGGGCTGAAATGGGTTGCATGGGCGAAATCGGAACGGCTTCGGCCATGGGCGCGGCCATGCTTACCTACGCCGCTGGCGGCACCATTGAGCACGTAGAAGCGGCGGCTGAAATTGGCATTGAGCACCACCTCGGCATGACCTGTGACCCCATCGGTGGATATGTGCAGATTCCGTGTATTGAGCGCAATGCCATGGGCGCGGCCAAAGCCTACAATGCGTACCTTTTGGCCATGACCATCGATCCTGGAATGCAAAAAATCTCCTTCGATAGCGTCATAAAAGTCATGAGAGCCACGGGTCGTGATATGTCTAAGAAATACAAAGAAACTTCAGAAGCGGGCTTGGCCTTGAGCGTGACCGAATGCTGACAGATGGATTCGTTTAGCGTTTATCACCATTGCTTACTTTAGGCTGAACGTTGAGTTGATAAATACCTTTCCATTGGGTAGAATGGTATCGTTTGCCGAGTTCGGGAAGACGTTTGAAGAGGCAGGGCATTAAATTCGCTTTGTCGATGACATAGGTAGGAGGGTCGGCGGTAAAATTGTCAAAAATACTGATGACACTTTCGTAGCTGTCCAAATTTTCAAAGTCATTGCGGGCCAATTCCCAATTAATATAGGCCGTAGCGGGATAATTGTCGCGGTATTCGCCTTCGTCTTCCCCAATGACAAGCACTTTCTGCTGACGAATAGGAGCGGGTAGAAGGGTACTTTTGATTTTCAGGTTGTCCAAACGCGCCGAACTGTTCAGTGTAATGGGGTGAGCTAAGAAAGAGGCTTGATAACGAAAAAATAAAGTAGTCAGAAACACAACCATAAAAAGAACCTCTGCCAACCAGCGCCGTTTCATTAGCATAAAGAAATTGACGGCAAAAAACGCCACAGGCGGGATGAAAATGATGAATTGCATGGGCGCAATGAACGGCATCAACCCGATAGAAAGTAAAGCGGTGATTACCCATAAACCCATTATTTGTTGGCATCGACCTTGATAATTGATAAAGCGAGGATACCCAATGGTTTGAAAGAATCCAAGTCCCCCTACCAAAAAAGCGCCTCCCATGGTGCCGATGACCCCCAAAAAATCCTGTAAATTATACCGTCGCGCCTCAAAGGCCGATGTGAGTAGGTTTTGACTTAAATCGTCAAGCGCACCGCGAAAAAAGAAGAAAAGGGCCGAAAGCGCAATCGGGAAAATATACCCAAATAGCGCCAACGTATGTTGCCTAAAATTTGCCCCTGTATAGAGAAGCATTGAGAAAAAAGCCCACAGTAAAAATAGGCCCATGGGCAAATAAAACAGCGTGGCTACGCTCAAATAAAAGCCCAATTCAAATACTTCATCGGTGACACCTTCGCGTTGCATTTGACGGATAAGCGTGCCAAAAGCCAATAAAATAAAGGTAGTAGCCATCAAAACGGGCGATAATATACTGCAATCAAACGAGACGTTGATAAATAGTAGGTATAACACCCCAGGAACGTAATTCCGCTCCGTGAAAAGCTGACGTTGATTGGAGATATAATTGAAGTAAATGGCCTGCAAGAGAATCAGAATATTGGCAATGCTGCGGTGGGCAGCTGGAGAGCGACCAAAAAGCTCGTCGATGCCCCAATAGGCCGCCGCCGAGAGAGGACTGAGATTGTCCCACACGTCGCGATAAAGCATGAATCCCTGCCCCATTTTTTCCCCTACCAGCATCCATTGGAGTTCAGAAACCAACAGGTCAGGGGCATTGATATAAAACGGGAATTGAAACATCACCAACACGATGATGAGGCTCAAAATCTGATAAGGAGCATTAACTCTGAAAAAACTTAGCATCGCAGTAGGCAGTTTACAGTCTACAGTAGGCAGTTTGCAGTCTACTATAATACACGCAATATCTAAGTGTATGTTTGCAGACTGCCTACTGTGAACTGCTTACTTTTTATTCCCATTCAATCGTAGCGGGAGGTTTTGACGAAATATCATACACCACGCGGTTAACACCTTTAACCCGGTTGATGATTTCGTTGGAAACATCTGCCAAAAAATCGTAGGGTAAGTGTGCCCAGTCGGCAGTCATCCCATCGACCGATGTCACGGCCCGCAGTGCCACTACGCGTTCATAGGTACGTTCGTCCCCCATCACTCCTACGCTTTGTATGGGGAGCAACATCGCGCCTGCCTGCCATACTTGATCGTATAGGCCACGGGTTTTGAGACCGTTGATGAAAATAGCGTCAACGTCCTGTAAAATGGCCACTTTTTCGGCCGTAATATCGCCCAAAATCCGAATAGCAAGCCCCGGACCAGGGAAAGGATGGCGTTTTAAAATAGCTTCTGGAAGCTCCAACGTACGGCCTACAGCCCGAACCTCATCTTTAAAAAGGGTATTGAGCGGCTCAACGATTTTCAACTTCATGTAATCGGGCAAACCGCCAACATTGTGGTGTGATTTGATGGTTGCCGACGGCCCTTTGACCGAAACCGACTCAATCACATCGGGATAAATTGTGCCTTGACCCAGCCATTTTACATCTTCAATCAAATGGGCTTCTTGGTCAAAAATATCAATGAAGGCTTTACCGATGGCCTTGCGCTTGGCTTCGGGGTCGGTGAGGCCTGCCAGTACGCCATAAAAATGCGCTTTAGCATCTACTCCTTTGATATTCAGTCCCATATCTAAGTAGGAGTGTAGTACGCTTTCGTATTCGTCTTTGCGCAACAGACCGTTGTCTACAAAAATACAGTACAGATTTTTTCCAATTGCATGGTGGACCAACGACGCTGCTACGGTCGAGTCAACGCCGCCCGAAAGGGCCATCACTACTTTGTCATTACCCAATCGGGCTTTGAGGTCAGCGATGGTACTTTCTACAAACGAGGCCGCCGTCCAATCTTGCGCGCAGCCGCAGATGTCTACGACAAAGTTTTTGAGGATATTTTTTCCTTCTACGGAGTGCGTCACTTCGGGGTGGAACTGAATTCCGTAGGTTTGCTCGCCCTCGATATGAAAAGCCGCCACCTTTACAGAATCGGTTTCGCCGATGATTTTGAAGGATTCGGGAACAGAAACGATAGTATCACCATGCGACATCCACACTTGGGTAATCGGGGAGACCGTATCCAAAAGTGCTGAATGTGAATGGTGCGTGAGCATGGCCCGGCCATACTCGCGGTGTTTGGAGGCTTTGACTTCGCCGCCCAGCGTGTGGGCGAGCAGTTGCGCTCCGTAGCACACCCCCAATAAAGGTACTTTGCCCCTGAATAAGCCCATATCTACCCGTGGTGAGCCTTCGTCTCGCACAGAATAGGGGCTTCCCGAAAGGATAACTCCCTTAATATCAGGCGTAATTTCGGGGATTTTATTGAAGGGATGGATTTCGCAGTAAATGTTCAGTTCGCGGACGCGTCGAGCGATGAGTTGGGTAAATTGCGAACCGAAATCAAGAATCAGAATTTGTTCGGACATAGACGTGTTTCTAAGGTGCAAAGGTAAAAAAAAGGATGTACAATGCCTTATAGGTTGATATTTCTTTGTATTTTCGCTAAAAATAGACCCGTTATGGTGCCTGCAATCTCATCTTCTTTTACCGCTGAGGAATACCTTGCCTTCGAACGGGCAAGTCAGCATCGGCATGAATTTATTTACAATACCCTCATTGAAATGGCCGGAGCTACGTTAGAGCATAATCGAATTGTTAAAAATCTATTTTTATTGGTTGGAAATTATTTGCGCTCATCCAAATCTGAAGTCTTAGGCAGTGATATGCGCGTTTTTAATCCTCAGAACGGCAGCTATTTTTACCCAGATATAGTGATAAGCGACGGCGAAGCAAAAACAATAGAAAATGATAATCTGATCAATCCGATTTTGGTAATCGAAGTGGCTTCGCCTTCCACGGCGGTGTTTGACAAAACCGATAAATTCATTGCGTATCGAAGCATTGAAACGCTTAAAGAGTATGTGCTGATCTCCACCGAACTGCCTCAAATGGAGGTGTTTCGCAAAAATGACAAAGGAGAATGGAGCGTAGAAACCGTGCATGGATTAGACAAAACGGCACAATTTCAGTCAGTTGATATATCAGTTTTACTGAAAGATGTTTTTGAAAAAGTTTTTTAAACTCAGCCCCTGCCAGGCACATTGAATTGCTCCACCAGCCAATCGCGCTTTTGCTTTGTAACGGGTACCTGCGCCCCGTCAGACATCAACAGATAGCCACCTTCCTGTTTTACAATTTTTCGTAAAAAATGCGGATTGATGAGGTGCGAATGATGCACCCGTACAAACCCGTTGGGCTCCAATGCCTGTTCTATTTCTTTAAGCGTGCGGCAAATAACCAATTTTCGACCGTCGGTTAGGTGAAAATGCGTGTAACTCGTATCGGCCATGCAGCGGACAATCTGACTTATTTCGATAATTTCGTGGCCTTCGTTGGTCGGAAGCGCCATGCGCTGCGGTGGTGTTTTGGGAGCCAGATGTTCGTGTAAGGTCTGTATTTGAGGAAGTTGTAATTGCTTGATTTTCTTCTGTTGCCAACTCACAAGTGCGTCTTTCAGTTCGCTTTCTTCGATGGGTTTGAGCAGGTAATTCAACGCACTCACGCGAAATGCCCGTAGAGCGTATTGGTCATACGCCGTGGTGAAAATAACGTCAAAATGAAATTCATCAAATTGTTGTAGCAAGTCAAAACCATTGAGGCGTGGCATTTCAATGTCAAGAAACAAAATGTCAAAGGCCGTAACGCGTATAAATTCCACCGCCGCCTCTGGTTGATTGAACTTAGCCAAAATCTGCACGCCCATGTTGAGGCGTTTGAGCTTCATTTCCAGTACTTCCGTAGCGGGTTTTTCGTCATCAATCAAAATGGCGCGTATCATTACTTAGGTTTCGTTAGTAGGTTCATCCGATAAATTATATACAATCTTTACCAACGTTCCGGTTTCTTTTTCGCGCTTTAAATCGTTGATTTCGATGGAAAGTTGGTTGGGGTAATTTCGGTTAAAAAGCGCGATGCGCTGCTGCGTAATGTCCATTCCGTACGATTTTCGTTTCACCGACGAGCGACTCCGCAACTCCGCTGCTTTTTTTCGGCCAATTCCGTTGTCTTCAATTTCAAACTCAATACGGTGAGCGTCGGCTAGTCGGACACCTATACGGAGATTTTTAGGGAGTTTATCAGAAGGCATCAGGCCGTGCCAAATGGCATTCTCCACAAACGGCTGTAATAACAACGGTGGAATGATAAGACGTTGGGTATCTACGCTGTCGGCTACCTCAATGGAATACGTAAAGCCCTCGCCCAAGCGCGTGGCTTCAATGTCGAGATAATACCGTAGTGCGGTTAGCTCTTCTTCAAGCAGAATCGATTCTTCGCGCGAATGGTTGAGAATCATCCGCAGTAGTTTTGAAAATTTGGCCAAGTAGCCAGTCGCTTTATGTTCGTCGTTGGATAAAATCAAGTATTCCAGCGAATTGAGGCTGTTGAACAAAAAATGCGGATTCATCTGACTGCGTAGGGCCAGCATTTCGGTTTCGGCCATGCGCTTCTCGTAAAAGGACTTGTTTTGAAGTTCTTCATAATAAGCCAGTTGGCTCTCGGTTTTTTCTTTTTCCAACAAACGGTATCGGTGAGCCAGAGCCAACGAAAGTACGATGATTTCGGCCACCACGGCAAATGAGAGCGTCAATAAATCATCCATATTGGCGGGAAGTTTGATGCCTTTCAGAATCACTTCTCCCGCCCGAAGCCACGCTAATATCCCAAATAACCCAAGCATAGAGTTGGCCCAAATCACGTACGGAACCATCGGTGAACGCACACTTCGACTCATCCAAATGAGCGTAAATACATAAATCGGCAAGGCGATAAATCGCCCGCCCCAAAACGAAAATTGCTGGAAGCCGCCGTCGTTGGTCAATAGCATAACCGTGATATAGACAAACCCATACCCCGCCAGCAAGAGCGCCAACCGGCGAAACCACCGCTGCATGAGCGGATGGGTTTTGGTGAGGTTGAGCAGTTCGGTCATGAACAACAAATACGCCCCGATGCCCCACCAAAGCAGTGATTCCATCAGATGGTTTTTGAGCAGTGGCCATTCGCCAAGGCTTTGTCCAATAGGCGTATACGCGCGGGTTTTGAGCAGTGAAAACAAAAATCCGCACAGGATATAGGCCCAATAATAGGCGTAAATTCGTTGGCAATATTTGAGATACAACAATCCTACAAACAACACGGCAAGCGCTAATGCCCCCTGAATCCAGCTTCGATATTGAAATTCGGGCCTGTTTTGGCGGTACTCGCGCAGGGTCTTTTTTAGGTAAAAGGATTCTTTTTCGAGCTGTAAGCGAAACGAAGGCTTCGGAGATTGGGCACCCGTCCAAAAAGGCAAAATACCCGCATAGTTGGAAAGTTGGGCCAGTAGGTCAAAGGTCGCGCCTTTGGGGAAAATCAAGGGAATGTAGCGGTCATCTTCGGGGAGCGCCCATTTGGAAGATGGCGTCATGTAGCCACTCCTAAGCGTACTTATTTGGCCGTTGTAGGCTACGTGAAAAACAACGATTTGGTTGGCAGAATGTACATTGATGTAAATGGTTTGCGCAGTGTCGGTATCGTTATGTACCCGAAAATGCAGCCAATGGATTTGGTCGGCGTAGGTGGGGGATTGAGGAGTCAGTCGTTGCCAATTGGAAAACTGATTGGTAAAAAAAAGCGATGGAATCTGTCGTTTTTCCCGGAGGGGTGTAGTAGTAAATGTGGCCTTTTCAAAAAGCATTCGATGCTCTTTGAATTCACTCAAACGTAGGGTGTCGGGCTGGGCTTTGGCGTGAAACGCAATCAAAATGCCAACCAGAAATAAAAGGCGGCCAACCATCAGCAGGCGGTGTTTTAGTTTTTTCAAAGAAAATAAATTTTTCGGCAATTCTGGCGCTTCATCTGACTGGTTGGGCATTTGAGTACATCAAAAATGAATCTGACTTTATAGGCTTGCTTTTACGGTTTCGGTGGCGGGTTATTGATTCAAAACCCCGCTTCATTGACCCAAATCCTTTATGGGTGAAATGAGGCACCCGTGTTTTGGTTAAAAGTGGCAAATTTGGTTGCTTAAATTAAGTCATTTTTACTTATTCAACGGTTAAAATAAAGATGATTACAAAGGTATTCCACCACTTCTATTTCAAGCGTATTTGCTTCACCATCATGGTTGCGATTTTTTTTGACGCTTTTGTTTTTGCCCAAATACGGGTTGAAAACCCCAAGCGGACCACCGAACGCAGCGTAGAAGGCCGCGTCAATAGCCGCATTGACCAAGGTATCAACAAAGGATTGGATAAGGTGGAGGAGGGAATTGGCAATATTTTTAAAAAGAAAGATAAGAAACAAAAATCAGAATCTGGAAATGAGGAGCGGGACAACAGCGAAAACCAGCAGGAGGCCGCTGAGGGAAATCAAACTTCAACAAACAGCTCAAAATCGAATACGCCAATCTCAAAGACAACCGAACCCAAAAGCCTTAAAGCTTATTCTAAATTTGATTTTGTAGCGGGCGAAAAAGTAGTCGCCATCGAAGATTTTAGTCAGGATGCAGTGGGTGATTTTCCCGCCAAGTGGAACACCAACGCCAGCGGAGAAGTGGTGACGCTGGACGGTCAAAGCGCCAAATTTTTACAATTTGCCAATAATGGCCTTTTCTACCCTGAATTTGTCAAAGAGCTTCCCGAAAACTTCACAATGGAGTTTGATATGGTGGTATCAGAAGATATGAGCACCCAGATGACGGGTCTGAAAGTGGTTTTCCCCGAAATAAAAGAACGCAAGTTGACCTTCGACCAAGATTTTGGTACCGTACCTCAGGCGGGCGTTGATATTCACCCTACATCAAGTCAAGAAGGAGGTAGCACCAGCGTATGGGTGTTTGACAAAACCAACGAGAAAATTTTAGAGAATACCAATCCACTTGCGTGGAAAGCCAATGACATCAACCGAGTTTCTATTTGGAAGCAAAAGACACGCTTGCGGATTTACGTCAATGAAAACAAGATTTGGGATATTCCAAAAGCGTTTGATAATACGCTCAAATACTCAATGCTTTTTGCTACCCATATTTTTGAAGGTACGGCCTACTTAGCCAACCTCCGCGTGGCCGTCGGTGCGCCCGACACCCGCTCCAAGCTCATCACCGAAGGCAAATTCAGTACCACCGGTATTTTGTTTGATGTCAATTCTGATAAAATCAAACCCGAATCGTACGGCGTTTTGAAGGAACTGGGCACCGTATTGAAAGAAAACGCGACGGTAAAAGTGCGCATCATCGGTCATACCGATTCCGACGGCGATGATGCCAAGAACCTTGATTTGTCGAAACGTCGCGCGGCCTCCGTTAAAAATGCGCTTCAATCGGAATTTGGTGTTGAAGCTACCCGCATGGAAACCGACGGCAAAGGCGAAACCCAGCCCGTAGCTCCCAATACTACTTCCGAAGGGAAAGCCAACAACCGTCGGGTTGAATTTTTGAAATTATAACCTGTTGAATTGCAAATGAATAACTTTCTCAAATTCATTCAGGTTCGTTGGGGGATGCTACTCATACTGGGTATGTGTTGGCAAAACATATTCGCTCAAAGTGTGGTCATCAGTCCTACGAAAAGTACTTTTTCTCAAAACAGCAATTCTGATTCAGTGGTCATTCAAGGAAAAAGCTCAGTGCCTTTGACGTTAAAAACGGATCAGAATTTCATCATGTTACCACTTCACACCCAAAACAGCACCTTTGTTGGAGGGCTGGTAGGTCAAGATAAATTGCTGCGAATTTGGGGATACGATGGGCTGGAATTTCAGCTCGATGATATTTCGGCGGCTCACTTTGAATTTGGGCGCTTTTTTGTGGGGGAATATGGTACCGCCAAAGCTGCTTTGGATGTAGAGGGGACTAATGGTGTGGGGACGATACGTTCGAGAGAGCTTGATTTTGAGCAAGTTGCTGATAACGAACGACGACCTGTATTTGCCGATAAAGACGGTATTTTGCGGGTTTCAACTACATCAAACTACTACCAAAGTTATAATTTCAGCAGCGTACAGGCGCAAGATTGGGACGACCAGCTTCGCAAAGGCAGCGGGTACGCGTGGTTTAATACCACAACCTCCCCGAAAACCATGTATTTGCCATTAAACCTGCCCGACGGGGTGGTGATTACCAACGTAAGGATGTATGTGTGGGACAATTCGGCTTCTCATATCTCTTTTGTATTGAACAAAAATACGCACACCACCAACGCCTTTACGTCCGTCGCCTCGGCGAAGAGCAATTTTAATATCGCTTCAATTGGCAGTATCTCAGCTTCCATTAATGAAACGGTTGATAATCAGACTAATTCATATTACCTAAATATCTCATCGGATGGCAACTGGACGGGCGATACCCTCAAGTTTCACAGCCTCGTCATTACATATCAGCACCGATAGCACGCTCCTATCCCCATGAAAAAACTCGTTATTTTCTTCTGTTTATTGGCGGCATGGCAAGCCAATGCCCAAGTAACCATAGCCTATTGTAAATTTGGTGGTGGCTGTAAATTGTATCAAACGAATTATTCTTACGCACAAGTAGATGGTATGCTCGCCTACCTTGGCGCGTTTGAAAAAAGTAAAGGCATTTTGGTATTTTTCAAAAACAAACAAAATCAAGATATTCATTATCCCGACAATAAACGTAGCCCCCGCCAGCTTCATGAGTATTTTGGAGGAAAGGGTGAACCCAATATTGCCAAGGGAGCAATCGCTCCATTTCAGGAGACTATTCAGCCTGAGAGCGGCAATTGGGAAGCCCTTACCGAAGCTCCCACTACCCAAAATTGCCCTGCCCAATTAGAGTCCAGCCTCAAAAGTGCAGCAGGTTTGAGAAGTGGAAATAAAAACTTTAAAAAGCCGTTCTCCCCTGACGAACTATTTCCCAACACCCCGTGGCTTACAACCGGACCCAATAAATATCGAGCCATCATACTTCCCGAAACCCAACCGGCCTTTAAAACTATCTACGAATTTGAGGTGGTGTCGCCAAAACTTATCAAGGGTACGTCTTTAACAGTAGTGCAAATGTCGACCCAAGGGGCGGCTTGCTCGATGAAAACTAATTTTACCTTCAAACACAAAAACTAAAAACCGTTATGAAAAAACTCCTTGTTTTCGCCTGTTTATTGGCCGCGTTGTCGTGCAGGAAAAACGCCTTAGAACCAAGTCAAGCCAACTGCGAAAAAGCCGCAGCCGAGTACGAAAAAGTAATCACGGATTGGTCAAATGACCCCACCAACAAAACGAAATGCGAAGCTGTCAAAAAATCGCTGACCAATATCATTAACTCGTGCAGTGTCTATACGGCTGCTCAACGGAAAGTGTACGAAGATCAGCTCAAAGACTACACTTGCGATTAATGGCTTATTGATGCTTTTTTACAATACCTGTTAAATCTAAAAAAATGAAATTCTGCATAATTATCAGCTTGTTGCTGGCTTTTTCTGCCAATAATCATGCCCAAAACTGCCTGATTACCTACCAAGATAAATATGACCAACTGCTGCCGATCGAAGCGATAAAAAAGCATTTTTCGGGCGATATGAGTAAGGCAAAAAAGGAATACAGGGTCAATAAAAACCCTAAATATCGCAACCACGATACGTATTCGTACAATTGGCCAAGCGACCGCACTCGGGAGATGGAGATGCTCGGTCGTAAAATGACCGTGCCCGTCAGCAATCGCATCGGACTGACGTGGGTGGGCGATGATATGTTTAAGATGTCGAAAAACAAATCTGACCTCGAAAACTTTCGTTTTTTTTACCGAAATCTGACCCAAAAAGAATTGGACGAGGCATTTGGCCAAGCGGAAAAACAGGTACAGAAAAAAACAAATGCTACCAAAGAGCAAAAAGAAGCCGCTGTGGGCATGGCCAAAGACATGGCCGCCACCACCAAGTTTGAAAACGTAGCGGGCGTGGGTGAAGCTGCCGTTTGGAAATTGGGCGACAATGAGCTGATTGTACTTTTCAAAGGCTACACGTTTCAGGTCATTGCTGATGTGAGCAAGGACAAAGCTACCAACCTTGAACTAGCCAGAAAATTGGCCGCCGAAGTATTGGTAAAATGCAAGTGATTTTCCTTAAAACGTTATCCAAAACCCATACATAATGAAAACGAATCTCAAATTTATTTTTCTGTTATTGGCGATTGTATCCCTATTTAGTGCTTGTAAATCAGTCTCTTCAAGTGAAGAAGAGCCGACTCCGTCGGGGACAAATTCCTTTGCTGCTACCGTCGACGGAAAAAGTTGGAATGCGACAAAAACGAGTGGAGGCGTGGCTGTGGTTGGAGGATTGCTCACCATTGTAGGAAAAGTAGATGATGCAAACGAAATTTCCATTCAGATGATTGGAAGAGATATTCAAACGGGAGTCGATTATCAGTTTGAGATTCCCGCCAATGAAACTAATAAAAATGCCAATTTGATTTATAAACGGCAGAATAGCCCGCTGTTAGCCAAAGGTGGAAAAATACGTTTTACGACCTTTACAAATAAGAAAATTGAAGGACAATTTGAGGCTCAAGTAAGCGATTTTATTAACGCAACCGCAGAGATACAGTCGGGGGCATTTACCATTAATTTGTAACCTGAAAACGTGAAAAAGCATTCGTACTGCTGAGAAGGATTACTTTTTTTCTTGTTTCTGAACATTTGAAGTATGTATTTATCATGCTTTATGTGTCCTATCTCTGTAAAACCTGTTAATTTTGGGGTTTTAAGGACCTTAAATCATGAAAAAAGATATTTCTTTTACGCCCGTAACGGGCATTTATGTGACCATTGCTCGCCGCATCAATGAGCTTGATCAACCAGAGTGGAATGTGTACCTCATCAACCGGAACCAAACGTTGATAACCAATGTGTTTGTGACCTCACGGGGCTATTCTGGAGATGATGTAAAAAAGAAAGAAGAGCAACAACGGACCTCAACGCTGCGGCACTATTTTACCGAAATTGAAGCGGGGCAATCCGTGGTCGTTGAGCCGATTATGCCCGATGTATTTCACCTCAATAATGAGTATTGGGTGAGCTACTATGTTGATAATCAGATTTTTGATAAGAAATTTATCTTCGTTCCCGAGAGTATTGTGGAAGAAAATCTTGTTCCAATTGAAGAGTTAGGTTTAGACGGAGTTTTGCACGAGTAATAAACTATTTTCTGCCGCCCCGACATTGTGTCGGCGGCGGCGTTGTCAAACTAACCATTGTCCAACCAAGGCGCTGAGTCTTTCAATTTTAGATAAAACGTGCTCCCCGCACCGAGGGATGATTGAACGCTGATGGTTCCCCCCAATTCTTCAGCGATGCGTTTCACAATACTCAATCCTAAACCGTTTGATGTTTCTACGCCTGTTGGTTTTGGGCTTAATTCGTTATACCGTTCAAATAACCTGCCTTGGTCATGCTCCGAAATTCCAACCCCAGAATCTTTGACTTCAAAAACCATTTCTCGGTCATGCTGGTATGTGCTGACGCAGATATCAGAATCGGTGTGTGAGAATTTAATGGCATTTGATACCAGATTTTGTAATGCTCTTTCAAGCAGGTTTTTGTCCGTTAAAATGGTTTCGTTGTTTTGTAAAGCCTTGATTTTAAGTGTGATATTTTTTCGGTCTACTTCGGCCTTAAATCGTTCATGTAGGTTTTTTAGCAAGTCAGCAATGTCAACATCCTGAAGATTTAAAACGTTGATTTCCCCTTTGTCAATGGTCAGAATCTTTTGAATCGTGCTTAAACCAAACGTTGATATTTTCAGAATCATTTCTCTGGCCTCAGCCAAATCTGATTTTTTAGCGTTTTCGTTGAGGGTATTGGCCCACATCCTGATGGCCGTAAAAGGACTGCTCAAATCGTGTGAAACGATTGCCATCAACTGATTTTTTTCGGTGTTGAGTTCGTTGAGTTTTTGATTTTGGGCAGTAATGAGCTTGTTTTTACGGAGGTTTTTTACGTAAGCAAACATCGTAACGGCCACTACCACCAGTAAAGCGGCCAAGCCGATTCCGTACGCTACTTGTTTGTTTTTTTGGGCTTCGAGTTGTGAGTTAAGAAGTTGATTTTGTCGTTCCCGTTCTCCCGCATTATGCTGTTCCTGCAGTTCAGCTATTTTTTCGTTGGTCTGTTTATTAATCAGTTGAGCTTTCAGGTCGTTGCTTTTGCGGAGGTATTCATAGGCTTTTACAAATTGTTTTTGATTGGCATACGTACCTGAAATCTGCTCGATGGTTTGTTGTTCAAAAGTTTCTGATTTTAAGCTTTGGGCCAGTGCTAATGCCTCATTCAAATAAAAAATACATTCATCGTATCGTTTCAGCCCGTCGAGTGATCCGGCTTTATTCACCAGATTGTACCACAGATCAGTCTTGCTTTCTTTCTTTTGGAGGTATTGCAGGTTTTGTTCGGTCAGCTTCAGGGCTTCGGTATATTTTTGCTGATTGACCAGCAACGAACTCAGGTTGATTCTCAAATTTATCAGTCCCTTTTCGTCTTTGAGTTTTTCTTTGATGGTGAGCGATGCCTGATACGCCAAAATAGCACTGTCTTTTTTATCCTCTTTTCGGTAGATAATTCCTAAATTATTATAGAAAGAGCTCAGCTTTTTTTGGTCGAGCGCACTTTTGTCAGTCAGAGCCGTAAAACTCATGAGCAAGGGTTTAGCTTTGTCCAACTGATTAATAAGCATGTAAATGTAAACCAGATCAGACGTAGCCGACATTTGATCCGAAACGTTGCCGTACGCCTTGGTTTTTTTTAGAAATTCAAAATAATATTTGATGGCTTCGCTAGGGTTGTTGTCATAATCATGGTACAAGCCTTTGAATCTTAGGGCATAAGCTTCGGCTCTTGGATAGTTAAGTGCTTTTGAGGCTTCCAGAAGTTGATTGGACCATACCAACATGGAGTCTTTTTTCTCAGTATCCGTGTAGGGCCAGCTTTGAATCCACTCATCTACTCGCGACGTGGTCAATTGAGCCGAAGCTTCAAAATAAATTAGCCCTAAAAAAATGATAATGATGTAGTTATACTTCATTCAATAGTCCGTTTTGAATTGCAAATTTTACCAAACCTACGGTATTGTTGACGCCCAATTTGACAAGGATATTTCTGCGATGTGTATCGACGGTGCCGGTACTGAGAAATAGTTTTTCGCCGATTTCGGCGCTGCTATATTCTTGGCAAACCAAGTTTAAAATTTCAATCTCTCGTTTACTCAATGACTCAGCTACCCGGATTGAAGGTTGTGTAACGGTGTTTTTTTCTTCGTCTTTTGATAGACTTTCTTCTAAGAAATATGTGTCGCCCGCCGCCACGCATTGGATGGCAGTGAGCAACTGCGCCACCGAGGCATCTTTGAGGATATAACCACTGGCCCCCAATTTCTCAATACGGTGCATGATGCGGCTCCCACGCATCATGGTTAGATAGAGAACGGGTACTTTTGGGTATATTTTTTTGATTTGAGCCAGCAGTTCTTCAGCAGTAATGTCGGGTACTTGGAGGTCGAGCAGCAGTACGTCGGCTTGTAATTGTGGTAGCGTTTCTATTAGCATTTTACCCGTTGAAAATGAGGCTACCAACCGCAGAACAGGCTGCTGACTGAGGAGTTTTTCTAAGCCTTTTAGAAATATCTCGTGGTCGTCGAGCAAGACAACTCGGATAGGTTGTGCCTGAATGTCCATCAAGTTTTCTTATTTAAATGCGATTTTAGGCTAAACATAGACAAAAAATACTCATTTACAGTATGTTTTGGCAAAAAAAAGCAGCGGAACTTTGTCTTCATAAAGCCCTTGGTCTATAACCGCTTAAAACCCTAAAAAAGCATTTTTAAGGTGCCATAGTTGCTTTGTTGATGGCCAGTCTACCCAGATATCCGCTGATTTGACTCTATAAAAACAGGTGTAGGCAAGGCATTAGAACACTTTGGGGATCCAGCCAGCAAAATAAAAATATTAGTAAACGTAAAATAAGCAATCTATGAAAACAACAGCTCAATTTTGGTTGATTCCTTTGGTATTTGGAATGATGCACATTGCGAATGCCCAATCCATCACCCTCGATCCAACCAGTTCAAGCACAGTGAGGTCTTCAAGAAATAGCAACTATTTTGATATCGACAAAACGGGTAGTAATAGCCTGTCAGGTTTGCGGTTTTCTCAAAATCAAATGCAGCAAGGTGGACTGTTTTTTAGCGATGATTATAACGTTTTCAATCTTTCAAACAATAGCAACTTAGCAGGAATTATCTGGAACCGAACAAGCAGTAGGGCGGGTATTGGTACTTTTAGCCCAGATGGAAAACTTCACGTCTTGACTAACAGTACCGCTGAAATACCACACCTCACACTGCAAGAGAATAGCAATACCGACGGGGCAAGAATACAATTTGCCAATTTTGGTCTTACTGCTCGCTGGACTTTGTACGGTTCTAATGCTAACACGCCTACTTTCAATATCTTTCATTCTGATTTTGGTAATGTGGCAGAATTTAAAAATAATGGCAATACTGAACTCAATGGATTCACAAAATTGGGTATTGAGGCCCCAAAAATCAAGATGAAAAAGTTTACGGGCACGACCCCCGACGCCAACACGCACACAATTGCTTTGGACGGCATAGCCTTTAGTAAAATCCTTTCGTATGAAGTACTGGTAGAAGCTGACGATTTGGCTGGAACTATCCCACTTAAATTTAAGTACAAACCCAGCAATGACCATCCCGCAGGCTACAACTATCGAGCGGTTTTAAGATTGACTAACCTTGGTACTAATCCAACGCCTTTTATCTTTTTCTCAGATTTAGGTGGGCAAATTAAGCAAAAGCCGTTTAGCATCTTGGTTACTTTTGAAGAATAATCATTTACTTTTTTAACGTCTTATAAACATGACAAATCGCACAAACTATTGCCGAACCCAACTATTGATGTTTGTTACCCTCACGCTGCTGTCGGTGGCTTGTCAAAAAAATGAACCTGAGCTACCTTTGGCAGATCAGATACTGGGGAGTTATACCGTAACTTCGTATAAATCAGGCAATGCATCTGTTAATTTACCTGCTACCACTACCACAGGTATCACGGTTACGGCCAAAATAACCAGCACCAAAGTGACTGAAGATGTGGCTTCGTTTACGTTTATTTTTACCCAAACCAAATCGGGCATTGCGTCGAGCTCAAACAGCAAACTCGAAAACGTTTCTCTGAAAAAAGGAAGCAACGGAGCTATTGAAGGGAGTATCGGCATGGATGGTATTTCTTGGCAAAACAACCAACTGACGCTCACCTTTGGCGATGCTGACCCTGCCAAGGTACTGACCATCTATGGAAAGAAAGATTAAGGTTTGGCAGTAGATTATTTTTGGGCTGAAAACAATCGTATTTTCGTTCGCTCCAGAATCATTAGCGGGGCGAGCGTTTTAGCTTTATTTCTTCCGCACAATTTTCTCAAATTCTTTCGCCAGATTGGTGGCCACAATTTCAATATCGTACAACGTTTCCACCATTTTTCGGGCATTTTGACGAAGTGTATCCGCGTATTGGGGCTGTTGCAACAATTTTAATAAGCCTTCATATACGCCTTCAACGGTCAGGGGCACTTCGTGGGCGGCTTGGTACTGCGCTACAGTTCCGTCAAAACCAATCCGATCAGATACTAAGGCGGGAACCCCCGCTGTCATGGCTTCCAAAGCGGCAATCGAAAAGCCTTCAGAATAAGAGGGAAGCGCAAAAATGGTGGCATCGGCCAAAGCCGCTTTTTTTGTTTCACCCGTCAGCATTCCCACCATGACCATTTTGTTTTGCAGTTGGTGTGCCTCAATGAACCGCTCGGTTTCGGTTTGGTAGCCGTCGTCTGGGCCCGCTAAAATGAGCAAGGTGTCGTCGTGGTTTTGGGTATACTTTTGAAAGGCTGGAAGTAATAAATCCAAGCCTTTTTTGATGTTGAGTCGTCCCATAAACAAAACAAGCTTTTTATTGTCAGGAAGGTTGAATTTTGCCCGAAATGTGCCTTTTGGCGGCAAATCAGCCAGCTCGGCCAACTGCATTCCGTTGGGAATGATGGCCACGTTGGGGTGTTGAAATCCCAAATATTGTTTGAGGTCGTTGAGTTCGTCGTGGTTGTTGATTTGAATGAGATTAGCCCTCTTTAGAAAGCGTTTTTGGAACAGGATGGAGAAAATTTTCTTTTTCCAAAAACCGTGATTAAGCGCCCATTTGTCGAGCAAACCGTGAATCGTAATGGCTTTAGGGGTATTGTTTTTAAACAGAAAAGGCGCCACGCTGCCAAAATGCCAAATTCCGTGGCAATGCACCACGTCGTACTCATGGATGTGGGTTTTGAGAAAATCCCATAGCTCCAACGAAAATTCAGGAAAAAAACGACTGATGGGTTGCGTGCGCTTACAAACAATGACCCGTGCGCCTTCGGGAGCAGGATAAATTTTGTCGCCAGGGGTAGCAGGACTCAGAATATCTACTTCGTGTCCCTGCTTCAAAACGACGGTGGTATGGTCATAAATAATGCGGGCTGGACCGCCGATTGCCCACGTGTAAGCACAAATATTTAAAATTCTCATGGCGCAAAGATACAAAACCAATGATTTTTTGGCATAGTCTTTGACCAACCAATTAACGAACCCGCTTTATCTTCGATTTTCCGCAATGAGACATATTTTTTTGTTTTTCACGGCTTTTCTTACTTTTCCTTGCATTGCCCAAAACGTTACACTTTATGGCGTGGCACCGAGTTATTCCCAAATGGGGAGAATTTCAGGTAAGTGGAGTTATAATTTGAATGCAACGTCGGCAATCAACATGATTAGTCAGATCGTTGAAAACAAGAACTTCCCCGCTGGGCATACACATTTTGTCCTTCAGGCCATGTCGGTTTATCAACTCAACAAAAAATGGTCGGTTGGCGGTGGGTATGCGTTTGGACGTCATAATATTTTTGGGCTACGGGAAAATGAAAATCGGCTCATTGCTCAGGTTTCTTACCAACACAAATTAGGCAATTTTATCATCACCCATCGTGGGCGTTACGAATGGCGTCAACCCGTTAATTTACAGACACATATTAGGTCTAAGGCGGATATTGGGCGGTATCAGTTTTGGGTAACGTATCCTCTTTATGATGTGAGTACAACCAAAAAAGGCTTTTACTTAATGGCTTCTAATGAAGCCTTTCTGTACTTCAAAGGAGCGACCAATGGGCCTGTGAGTTCGCGTAACGGTTCGCTACTTTCTGAAAACTGGATGCACCTCGGGGGCGGATACAATGCTGGAAAAACCCGCGCAGAACTGGGGTATTGCTTTCAGGCGCTGGTTCGCAATAAAGTACAGGACTATCGACTTTTTAATTTATTGCAAATCAATATCTATCACACCATCAACTGGGATGACGTACAGTATTGGTGGTATATGTAGTTACTGCATATTCATGTATTTGGAGGGTATTTATAACTACTCTCTGGATTTTCGGCACGAAACTTGTCCTATATTTCGTATATTTTTTTACATTTGCAGTATCTTTGGATACAATATAAATTTTTTGATTGAAAAAAATAACCGCTATCGGCCTGCTTTTACTGCTGCTCTACAATATGTTTGGGCTGACGGTTGCGGTATTGTTTTTTGAGGAGGACTATCAAACAGCCTCGCCAGTGATGGTCAATGATCAATGGCAAACTGTAAAAATGCACCTGCCAACCCTTCCTTATAATAATTCGTGGGAGAACTCAGAAGGTCAAGAAGGTTTGATTCGTAAAGGCGATGATTTTTATAACGTAACCCATCAGCGCCACGAAAACGACACGCTGTACGTAACCCTAAAATCAAACCAACACGCCCGTGACCGCTTTTTTGAACTTGCGGAAATGATACAAGAGATTACGGACCAAACAGCCGAATCGCCCGAAAGCCCTCTAAGCAAAGCAGTTAAATTATTGAGTGATTTAGTAAAAGTATATCTTCCCAATACATCCACGGAATGGCCAGACGCGCTGATGGTAAATTTGTCCACGCGTTCTTTGTTTGCCACTCCCAACCAAGCACTTCTGCAATCGGTTCAATTGCTCCATTCGCCGCCACCCGAGCGAGGTTAGTTGTCATGTCGGTAGAGTTTGTTGGTCAATCCTTTTGGAAAACTGCATCCTGCCAAAAATGAATTACTAATCCAATGGAGAGAAACCAATGAAAATGGTGTTGTTGGCGGTGTTATTATCAACCACCGCGATGCTTACTTGCAGTGATACCTCTGCTCAATCAGAAAGACCCGCCGCACTTTGTTGTTCCAACGAATGTCGCGCGTCAGAATCCATGACTTGCCCCAAACATCCAACCGAGGTGTCGGTCAAAGACCTTCCTTCTGTAGGATGTGCCATTCCGCTTGGGCAATTGGCGAAACTGATTGAAGCTAAACACACGGCAACGAAGTAAGCAAATAGATTACATATTTGTAATTATACAACCACCAGTCACTACTTCTCGAAATGGGTTAACCCCTACGGAATCTCTCCGTAGACAATGAATTTATTTATAACCTATTATCGCATTTTGAATATGAAACGTATATTATACACGTTAGCTGCCTTGCTGTTTGTTACCGAAAGTTTTTCTCAGGGCTGTGTGGCTGTTCGGCACATGAGCTGTGCCGCTACCAACTCCCTGTCGTCGGCTGAATATTTCAAACAAAAAAACGGCCAATGGCAAATCAGCACGGGTTACCGTTATTTTCGTTCATTCCGTCACTATAAAGGAGATGTAGAGCAGCATGAGCGTTTGGAGCAAAATACTGAAGTCATCAACCTTTCGCACGCCCTCGATTTGGGCATTAGTTATCAGCCCAATGCGAGGCTGTCATTTGCCGTCAATTTGCCCATTCAATACAATGACCGCTCCTCTTTGTACGAGCATTATGGCAACTCTGTAACTGCCAATCCCGACCAAAAACGCTTTCACACCTATTCAAAAGGCATTGGAGACATGCGCATATCGGCCACGTATTGGATGAGAAACCCATATAAATTACCTAAGTTTAATTTTGCATTAGGTGCTGGAGTTAAACTTCCAACGGGCAATCCGGGCGTGACGGGTGATTTTCATAAATTAGACAAAGAAAAAAGAGATTATGTAATCAATAAACCCGTTGACCAGTCGATTCAGTTGGGCGATGGTGGCGTGGGCTACAGCCTTGAATTACAGGGGTATGGACAGGTTACAAAATCCCTGACGGCGTATTTTAATGGTTATTATTTGTTCAATCCCAAAGAAACCAACAACGTACTGCGCAGCCCAGAGGCAACCACCATTGACTTAGTGACGGGTTATTTCTCCGTTGCCGACCAGTTTGCGGGACGTATCGGCCTGAGCCAAAGCCTCGGAAGAGGCCTATCAGTGATGCTCGGCGGACGCGTAGAAGGGGTGCCTTCTTCGGATGTGTTTGGAGGAAGTAAAGGCTTCCGTCGTCCAGGATATATTGTTTCCGTAGAGCCAGGTGTAGCGTACATGAAAGGCAAGTTTTCAGCCGCGGTGACGGTACCTTACGCACTTTATCGCAATCGTATCAAGAGCTATTCCGACAAACTCGACCCACTGGGTGTACGTCACGGCGATGCAGCTTTTGCTGATTATTCGGTATCAGTTAACATAAGCCGTTGGTTTTAAATAAATAATCTAGCGACGGGGCGCTCGTGAAGGGCGAGATTTTGACAAAACTAACTTGTAACATAAGATGAAAAAAAGAACTTTACTTAACGTTCTTTTGGCCGCAACTCTCATTGCTCTTTGGGGCGGAGAGTTGCGCGCTCAAATGCCGAACGATGCTATTTATATGCCGAAAGGGACTGTCTGTATAGGGACTATGTATACCCACAGCAGTTGGAGCCAATACTGGGAAAATACCCTCAAACGTGAAAACCTTAACATCGGTACGCACACCACCCAGAGCGTGATGGTGATGCCAGCCATTGGCATTACCGACCGCTTTAATGTTATTTTGAGCCTGCCTTACGTATGGACAAAAACAAGCGCTGGTAACTTGATGGGCCAAAAGGGAATTCAAGACTTGGGCGCTTGGCTGAAAGTGAAAGCAGTGGATGTAAAAGGTTTCTCTATCAATGGATTAGCTGGGGTGTCGATTCCTTTAGGCAACTATGTTCCCGACTTTCTTCCGATGTCGATTGGCTTGCAATGCCGTGTGGTATCGGGTCGAATTTTGGCTAATTATACCCATCCTAAAACGGGGATTTACGTCACCGCCCACGGAACCTACATGTGGCGTAGCAATATCAACGTAGACCGTGATGCCTATCAGGCCGACGACCGTGTCTATAACACCAACGAAGTGAGAGTACCCAACGCATACGACATGGGTGCGAGGATTGGGATATTAAAACAAAAATGGCAGACCGAAATTTGGGCTGAGCGAAATTCCTGCGTCAACGGCGACAATATCCGTCGTAACGACATGCCTTTCCCGACCAATAACATGCAGGCAACGATGGTGGGTTGGTACGGTAAATTTCAACCGAAAGCGCTGGGAATTAATGCCCGCGTAGGGTACGTAACCAATGGCCTCAATATGGGTCAAAGCACAAGCTACATGGTAGGAGTACTTTATCAGTTTGGGGTAAAGAAATCATAATTGAATTTAATCAAGAGAATGAAAAAGTTTTCAAATATTCTAAAATACAGCGGTTTAGCTTTTGCCATGACGGTGGGAATGGCCGCCTGTGATAAAACCCTTGAAGAGCCGCAACGCGTAGGTTATTCGCCCGCAAACGTGGATGATAAAGCGGGCACGTGGAAAACATACCTCCTTACTTCAGCCGAAGAAATCAGCGTACCAACTCCTACTTCCGTTACCTCTCCGGAGTACGTAGCAGAATTGGCGGCGTTGAAAGGACTATCAACCACCCTCACCAAAGAGCAACAGGAAGCTGTGGTCTACTGGGGTGCAGGCGCGGTGTATCGTTGGAACGAGATTGCGCGGGAATTGGCCGCGCGCTACAATATTCCGCCAGCTTCCAACGCTGATGGGAAATACCCCGTTCCGGATGCGGCCAATCCCTTAGCAGATCCTAAATTTCCCTTTGCCAATCCCCCTTATACGGCGCGGGCGCTGGCTTATCTTTCGGTGGCCCAATACGATGCGCTGGTTTCGGCTTGGAATTACAAATACAAATACAAACGGGCCGCTCCGTCAAAAGTAGATGCCACGCTTCGGGTAGCCTTGCCAGTTTCGTCGCTGCCTTCATACCCTTCCGAAGATGCTGTGGTTGCGGCGGCTTCGGTGACAATACTGAAAGCGATGTTTCCGGGTGAAGTGCCTTATTTGGAAGCAAAGATGAAAGAACATTTGGAAACGCGCCAATGGGCGGGAATGAACGTACAAAGTGACCTGACCGCTGGTACGGCTTTGGGTGGTGCCGTGGCCGCAAAGGTGATGGGCCGCGCCAGAACCGACGGAATGGGTGCCGCCAACAACCAAGCGCTTACGGCAGGAATGATTGAGGCCGCCAAAAGTCGCGGTATCAAAGAAACGTGGCTGAGCCAAGAAGTTCCGATTCGTCCGCCGATGTTGCCCAACTACGGAGCCGTACAAACTTGGAATTTTGACAAAGCAACGTTAGCTCAAATTCGCCCGGCTATTCCTTACGTAGTGGGTTCAGCTGAGTGGCAGAAAGATTTCGATGAATTGAGCCAAATCAACAAAAACCAAACCCGCGAGCAGGCCCGCATCGCCAACTACTGGGCCGACGGCGCGGGAAGCTATACGCCTCCAGGCCACTGGCACCGCGCTGCTGCCAACGCCGCGCACGAAGCACGGTTTAGTGAAGTGCGGATGGCGCGTACGCTGGCGCTTTTGGGAACTGCCGAAATGGACGCGGGAATTGCCTGTTGGGACGCGAAGTTTTATTACTACACGCCTCGACCTCAGCAGTTTGGTTTGAAGACTTCGGTTGGATTGCCCAATTTTCCATCGTATACCTCTGGCCACTCTACGTTTTCGGCGGCGGCGGCTACGGTTTTGGGGTATATCTTTCCTGAACAGGCCGAGAAATTCAAAGCTCAGGCCGACGAAGCCTCGGTGTCGCGGATTTATGGCTTGATTCACTACCGCATAGATTGTGAAATGGGCTTAAAACACGGCAATATCATTGGAAATTACGCCATCGCACGCGGCAAGGCCGATGGGTCAGGATTGTAGATATGTATCAACAGAAGGCTTATTGCTGAGCACCTGACGGGTCTGAAAATGACCTTGAAAGGCCCGTCAGGTTAAAAATAATTCATTTGAAAAGACTCGTTTCCATATTGCTCTTCAGTCTTTTGCTCTACAACATGGTCGGCTATTCCGTCGTCTATTGGTTGGGGGGCAATGTGGCATTGGAGGCACCGCAGAATGAGTCAGAAATGCCGTTCCGTCAGGAGTATATTACCGTAAAAGTGCCCGTTTCACTGCCGTATCAAACCAACTGGACGACCCCGCAACCAGTACAGGGGAAATTGCAGGTAGGCAATGAATTTTATGAAATGGTCGAGCAAATCATGCTCAACGATACCCTCTATATCACCTGCAAGCCCGACCGCGATGCTCGCGCCAATTTTTTCGCGTTGGCCGAACACATCAACAAACACATTCACGATCATGCGACCGACGGTCCCAAACCTTCCAAAAGCATGGCAAATCAGCTGTTGAAGGAGTATGTTTCCTTTCAACAACTGCACGTCTTTTATGTAGTAGAATGGCTATCCGATGCCGCACCATTGCAGAAAAATACCTTATCCCTTCTTTTCCGTGCCCATTGCGTGGTTTCACCACCTCCCGAATTAGCTTGATTTTTTACGGTTAAAAAACAATGATTTATTCCTGTTTAACGGTGGGAGTGTAAATCGTGTATTTTTTATTGTCTTAAAAATCAATGCTTTAATTATGCCACATATTCCACTTCCCGAGCATTTGCCTGGTATTACTGGCTTGCTCGAATACCGCTTAGACACGGCGTTGCCAATTCGTGATTTGACGCAGATTTTACTGCGTGGCGAATCTACGCTGACGCAGGGAGAACGCGAGTTGATTGCCACGATTGTGTCATCGCGCAATTGTACCAATTTTTGCGAAGCGGCCCACACCAAAGCCGCCGATATGCTTTTGGGCGAATCAGAAACAGCCCGATTGGTCAAACTGGATTTTGAAACAGCACCCGTCAGCGATAAAATGAAGGCGTTGCTCAACATTGCCGCACTTACCCAAAAAAGCGGTAAATCCGTTACGCCCGAGGCCATCGAACGCGCTCACCAAGTGGGAGCAACTGACCTCGAAATCCATGATACGGTGCTGATTGCGGCCTTGTTTTGTCTGTACAACAAGTATGTGGATGGACTCGCGACCGTAGCCCCAACCGACCCCGCTTATTATGAAACTTTGGGCGAGCGAATCGTGGGGCGCGGTTATATGCGTCCGCCAGGTGGACATCAGGCACCTCAATCCTCTAATGGGATTTAGGAAAAGAGTTAGCCGATACAATTTTCTGGATTACTTATATTAAATTTTATACAACCAGTTTGTGTATTAGGAAACGGCCTGTATATGAACGAACTAATCCCTTTTTGGTATAAGGGTTTCCATTCCTGAAATGAAAAAACAATTCTACTTTTTGATATTCTTTACCTATATTTTAGCCATGACTTCCCCCGTTCAGGCGCAGCAAACGCGCCTGACGGGGACCATTACTGACCCCGAGACCCACCAACCTTTGGTGGGTGCTTCGGTGGCAGTGAAAGGGAAAATTACGGGTACGGTAACCAACGGAAACGGAAAATTTGAGCTTAGCACGAGCGTTCCGTCCACGTTGGTGATTTCAATGATAGGCTACGAACGCCAAGAAATATACGTGCAGTCTGCGGACCCGCTCACCATTGGGTTGAAAGAAACTACGGCTGACTTGAATCAGGTAGTGGTTTCGGCCTCGCGGATTGAGGAGAGTAGCCTACGCACGCCCGTTACCATTGAAAAAATGGACGCCCGCGCTATTCAACAAGCCCCAGCGGCCACCATGTTTGAATCACTCAACAGCCTCAAAGGGGTAGACATGGTAACAAGCGGACTGACGCTACGGCAAGTGAATACGCGCGGATTTAACAGCATTGGCAACAGCCGTTTTTTGCAACTGACGGATGGTGTCGATAACCAATCAGCGGGATTAGGATTTCCAGCGGGTAGTTTTTTCGGCGTATCGGATTTGGATGTTGAGTCTATTGAATTGATTCCGGGGGCGGCATCGGCCTTGTACGGCCCTGCGGCTTTTAATGGGTTGCTCATGACCAAAACCAAAAGCCCGTTTGATTATCAGGGATTGATTGTACAGCAAAAAATAGGCATTAATCACGTCAACGATCCCAACGGTGGTGGAGCCAAGCCCTTTTCTGAAACCGCGATTCGGTACGCAAAAGCCTTCAATAATCGTTTTGCGTTTAAACTAAACGCGTCTTATATCAAAGGAACGGATTGGTACGCCACGGATTACACGGACATTGATCCCAATACTCCTTCGGAAAAACGAGGCGCCGCCAATCCAGGTAAAAATAGTCTGAATATCTATGGCGATGAGGTTGCATCCACGCTGCCGGGCATCGGTCGGGTATCGCGTACGGGCTATTACGAAAAAGACGTAACTACCTATGATGTATACAGTTTTAAGGCCAATGCAGCGGTACATTACCGCATTTCTGACAAATTGGAGGCTATTTATCAAATCAATTTCAATCAGGGAACGGCCAACTACACCAGCAGCAGCCGCAACATGTTGCGCGATTTTCGTTTTACACAGCAGCGCGTGGAACTGAAAGGTGCTAACTTTTTTGTGCGCGCCTACGCGGTCGCTGAAAATTCGCAAAATGCCTATAATACGCGCTCTTTGGGACAATTCATTAACCGCACTTGGGTGAAGGATTTGAGCGGAAATGTGGTGCCTATCGGTAAAGCAGATGCCACTTGGTTTGAGCGGTACGGTGCGGCTTACAACGGGAAAATAAACGGAATAGCGCCTCAAAACCATGACGTAGCGCGGACGTTTGCCGACGATGGTAGGGTGTTGCCGGGTACGGCTGCCTTTGAAAGCGCCAAAGACAAATACAGTCATTTGTACGGACTGGAAGGGGCGGGTGTGTTGAGTCTATGCAAAATGTACCACGTCGAAGGGCTCTACGATTTTACGCCTCATTTTTCGTGGTTAAGCGTGCAGGCGGGCGGCAATATTCGCTATTATGATATGAATACAAACGGTACTTTGTTTGACGATAAAATCAATAAAGTACGGGTGAAAGAATACGGTGCTTTTTTGCAGGCGTCCAAAACGTTGTTTGAGGAAAAGTTAAAACTGATGGTATCGGGACGTTTTGACAAAAACCAAAATTTTGCGGGCAATTTCACACCCCGAGCCTCGGCGGTGTATTCCCCGACCAACAATCACCACATTCGGGTAAGCTATCAAACGGGTTTTCGTAACCCGACCGTTGTGGATCAATACATCAAATTGAATGTTGGACCGTTGATTTTATTGGGCGGTGCACCTTCTAATTCCGTAGGACTAAACGCCTACGAAAACTCGTTTACGGCGGCTTCGGTAGGTGCATTCGGCGCGGCATTTGGTCAGGAGACTGCCGCGGGAACGCCTTTTCCTCAGGCGGTTGCGAAGCACAAAGACAAGCTAGTCAAATCAAATGTGCCCTACATTCGCCCGGAGCAATTGCAGGCGTTTGAAATTGGGTACAAAGGCGTGTTGAACAACAAATTGTTGTTTGATGTAAGTTATTACCACGGCAAATACACCAACTTTTTAATTAACCAAGTGGTGATTCGGCCCAATACCGCCAACGTCGTTTTGGCCGATGGTACGGTCAATCCTGCGGCTGCACAGGAGATTTTGAGCACCACAACGCGCCAAACATTTCAGCTTTATACCAACGCCGCCGACAAGGTTTCGACCAACGGGGCAAGTGGTGGCATAACGGCTTTGCTGGCCAAGGGCTACCGTTTGGGGGCCAACGCTACGTGGGCGCAGTTCAATATTTTGGACGCCAATCCCAACAACGTGCCTGCGTTCAACACGCCGAAATGGAAAACCAACGTAACTTTTAGCAACGCCCGTTTGACCGATAAAGTGGGCTTCAGCATCGCGTGGCATTGGCAGGATGCTTTTCAGTGGTACGGAACATTTACCGAAAACCGCCCGGGATTGGTGCCCGCCTATAGTTTGATTGACGCTCAGGTGTCGTACAAACTCCCCAAACTGAAATCAATTGTAAAAGTAGGAGCGTCGAATCTGGGCAATAACTACGTAGTACAGGCGTTTGGTTCGCCAGCCGTAGGAGGGTTATATTATGTGAGTTTGACTTTTGATGAGTTGCTGAGATGATGAAAGTCGATAAAATAAATCCATTGGCAGGGCAACTTACGGAGGGGCCTTCAGCTCCGCAAAATTTAGCGTTTGCGTTGTGCATGATTAGCTATTTATTTGGCGGAACGGTGGCGACGCTCATGTCGGTGTACTTGCCCGTAGCCGTGCCCGAATTGCTCGGCGGTAATGTATCTGAAGTCCGCTTGGGTGAAGTGGGCGCTTACATTGGTGCCGCCTTTCTGTACGGCTGGGGTGTGGGAGGGCTTACGTTTGGAGTGGTCAGTGACCGCATCGGACGGGTAAAATCATTGGTACTCGTCACGGGATTGTACGGAATAGCTACCCTGCTGACGGTGTTTGTTCCCAATTGGTACGCGCTCATTGCCTCCCGATTTGCCGCTGGGATGGGTATTGGTGGGGTGTTGCTCATTTCGACGGTGTATTTGTCCGAAATCTGGCCCGTCCGTACACGTCCTATTGCATTGGGAATTTTGGCCGTTGCATTTCCGATTGGTATCGTGACCACGGGCGGATTAAATGTTTTTTTTGCAAATTGGCGAGACGCTTTTTGGTTGGGAATAATACCCATCGGAACCGCTTTGGCCATGACACAATGGCTGCCTGAGTCTGTCGCTTGGGAGAGCAGTCGCCAAACCTATCATAAGCAAACGTCTGGATTGTGGGACGCCGACAATCGCCCCAATCTCATCATCGGCACCCTCATTTTTGGCTCAGTACTCATTGGGTTGTGGGGTATTTTTTCGTGGATACCTACGTGGGTTCAATCGCTGCTTCCAGTGGGTCAAAACGGCCAACAAGAGCGTGGCATTACGATGATGTTACTTGGGTCGGGCGGGATTGTAGGTGGCGTACTTTCGGGATTCTTGATAAAGAGTCTTGGTGTTCGCAAGACGCTCATTGTCACGTTTTTGGGCTGTGCGTTGGTTTCGTTTGTATTGTTTTTAACCAACAGAAGTTTCAGCCCGATTGTCTACGTCGAAATGGCGTGCCTGTCGTTGTTTTTCGGCATTAGCCAAGGAGCGCTTTCTGGCTACATTCCCCAATTGTTTCCGACGGTCATCCGGGCCACGGCCGCAGGTTTCTGCTTCAATATCGGGCGTTTTTTTACGGCTACTTCGGTGTTTTTTGTGGGTGCTATGGTAGCTTTTTTCGGCGGACTCAGCAACGCGCTACTGACCTTCTCAGTCGCTTTTTTGGTGTCGCTGGCGGGGGCTTTTTTCAGTAGCGAAACAAATAAACAATGAACTGGTCATGTATTTGAAATATACCTTAAGAGAAGGGAGATGATTGGGAAGGCCACGATATTGTTTGTTGATTATAAATTATTGATAATGAAAGTATTCATAAATAATAGGTTGATGATTGTACAAACAGGCTTGTTGCTTAATGGGCCTGTTTTTCTTCAACCTAAAAATATAAAATTCGTAGAATCATGCCACATATTTCATTACCTGAAGGTTTTCCCGGCATCCGTAGTCTAGCGGCCTATCGTCCCGATACTGGTGCGGCTTTATACGCATTGGCTGAGGCACTTCTGCGCGGTGATTCGTCGCTGAGTCAAGCGGATGCCGAGCTAATTGCGGCGTTTACATCATCGCAAAATGACTGCACTTTTTGTACGTGTAGCCACGCGGCGGCGGCCCGTTATTTGTTTGGTACCGATAAAGAACTCGTGGATGCGGTCATTGCAGACCATCAAACGGCTCCCGTTTCTGAAAAAATGAAGACGCTCTTGGCCATTGCCCAGTGTGTGCAGCAGGATGCGCGAACGGTATCGGATGAAATTGTAGCCAATGCCCGTTTGGCAGGAGCAACCGACCGCGAAATTCACGATACGGTACTGATTGCGGCTACTTTTTGTATGTTCAATCGCTACGTGGATGGTTTGGCAACACTCACACCCACCGACCCGGGCGCATATGAACCCATGGGCGAGCGCATGGCCACATTGGGTTATGTCCCTCCCAAACATCCCTAGTTCTTTAACTAAAACGATAATCATAAATCAATTATGCCACATATTCAATTGCCCGAAAATGCGCCGGGAATCCTCGGCCCGATGAAATTTAGCCCCCAAACGGCGGCTCCTATGAATGCACTGGCTAATGCCCTTTTACAAACCGACGAGGGCCTGAGTCGGGGCGAGCGCGAATTGATTGCGACCTATGTATCGTCGCAAAATGAATGTGTATTTTGTCAAACAATACACGGCGCGGTGGCGAGCGCATACCTCGGTGATGAAGATTGGTCGTTTATAAAAGCTGTAAAAGAGAATTACGAACAAACGGCCTTGTCTGACAAAATGAAAGCACTTTTGGCCATTGCGGGGAGTGTGCAAAAGGGCGGCAAAAATGTAACGACTGAGCAGGTGGAAGCGGCTCGTCAGCAGGGGGCTACCGATAAAGACATTCATGATACGGTGTTGATTTCGGCGGCGTTTTGCATGTTCAATCGCTACGTGGATGGTTTGGCGACGGTTGCCCCGTCTGACCCCAACATTTACCGCTACCGTGCCGCAAGAATTACGCAAAAAGGATACTCGGCAGAAGGGGAATATGCCCCCCAAGCCACTTAGTAAACATAGGTTGAAGTGAACATGAATCCTCCGATAATTTTGTCGGAGGATTTTTACAAAAACTACGAAGTAACGGCTTGTTAATAAGTTGACTATCTGCAAAATACACTTTGTCTAATACATGAAAAATTTATTTTATATCGGCGCTTCTGGTCTCCTTTTGTTTGAAATCGCCAACGTGTATTTCATCATGCCCATGCCAGGAAGTCAACGTCTGAACAGCATTGATGTGGCCTATTTTTTGCATTCGTGGCGATGGGCGTTTCGAGGTGTATTTGGATGCTTGATACTCCTTGGGGGGCTGTCGGCCTTTCGGGCGGGCCGATGGGGGCCGTTTTGGGCGGGATTGGCCTTATTGGCTGTTTCAATCGTGACCTATGCTGCCAATTTTGAAATGGCCGCCGATTCCATGTTTTATCAACCTTCCAGTTTGACTTTTAAAAATACGGCTGAAAACAAGGTCGATAAGGAACGTATCGTCATTGGCGTTGAAATCAACGGTCAGGCGCGGGCCTATCCGATTCAGTTTATTGGCTACCATCATCAGGTCCAGGATACATTGGGTGGTAAGCCCATCATTGTTACGTATTGCACGGTTTGCCGCACGGGACGGGTGTTTGAGCCTGTGGTAAACGGTCGGCTAGAAACGTTTCGACTCGTAGGAATGGACCATTTCAATGCCATGTTTGAGGATAAAACCACGGGAAGTTGGTGGCGTCAGGCCAACGGTGAAGCCATTGCGGGGACATTGAAAGGGCAAACGCTACCGGAGTTGGAGATTACGCAAATTTCGCTTGCCAAATGGCTGGCGCTATACCCCAACAGTTTGGTCATGCAGCCAGATACGAAGTTTCAGGAAGAATATGATTCATTGAGCAATTATGAATCGGGTAAGCGGAAAGGAAAACTTACGAAACGAGATTCTGCCTCTTGGGAGGAAAAATCGTGGGTGGTGGGCGTGGAGGTGAGCAGCGGTGTAAAAGCCTACGATTGGAATCAGTTGCAAAAGAAGCGAATCATCAATGACATGGTCGGTTATTTGCCCATCACTGTTGTGTTGGCTTCTGATAATAAGAGCTTTACGGCCTTGCGTCGTGCTACCCCTGGTCAGGTATTGACGGTCAAAAATGATTCTTTGTTTGATGAGGGAGGCAGTGCTTACAACTTGCTCGGCAAATCATACACCCCAAATAGACCTGATTTATTAAAAGTCAATGCGTATCAGGAATATTGGCACAGTTGGCAGACCTTTCATCCTGATACCAAGCAGTTTAAATAAGCTTCTGCGGCAATTGAGTTCATGTAATCACGCGCTATTATCAGTATTTTATTGGAATCTTAACCATGAGGAAAATTTATATATTCCTCTTTTTAATCTTATCCAATGAACTACTAATTGCCCAAAAATTAAAATCTGACACGACCCAATATTCCAATAAAATGGACGAGCCGAAATGGGATATAATTTACATACCATTGGCTAAGTGCAACGCTGCTGTACAGCTACGTAAGTAGAAGCTTTGCCGATGCTTTCAACACCGTGACCGCCACGGTCAACGGAGCCAAAGGCGTGGTGCCAAGTTACCGTTTGGTTGACCTGAACACGACCTTTCATGTGACAAATAAATATACTTTTCGGCTGTCGGTCAATAACTTAATGAACAAGAGCTATTTCACAAAACGCCCCACATTTTATCCTGGTCCAGGGATTTGGCCGTCGGATAGAAGGAGTATTGTTGCAACAGTTGGGGTAAATATTTGAAAAGACATGAACTGCTGGAATATGACGAAAAACGCTTTGTATTATGGTATGTAAAATGAGCTAAGGATATATTTTGGCATAGTAATTGAAGTATATACGTTAAATGGGCATTGTGTGCTTGCTCAAACAGTCATTTAAGTCTAACTCTTATGAAGAAGCTTTTTTACTTTATTGTCAGCCTCGTTTTTTTTGCGGGGTGTACGGGTACGGAAATAGAGCCGTCCAAACCCAATGAGGTCTCCAATTATTCCGCAGATTTTCTGCGTGAGTGGTTTAAGTTAGAATGTCGAATCGTGAAAGAAACGCCCGGTTTTCTACCTCCACAAGCCTCACGAGCCTTCGGTTACGTGGGTATAACGGCCTACGAAGCGGCGTACAGTGGCATTCCGAGTGCTAAGCCATTGGCGGGGCAACTCAACCGGTTGATTCCAGCAGACATGCCCGTGGCGATACCGCTCAATGTACGCTACCACTGGGGAATTGTGGTTAATACTGCGGTAGCGGATATGATGCGATATATGTTTGAAAAGAACATCAGCGCGGCTAATCTCGCTAAAATCAATGAATTAGAAGGGCAATACATGTCGGCTTTTGCAGAAACTACCTCTAAAATATTGAGAGAAGAATCGGTCAAACATGGGAAAGCCGTGGCTAAGGCCATTTATGAATATTCCAAATCGGATGGGGGTCATGATTCGTATCTTAACCCCTTTTCCAAGCCTTTTACCCCCGTGAAAGGCATCGATAAATGGGAGCCAACCGATGCCAAAAATCTGACCCCGTTGAGTCCTTATTGGTACAAATGCCGCCCAGTTTTGGCTTCAAATATGACGTATGGTACTCCGCCCAAGCCGATTCCGTTTTCGTTTGATACCCAATCGGATTTTTTCAAACAAGCATTTCACGTTTATACGCAGGTTACAAAGAACACACCCGATCAAATTGAAATCGCCAAATTTTGGGCCGATGATCCGTTTGCGACCTGTACACCTACTGGGCATACGTTCAATATCATGACGCAGCTATTGGAAGAAACCAACTCAACCCTCGAACGGGCCGTTGTGGGCTATGCCATGCTAGGAATTGGTGAAATCGACGCTTTTATTGCCTGTTGGAAAGCCAAATACGACTATTCACTCATCCGACCTGTTACGTATATCCAGCGGTACATTGACCCCAATTTTAAAACCGTGATCGGAACGCCTGCCTTTCCTGCTTATACTTCTGGGCACGCTACCGAAATCGGTGTGGGAGAGCGCATTTTTACGAAACTTTTCACCAGCGGCGACGGCACATACGCCCTGACAGACCGCTCACAAGTACAGCACGGTTTTGCACCCCGAAAATTCTCGAACTTTGCCGAAATGGCCGAGGAGTGTGCCAATTCGCGTCTTTATGGAGGGATTCACTATGACATGGATAATATAAATGGCTTGAAAATGGGCCGGGGAATTGGCGATAATGTGGTTAAATCCATTCAATGGCCTTCGGCAATTAAGTAACGCTCACTACTACCTGTCACTATGAAATTTCAACTTTTTTATTGGGTAATAATCGGTTGTATGGGCCTGCTGAGTTGTGAAAAAAATAATCGTGGTCAATTCGAAAAAGACGTACAATTAATGGCGAATTTGGAGTGTGAAGCTCGCCAATTGAAGGAAGAACGTTTCAACGCCGCCAACGAAATTCGCTTCATGGAAGATTCATTGGCCAAGCATCACTTGCCGCTTTCGCCCGCACAAAGTCAGCACATTGATTCGGTCAAGACTGTCTACACACTTCGGACGGGTCAATTGGCCGAGAAAATTACCAAAACCATGGACAGCCTGTTTGCCGTAAGTTATAAAACAACTGAGCAGCGGCAGGCGTTTGACGCCGCCATTGAAACAAAGCTCTTGGAAGTGTGTAAATAGGTTTCTTGGGAAAGAATCAGCGAACAGGAAACTTATCGCCGATGGCAATTTTGTGTCGAGTAGCGCGTTAATAGGTCTTTTTAGAAGGATTTTATAACAAGTTACAGATGAAAAAAATTAGTCTTTTTATCCTCGGAATTGCGTTGACGGGACTTTTTCAACAATGCGCCGTTAGTCGACAAATATCAGAAGCCAAAACACTAGGCGATTGTAAATATGCGATTGCTTCAGCCGACAATATTACGTTGGCGGGCATCGACGTTCGGCAATTCAGAAATATGCAGGATTTTGATTTGGCCAAGTCGCCAAGGCTAGCCCTTGCGCTGTTGAGTCAGGATGTGCCACTCAATCTTCGGTTGAATTTGGACGTTACCAATCCAACCAAACAGCAGGCAGGTATCAATCAATTTGAATACAAAGTTTTTCTCTCTGAAAATGAGGTGTTTACAGGATTCTGGGACCAGCGTATTGATGTTCAGCCCAACGGCGGCACCACCCGTGTACCCATGCAGCTCAGCACCAACGCCTACCGCCTCTTGACTGACTCCAAAGCGCGGGATGCGTTTGTGAACATGGTCGAAAACCTGTCAGGCAAGGCGGGTTCACAGCCCTCCAAACTGACCATCAAACTCCGACCAACGCTTGGCATTGGAAATTCACAAATCAATTATCCGGGCTACATTACGATTGAAAAAGAAGTAACGGCCAAAATGTTGGCAGGAGAGTAACGGCCAATGTTAAATTAAATCACCGTGGCGGCGGACCACGCAACGGCGCAAAGAAAGTAAGCTTTTTCTTTGCGCCGTTGTTGTTTTACGCCAGCTTCGCCTGAAGTTTTTGTTTAAAAAAGTAAGAAACTCCAAGAACCCCTAAAATCACTATAGGCATAATAAAAGGCGTACCCGTAGCGATGTGTGTCCAAGTGGCACCGATTAGGGTAAACGCAAATCCCGCATACGCCCATTCTTTTAGGGAGTCAAACCAAGGGTTCAACAAAGCCAAAGAACCCAGCAGTTTAAAAATGCCCAGCATCGTTACGAAATAGATAGGGAACCCTATTTTTTGAAAGCTTTGGATTAAATCGGGAGCTTTCGTTAGGTACATGTAGCTGCTAAATAAAAACAGGAGGGCAATCAGGCCCGTCGTAATCCAATAAATTATTTTGTCGCGTTTCATTGTGGTAGAATTGAATGTTAATTGTGAGCCACAAAGGTCAGTAAAGTTGCTATACAAATGTAAGTACTATATTAAAGTATAGTGGTATACTCTAGTATAGCAACCTTGATAACTACGCAAACAACTCATGTTTCGTACACCATTTTTGAATCAGTCCGATAAAACGTTTGAAATAATCTTCACTAATAAACAAATTGCCCCAATCATCAAACCGTTGGCACTGAATGCCTAAATAGAAAAACCAGAGGCTCACCGCCAAGTAGGGAATCAGGCGTTTTTCTTCGTCAGAAATCTTCACAATGGTTTCGTAGCCTTCCAAAAACCGTTGGAGTTTGCGTTGGTATTCGTCGGCATCAAATTCAGTATTGAACAATTGCACATTGAAATACGCCAAATCAAGGGCTTGCCAACCGTTGCCGCAAAAATCAAAGTCAAAAAAGGTAACCTCTTCGTTGGGTGTAACGTGCATATTGTCGAACCAAATGTCCAGATGAACCGCGCCTGTTCGGACTTCCTTCATATTGACTTCCTTGATTTTTTCTATCAATTTGTAAGTGGATGTTTCCAAAAAAGTCATGGTTTCAGAACTAGCGGCAAAAAACGTTTGGGCGCGTTGGAGGGGCGAAATGAGCAACGTTTCGACGTTATAAGTAACTCGTTCCAACGCTAAATTTTGCGTAACTTGGTGAAAACGAGCCATCGCGACCCCAATATTATAACTCATGTCGGTGGTAAAGCTTCGTATTTTTTCGCCTTCGGCAAACGAGAACAAGACCCCAAACCGCAGACCTTCAGGTGCCATTATTTCCTGAATAAAACTGCCCTTTGCATCGGCGATGGGGTAGGAGACAGGCACGCCGTTTTCATTCAATAACTTGAGCAAACGGATTTCTTCTTCAATCTCGTTTTTTGTACGCCAATTGTAGCTGTAAAGCCTGAAAATCAGTTTTTTAGCTCCGTCATTCAAAAGGTACGAGTGATTGATACCCGTTTTCAGAATATGGCATTGGATGGAGTCATTGAGTGAGTAGCGGGTCTGCAAAAAAGTACCTAAATGCGAAGCCGACAGCCTCGAATCATACACGGGAAAAGGGTTCATGAAGCCGAAGTTTGGGGTGAAGTACAACCGAAAAATGATATACCGAAAAATGCAAAATGTAAAAGTTGGATTGGCCTGATCGAGTGACATGACCAGACAAAAGAAAAAACGGGGTGCAAAGATGCACTTTTTACGCGTATTCTGAATCAATAAATAAAACAAGGGAGAAGTATCGGTTTATACCTCAATGACATTTCCGACAATGGCTGATTTCGTGTTTCTTTGCAACTTAAAACAATCCATTACAGCTATGTTACAAAATGACTTAAACCACTTCGGAGAAATCCTTCAAAAAATTCTTGAACAGGGCGTTGCTTTCTTACAAACCATTGACCAACGCCCCACTTCGGCTCCTCATACCGTGAAGTTGGTGACCGACTTGGAAGAAAACGGAAAAGGAACAGCGGCAGTTTTGGCCGAATTTAAACAACGATTTGACCCGCTCATCGTGGCTTCTTCGGGGCCGCGCTCGTGGGGGTTTGTGACGGGTGGCGCTACGCCCGCCGCCGTGGCAGGCGACTGGCTCGCAGGAGTATATGACCAAAACCCGCAGGCTATTCAAGGGCAAGGTGATTTGTCGGCGCTGATTGAAGTGGAAACCATTCAGTTGCTGCTGTCGCTTTTTGACTTACCAGATACATTCACTGGCGGTTTTGTGACGGGGGCGACCATGTCCAATTTTACCGCGTTGGCCGTTGGGCGTCAGTGGGCAGGCAAGCAGCAGGGGCGCGATATTGCCAAAGAAGGCGTCGGAAAGGGCGTAAAAGTGCTGAGCGCCACGCCGCATTCCTCAGCCGTTAAGTCGCTGTCAATGTTAGGCTTAGGAAGTCAGAATTTTATTAAAATCAATACTTTGCTGGGCAATAGAGAAGCGATTGATGTGGCCGATTTGGAAGCGAAGATACAAGTGCTTTCAGGGGAGCCTTTTATCCTGATTTCGAGTGGCGGCACGGTCAATACTGTTGATTTTGACGATTTGGAAGCTATTGCCCGATTAAAAGAAAAATATAACTTTTGGTGGCACATCGACGCGGCCTTTGGTGGTTTTGCAGCTTGTTCGCCCAAATATAAACATTTACTTAAGGGCTGGGAAGGTGCCGATAGCATTACTGTTGACTGCCACAAGTGGCTGAATGTACCCTACGAAAGTGCCTTCTTTTTGGTGAAAAAAGAACATAGTATTTTGCAGGTAGAAACCTTCCAAAACTCCAATGCGCCTTACCTCGGCAACCCGCTCGAAAATTTTAGTTTTCTTAATTTTTTGCCCGAAAACTCGCGCCGATTGCGAGCGTTGCCCGCTTGGTTTACGCTGAAGGCGTACGGCAAAAAAGGCTATCAGGAAATTGTCGAAAACAGCATCCAGATGGCGCAGTTATTGGACGATTTTATTCAGCAAAGCAGTGATTTTGAGTTGCTTGCGCCAACACGTCTGAACAACGTGTGTTTTACCCTAAAGGGCGAAGAAAATCAAGACAAAGTACATTCGTTTCTGACCCAACTAAACCAACGCGGAAAAGTATTTATGACCCCAACGGTATATAACGGCAAAAAAGGCATTCGAGCGGCGTTTGTCAACTGGCGTACTCTTGAGAAAGATGTTGAAATTGCGATTGCCGAAATGAAAGCGGTCTTGGCTTAGACTGTGCGTCAGGTTGCGCACATCCCGACTTATAAAAAAAGGGGAGCGGTTTACTCATTTCCCGCTCCCCTTTCACAGTTACTTTTTCGGTTTGATACTTTTTGGTTTATTAGTTTTCGGCTTCGCTTTTTTCAGCTCTTCATCATCTTCCGCGCGGCGTTTTTGCATGGTTTCGGTGCGGTCCAATTCTTCCGATTGGGCAAAGGCTTTCCAATCAAATTTTTCATCGAAGGGGTCCAACGCTTTTTGCGGGTCAAATAGACGTTTATCAATTGCCACGGCATTGTAAGGCGTGTAATCGGGTTTGTCGGTAAACAAGTCGATTAGATTTGTGGCACCCGCATCGTACTGATTCAGGTACGGCATTCCGAGGATATTCCAGAAGGTCTTGAATACGCTACCAAAGCTGTAATGCTCGTGACCGACGTAGTTTTTCTTGACCCAAGGCGAAATCGTCAGCAACAAACTGCGGTGGGCGTCGATGTGGTCCACGCCGCCCTGCGGGTCATCTTCCAGCACTACGATGAGCATTTTTTTCCAGTAAGGCGTTTTGCTCAAAAACTCCACTACGCGTCCGAGGGCAAGGTCGTTGTCAGCCATGTAGCTTTGCGTAAACGGAAATCCTGCTTTGGCGCGTTCGCGGGTGCCGTGGTCGTTGGGCAGCATGAGCGTAAGCATCGAAGGCAATTTTCTGTTAGTACCTCCCCATTTTTCGTTAAATTCCCTCATAAACACATCGGCCCGGAACTGGTCTGGAATGGCCATATTGTAGGTTGGATATATCTTAGAAGAGCGGTCGTAAAGCGGCGCGGGCAAGGGGTAATTGATGGTGTATAGCTCGCCGATGTACTTCATGGTGCTGTCGGAATACGCAGCAGCCATTTCGACTCCGAAGCCGAAGTTAAAAAACTCCTTTTTGTTGCGTTCGAGGTGGTCCCAAATGGAGCCAGCTTCGGTATAATCTTCGGGATAAATACTGCCTGCCGAGCCGTAAAAAGACCAATTACCGGGTGCCTTGGAGGTGTCAATCAAGTCGCGTTTTCCTCCGTAAGCGGCGGAAGTGCCCGTTTCGACCCATTCGTTGGGATATACGCCCACCATCCAGCGGTGTCCGTCGGCTGAGACGTCGGCGTCGCAGTAAAAATTGTCAGACATTGCAAAACGCTTCGCCAATGCCGCGTGATTGGGCATCACGTCTACATTTTCCAACGTTTGGGTTTTGTTGCGGTTGGAAAACGTCGCTTTCAGACCGTAGCGCGCCAATGAAGCCTCTCCTTTACCGTTGGTGTTTTGTCCAAATACTTCGTCGTAGGTGCGGTTTTCCTTGGAAATGAACACGATATGCTCAATGTTGGAAAGCGCATTTTTGGTGACGGGTTTTTGTTCAAACTTAAAATTATTCGAAATCACTTTTTGGGTCATCGCGGCCAATTGTCCATCGGCGGGAATATCAATGACCGATACCGTTCCTTTCATTAAGCTACCCACGTAGCTACCTTCAGGACCAGGTTTAAAATTAGGGCCGCCGTTGGGGCCGCTGCCGAATCCTTTGGCGTTGGTGACAATCAACTGTCGCCCATCGGGCGATACTTTTAGCTTGGACGGAAACCAACCCGTGGGGATATGACCCAATACTTTCAGGCTCGGAATGTCAATTACGGCTACGGCGTTGATGCCCGCTTCCGCCACGTAGAGGCGCTTTTGGTCGGGAGAGGTAGCCACGCCAAACGGAATCAGTCCACGCAGCTTGCCCAAACGCGGGTCGGGTTGCAACGGAATGGTGTACACTACGGTATCTTTCTGAATATCAATCACCGACACACAGTCGTTGTTGCCGTTGCTAACAAATACATATTTGTCGGTGGCGGCCACGGAGTTGGGGCTACTACCGCCCACTGCTGGGAAATCCTCAATCATTTGACCCACCAAAAAGCCCGTTTTGGTCTTGTTTTTTACTTTCCAGCTCGTGCCGTTGGGCGAATAACTCCACACCGAAAAGGCCTCGGGTGCGTTGGGGCTTCCCAGCGCGGGGATGCCTTTGGCGGCGTTGCCTTCTTCCATTTCCTTGCTGCCATATTTGGTAGCGGGCCACGGATGCGCGGTTTTTTTGAGGTTTTTTGGGTCCAAATCGGTAAAAGGTTTGTATTCAAAAACGCCTACGTTGGCCACGTAGATGCGTTGCTCATCGGGCGAAAAACTGATACCAAAGGGATACCGCCCCGTCGGAATATTGTCTGCTACGCGCAGGGTTTCGGTGTTGACCACCACCATTCTAAACCCGATTTGGTCAACTACATAGAGGCGTTTGCCGTCGTTGGAAAGAACGAGGTCGCCGAGATAGCCATGCTCGTAGTTTTTGGCGGAGCAGTTGATTGAGCCCTTGCCTTTTCCCGTGTTCAGGTCAAACAAAAATATTTTGTTGGTTTGCCCGCCCGCTACGTAGAGTGTTTGGTTGTCGGGGCTGATGGCCAAGCCCATGAAGCAGGCTTCTAGAATACCGTCGTCGGTTTTAAAGCCTTCGGGTACTTGTAGAACGGTTGGATTGGCACTGCGCACGTTTTTGATGATTGAAACCGAAAAAGGGTTAGTGCCTGAGTTGGCCGTTACGGCAATGTTTCCGTCTTTGCTCAAAACCAATCCGTAAGGGTGCGGCGCGGTCATGATTTGTTTGCCCAAGGGCGTTATGAGGCGTCCGTTGGGCAAAACGCTCACGCCGTTTTTGTCAACTTTAGCGTATTCACTGCCTGCGGGGGCCGACATTTGCCAAGGTTGTGACCAACCCAGTTGACTTATTGATAAATACAGGCAGAAAAGGAAAAAAATGCGTAGCATAGGAAAGGTAGTTTTAGATAGGGTTGCCACGCCTTTTATGGCGTGGATAAAGAGATAAAAGTACAGTTTTTAAACATTACCATTTAAATTCAGCGGTAAGCCACAGGCTGCGGCCGTAGCCGTTGATGCCCGAGCCATGGGTGCGGTAATCTGCGTCAAAAAGATTCTGAACGGCGGCGGTCAGGCTGATTCTTTTTAAGTTATAGCCCGCATTTAGATTGAATACATTCCAAGCTGGTGTACCGCCTTTGGCGATTCGGTTGTCGTCTTTGTCGCCCTGTGCGAGACGCTCTTGTGCGCCTGCAAACCAAAATTCAGGGCGAATCCAACCTTTATTTTTGGTAAAATTCAACCCTACTCGGCCATTGACGGGCGGAATACGACGCATGGGCTCGTTCTTGGTTTCACTTTGTCCGAAGCAATAGGAAACGTTGCCATAAAGCTGTAACGAAGTAAGCAAATTTGCCTGAAGTTTGGCGTCAAAACCATTGATGTAAGCACTTTCAACGTTCTCTTTGCGGTAAACGTTGATGCCGTTGACCTGCTCATTGGGCACCCGTACCCGCGTGATGAGGTTTTGGAGTTGGGTAGAATAGTAGCCCATTTGGAGGCCAATGATTTTGGTTGCTATTTTTAACCCTAGTTCGTAAGTGGTTGATTTTTCGGGTTTTAAATTGTTAGTGGGAACTTCGTACCGAAAGTCTACGATACCGAGTGTGCCCAAATCGTCGATATTGGGGGCGCGGAAGCCCGTGCTGATGTTGAGGTAAGGTGCAATGGATTTTCCGAGGTTGTAGGATAGATTGTAATTGTACACAAACGCGGCAGGGGTAAGGCGGCTGTCGCCGATGGTAGCGTCGGGAATATCAATCACAAAACCGTTGTAGCGAATGCCAAACGTCGAGTTGAGCCGGGCTAAGTTGGTGCTTACAATTGAATAAGCGGCATAGTTCAGAAAAGTCGAATTGTCGGGGTACAAACCGCGACTGTAGGTACGTTGAAGGGTGGTGTTATTTTCGTCATAACGCTCGCTGTTGACCTTGTCGCGGTAGAGTTCCACGCCCGAATTAAGGGTTAACATTCCTCTTAAAAAACGCGACTGATTGTTGTACGTCAAACCCCAGGTTTGTACTTTGTCGGTTTCCGAGCGGAGCGCGGTGGCTCCGTTTTTTTGGCTAAACCGGCCTTCCTGCGTGGCCTGCCGGGAGAGGGTAAAAGTCTGATGATTAAACCAGTTAGATTCACTTTGGTTCTCTAATTTAACATACGTCAACTGCCGCCGCTGTGGGTCAAATTGGTTGATTTTGAAGTTCTCCAGTTGATACCGAAAAAACACCTCCACATTGCGTTGACTGACTGATTGATGCGCCAACGTTGCCATCCAGCCGTGGCCTAGATTTAACTTGGCTTTCAGGTCGAAATCCTGCTCTTTGTAGCCCGAAGGTGATTGGAAACCCGTGTTTTTGCCACCCAACACATCCCCGAAGCGACGATTGGTAAAACCCGCCTGAAACGCCGCGTTGGTTCCGCCGTAGCGAGCTTCGACGCGCCCGCTTTGCTCCATGCCCGCGCTGACCAAGCGCCCCAGCAATCTTCCGCCGAAACCTGTATTGAATTGAGGGTCGGTGGTAAAAAGCTGAATGGTTCCCCCCAGCGCATCGGAGCCGTATTGCACGGAGCCGCTCCCTAACAGTACCTCGGCCCGGCCCAAGGTAAAAGCGTCGATGGTGTTGAGATATTGATTGGGACCGTAGCGAAAAGTGCTGTTGTTGAGGCGAATATCGTCAATGAGTAGCAAGGTTTGATTGCCTGTTAGGCCGCGCACAAAGGGCGAACCTGCGCCATGAGTGGTTTTCTGCACAAACACGCCCATTTGGTTCATCAAAAGCTCGGGTGTGCTGCGCGACTGCGACGTCTTGATTTCCTCTTGACCGATAGCATAAATCAGGGCGGGAGTTTGAAATACGGTTTTTTCGCCCCGGGTGGAAGTGACAACAACCTCATTTAACTGCTTGGTTTTGAGTGAGTCAGGGGCTTTAGCAAACGATGAATGGAAGCCAAGCGTGATAAGAGCAGAAAGGGTGGAGAAGGAGAGTTTAGACATATTTTGATAAAGAAACGGTATGGTGACAAAATTACTGACTTTTACTTGTTGATGAATTAAGCGAAAGTTATGTTTCGGCCTGGCCACTGAATTTGCTCAGGACAAATGCGTTAATGCTTCTATTTCAACAATTCACTGCTAAATGTAGAAATATTTGTAAACATTTGTGTAGTAATTGTTAACAATTTGCTTTTATAGCTTAATAATTCCTTTACTCACTTTACTGTGAAATGCCCCAATCAATTGACACTTTTGTAAAAATTCAGATTCAGATGAAACCTTCCACTAAATCCAGCCTTTTTCTATGCCTCGTCGGGGTTTTTCTTTTGTTAGAAAATTCCTGTCAGCGACAAAGTCGCGCCACTTCCGAAAGTACGCAGTTTTACCAAATGCTGACCTCCAAACGGATTAAACTGCCCAACGGATGGTCGTTGACCCCCGCTGGTAATAAAAGTCTCTCCTTGAATGATTTACCGCTGAACTTGGTGGTTTCTTCGTCGGGAAAATACGCGGCCGTAACCAACAACGGCCAAAAGACGCATAGTATTACCCTTATTGATGCTGCCACGCAGCAGATTTTGGATGATGTTGTCGTGCCCAAAGCGTATTACGGACTCACCTTCAGCGCCGACGAAAAAACGCTGTACGCTTCGGGCGGGAACGATAACAAAATTCTGATTTTTCAACTTGAGAACAACAAACTCAAAGCCGACGGCGAAATTGTGTTGGGCAAACCGTGGCCCGAAAAAATCGGCCCCGTCGGGCTTTGTATCGACGAAGCACAGCAGAAATTGTTTGTCGTAACCAAAGAAAATAACTCCCTGTATGTGTGTGATTTAAAAACACGTAAAGTGTTGAAAAACATTAGCTTGGGTTTCAAAGGTTATGCTTGTCAGTTGTCGCAAGATAAAAAACAATTGTTTGTCAGTCTGTGGGAAGGGAGCGGAGTGCGGGTGTTGAATGCCGAAACATTGCAAACGGTTGTTGATATTCCGACCGCCAAAAACCCCAATGATTTGCTCCAAACCCGCGACGGGAAATTTCTGTACGTGGCCTGTGGCAACGACAACACCGTGATGATGATTGACTTGGCCAAGCAACAAGTGGTCGAAACCCTCAATGCATCGTTGTATCCCAATGCGCCCGTGGGAAGTACCCCCAACGCCTTAGCGCTCACGTCCGACGAGTCTAAACTGTTGATTGCCAACGCTGACAATAACTGCATTGCGGTCTTTAACGTGGCCGAAAAAGGCAAAAGCCGTTCGTTGGGCTTTGTTCCGACGGGCTGGTATCCTACGTCGTTGAAGGTCATCAATAACCAGATTTGGGTGACCAACGGCAAAGGCTATTCGTCGGCAGCCAACCCCAAAGGCCCGAATCCTAATCGTTCCAAATCGCCTCAGTATAAAGGAGCTAATGCGGAGGCTAATCGCGACGAAACGCAGTACATCGGTGGGTTGTTTAAAGGAACGCTTTCTATCATTGATTTTCCTGACGAAGATATTTTGGGCGTTTATTCCAAGTTAGTTTACGAAAACACCCCTTATACCAAAAACAAAGAAACACTGGCCGAGGGTGAAGCGGGTAATCCAATTCCGATGAAAGTAGGAGAAGCGTCACCGATTAAGTACGTTTTTTACATCATCAAAGAAAACCGTACCTACGACCAGATATTGGGCGATATGAAAGAAGGCAACGGCGATGCTGCCCTGTGCTTGTTTCCCGAAAAAGTAACACCCAACCAACACGCATTGGCGCGCGAGTTTGTGTTGTTGGATAATTTTTATGTAGATGCCGAAGTGAGCGCCGACGGGCACAATTGGTCATCGGCGGCGTACGCCAACGATTATGTAGAAAAGAACTGGGTGACGAGCTACGGCGGTCGTGGCGGTACCTACGATTATGAAGGACAAAAAGAAATTGCTCACCCCCGCGACGGATTTATTTGGGACCACTGCAAACGGGCCAATGTTAGTTATCGGAGTTACGGGTGGTTTGTAGATGACAAGCCCACCATTCCCGTTCTTGAGGGACATTATGCCCCCAATTTCAAAAGTTATAATTTGGGTTACATGGACATTGACCGTGAAAAAGCCTGGGAAAAAGATTTTGATGAATTGGTAAAAAACAACGCTGTACCACGCCTCAATACCATTCGGATGGGCAATGACCACACCTCAGGCGCTCGCGTAGGCTATCCTACGCCCGACGCCGCCGTGGCCGACAATGATTTGGCCGTGGGGCGCTTCGTGGAGCACCTTTCCAAAAGCCCGATTTGGAAAGAATCTGTGGTATTTATTCTCGAAGACGATGCCCAAAATGGCCCTGACCACGTGGATGCTCACCGTTCGATTGCCTTCGTAGCGGGAGGCTACGTGAAGCGCGGTTTTGTGGACCATACCATGTATTCTACTTCTGGAATGTTGCGTACTATAGAATTGATTTTGGGCCTCAAACCCATGAGTCAGTACGATGCAGCGGCGGTGCCGATGTGGCGTTGTTTCCAAAAAACGCCCAATACTGCGCCTTTTCAGGCCAAAGAACCGGGTGTTGATTTGAACGAAAAGAACGTGGCGGCCAACTACAACCACCGCCGCACGCTCCAGTTTGATTTATCAAAACCCGATGCCATCGACGACCTGATTTTCAGCGAAATCGTGTGGCAAACGGTGAGAGGAGAAAAGTCAAAAATGCCCGCGCCAGTGCGGGGAGCGTTTGTCAAATTAAAAGAAAAAGAGGAAGAAGAAGAGGGGGATGATGATTAAAAATCACGGGGTTTCTCAGCGGTCGTTCAATCGCTTTTCTCAAAAATAGTACGACATTTGCTGCGTTATTATTTTCTCCAACATCACACGTTTAACGCATCAATTATGTTTACCGCTGAGCAACTCAAAACCTTTACGCAACATATATTTCAAAGCATCGGCTTCTCGGAAGCCGATGCTCAATTGGCCGCTAAAACCCTCATTTCGGCCGATTTACGCGGGGTAGATTCGCACGGAATTGCCCGTTTGGCGGGCTATGTTCGCTTATTCGACCACGGTCGCCTGAATCCCAAGCCCAACATTCGCATCGTACACGAAACCCCCAGTACGGGTGTGGTAGATGGTGACGCAGGCGTGGGATTGGTTGTAGGACCAAAAACGATGGAGATTGTCATCGAAAAAGCTAAAAATGTGGGTTCGGGTTGGATTTCGGTGCAAAACTCCAATCACTTTGGCATTGCCGGCTATCATGCCATGATGGCCTTAGAGCACAATATGATTGGGATGGCCATGACCAATGCTGCACCGCTGGTAGCGCCCACGTTTTCGTTGGAAAAAATGCTCGGTACCAATCCCATTGCGGTGGCGGTACCTGCCAATGAAGAACCTGCTTTTGTGGCGGATTTCGCCAGTACAGCGGCCGCTTATGGTAAATTTGAAATTCTTCAACGCAAAAACCTGCCCGCGCCGTTGGGCTGGGCGCAGGATGCCAACGGAGAAATTACGACCGATGCCAATCCTATCAAAAATGGTGGTGCATTGTTGCCCCTCGGCTCCGACCGTGAGCATGGTAGCCACAAAGGATATGGTTTAGGGGCGATTGTGGATATTTTTTCGGGCGTTTTATCGGGGGCGAATTACGGCCCGTGGGTACCTCCTTTTGCCACGGCGGGTTTTATGGCGGCAGCCGAAGGCGTAGGCAGAGGAACGGGACATTTCTTCGGAGCGATGCGCATTGACGGCTTCCGGCCCGCCGATGAATTTAAGGGGCACATGGACAACTGGATTCGTCGTTTTCGTAGTGCCCAGGCCGTGGAAGGCAAACAAGTATTGGTGCCCGGCGACCCCGAGCGTGAAATCGAAGCGGAGCGTTTGCGCAACGGGCTTGATTTGCTCGACCCCGTGGTTCAGTCGTTGGAAGAACTAGGAAAAAGATTTGGGATTACGTTATAAAGTTCTAAATTGCTGTATAAACAGCTCGTTGACCATTGCTGACATTAATCATGGTTTCTTTATGAGCAGATGTATAAACTTGCTGTTTGAATTTAACGACAGCGGGTGCTGTCTTTCAACCTGAAAAAACGCAAGTCATGACAAAAAGTACCTACAACGAACTCATTAACGATTCCCTCGTTCACCAGTCGGTTACCGAACGCCTCGAAGATTTTGGCGGCAAAAACCGTATTGAATTAGACAATGAATTGATCAGTCTGATTCTGGATTTGTACAACGACGATCAGGATTTTCCGTACCAGAAAATCAGAAAGTTTTCAATGGGGGATATTTTGGCGTATTTACAGGCAACGCATCGCTATTATTTGACCAAAAAACTGCCCGAAATTGAACAATCGCTTTTGCATATATTTAGCAAATACGGCCAAACCCACGAGTTGTTGGCAGAGCTTTGTCTGTTTTTCAACGAATATAAAAACGACCTCGTTGAGCACGTCAAGATGGAAGAACGCGAGTTTTTTCCTTACATCAAAAAGTTGATGAAAGCATCGGCGGGTGAATACACCAAGGCTGAAATTGCGGAGTTATTGAATTCGGCTTCCATCAGCCAATTCACCGAGCACCACGATTCTATTGAGGATGAATTGAAAGAAGTAAGCCAAATTATTCACCGTTATTCGCCCGTTGAGCGCCCTCCTATGCCGTACCGGGTGTTTCTGAATCAGGTGGAATTTTTTGAATTAGAGCTTCGCAAACACGCCATCATCGAAGACCACGTATTGGTGCCGATGGCGGTAGAATTGGAAGCACAACTGAGGGCCTCGCTTTAAATTTTATAGTCTATCAATTTTACCCGTCAGAGGGTTTTGTTACTTCGCTAACCAACCGTCTGACGGGTATTTTTTATTGCCCTACAAAAGCAAGTTTTTGGTTTTTGCGGTCAATGGCCAAACGGGTGATTTGTTTGATGCCTAAGTTGCTCCAATCGGCAGCTTCCTGCCACTCTTTATCGTACTGAGGATTCCATTTGTACAGCTTCGAGCCTTGTGCCATCAGCAGCGTTCCATCCGCCGCCCAGGCACAATCTTCACTGCCAGCGGGTGTTTGAATAAGCGTTTTTGTTTGTAATGTATTCATATTCAATTGCTCCACCTGCCATTCCGTAGCTGATATTTTGTGCACAAAACTGACCGCCTTTTGCGAAGGAACGCGTAGTAAAGAGCGCCCCACGTTGGTTGTAATCGTCTGGCCTTTATCAGTTGAGACCTGCGCCAATTGAAGCATATTGGGCTGGCCCAACACAAACAGCACCAACGAATCGGAACCAAACCAGCAATGATAGCCAACGGGCTTGATACTCGGTAAAATCACCTTCGGGTTTTTGCCCGTTGCCAATTCAAACTGCCACAGCCGCTGCGTTTGGTCGGGTTCCACGCGAATCACCGAAAAATGCTTGCCATCGGGCATTACCGTAGCAGAATATTCACTTTCAGGGGTTTGAGTTAAGGCACTATGGTTTTTCTTCGCCAAATCGTAGGTCCAAATGTCCGTTTGGCCGTTGGCCTGTCGGGTGTAAAGCAGCTTTTTTCCGTCGGGGGTAAAGGAAGGTTGGTTGTCATAGCCTGCTCTTTTGGTAATATTGACGGGTTGGGAAATCGATACTTTTCCTGCTGAAACTTTCAGGTCTGTTAGGTAGATTTCAGTATCAGGTACGGTGGGCGTAAAGGCTTCCAGTACTCTTTTGACGATGCCATCCAAAGCGTTGTTTTCAATCCAGCGCACTACCATCACCAGTTCATGGTCGGGGTCTACGTAGACAATATTGGTGCCGTTGCCTACGTGGTAAAATACGTTTGCGGGTTCGCTCGGTAGCGGTTTTTGCCCCGTGTTCAAAAACCAGTTCATGTACCCGTAAGTAGGCTGGGCAGGAGTGGGTGTTGTGGCCTGTTTTACCCATTGTTCTGAGAGCAATTGTTTACCGTTCCAGTTGCCTCGGTTCAGGGTCAACAATCCAAAACGGGCCATGTCGAAGGCATTGATGAACATCCCGCCGCCCCAGTGACCGCCCCCGCTGACCGATTGTACGGGCTGACCGTCTAAGACAATCCACGCGTTGCGGTAGCCCGTCCATCGCCATGTATTGGAGGCGCCGATGGGATCCATAAGATTTTCTTTTAGTACCTGCGGCAACGGTCTGCGCCATACACTCGTGGCGGCGAGCGCTAGCGCATTGACGCGGACGTCGTTGTATTCATACACGCTTCCAGGGGCGTTGCGCGGTCGGGTGAGCCACGTGGCGGCATCCTTGTCGGGACGGTCGGCCCACTCGGGTTTGCCCCATAGGGTGCCTTCCCAATCGGAGGTTTGGCGGAGCAGGTGGTCCCACGTGATGCGGCGATTGTGGGGGGTATCAAAAAGCTGCAGCAATTCGGGTTTGCCAAACTCATCGGCGGGGCGCTGAACGGGTTGGCCATAAAGCTCAATCGGTGGTATGTAGGGGGCTACTGTATCATTAACGCTGCGAATCAGTCCTTTATCGACGGCTAAACCCACCACGCTCGAAAGAAAACTTTTGGTGACACTGTGCGTAATGTCACAGCGCGACGGGTCGCCCCATTGAGCTACGATGTAGCCTTTGTACACGATGATGCCCGTTTGGTCGCCCCGGTCGGCAAATGGCCCAATAGCAAAACCGTAGGGCTCTTTGCCAAAACTCTGGTAATGAGATTGCTCCATGCTGCGCGGATTTTTGGACTCACTCGCCTGCGCAAACGCAATTGCCTCCTGAATTTTGGCGGGATTCAAGCCCATTTCAGCAGGCGTTTTTTTTGCCCACTCGTGGGTGGGTGGAAAATAGGGCGTGGGTTTTTGCTGAGCAAATGTTTTTTTATAACTAAAAATAGACGTAAGAAAAATAACGATAAATGTCGTTGTTAAGGGTCGGAAACGGAAGAGATTCGTCATGAGAAAAAAAGGACGGTGGATGGTTTTTAGGGTGTTTTGAAGTCGGTTTGAGCAAAGATAAGCACTATGGGGTATTTTTTTTCGGTCTCCTGAAATTAGGTTGATTTCATCGTCTATCTGCTATTTGTAACTGCGATTTTTATAGAAAGGAATGCTGTTTTTAGTTTTGCTTTTACCCAAAGTAGTTACACCTAAAAAATTGTTTTGTCTTCTTTCACTTTAAAAATAGACACTGCTGATGACCCGCAACGACGTTTTTAGTTTGTTTTTAAATGGAATATTTTAAATTTGCCTTATAGGGATATTTTTGTTTGGTGTATTCTCCCTTCGTCGGTGCATTGAAGTGAAAAAAATGGCATTTCAATTCTTTATTTTTACTGTATATTAGAATGCGAGTTTATTATTTAACATGGGGTAGTTTGGGAGAAGGGGCTTTGAGTTAAACGTTATGAAACAATTTTGCACAACCATTTTTTATCTTCTTTTATTCGTTCAATCTTATGGGCAACAACTGCTCAAGGATGTGTACGGCACAAACGCGAGTACGTTGGACGTGGCCAATGCCGTCAACATCAGCGGGGTAGTTTATTATACGGCTTCGTCAGAAAAAGGGACGCTGCTGTACAAAACGGATGGTACACCCAGCGGGACGGTATTGCTGGATATGACAGCCATCGGGGATTATATACAATCGCCCACCAATCTGACGAACTTTAACGGGTCGTTGATTTTTTTGGCGCATAAACGCGGCAGTGGATATAGCTTGTTTAAAACCAATGGTTCTATCACTGGAACCACTGAATTGTTTAATACCGCCTCGGGAAATTCTTACATGAATGTACTGGGTGTTTTAAATAATGTATTGTATTTCAGTTTTTTACAGGATAGTACTGGCGTTGAATTGTGGCGTACAAACGGGACAGCGGCTGGCACCTATATGGTTAAAAATATTAACCTAGGAAGTGCAGACAGTAATCCAAAGTCGTTTAAAGTAATTGGAACAAAGGCGTATTTTCAGGCCAATAACGGGGTAAACGGGGCGGAACTGTGGCGGACAGACGGCACAGCTACGGGAACCGTGATGGTGAAAGATATCAATACGGGGGTTTTGGGTAGTTACCCAGATCATTTTGCGGTTGTAGATACCACCTTGTTTTTTCAGGCAACCAACGGTGCAAACGGTTGTGAATTGTGGAAATCCAACGGTGCGGGGACGGTTTTGGTGAAAGATATTCATGCGGGTGGCGTTGGAAGTACACCAAGCAATTTGCAAGTCCTTAATAATCAGCTGTATTTTACGGCTTATGATAGCGTTTCTACCCGATTGTGGAAATCCAACGGTACGGCCTTAGGCACGCAGGTAGTGAAAGATTCTTTGCGACACGTGACAAACCCCGTGGTGTTTAACAATCAATTATTCTTTGTCGCTTCCGAGGGTTTGAAAGGGTTTGAACTGTGGAAATCGGACGGAACCTCCGCTGGAACCACCTTGCTAAAAGACATCAGCCCAAGTTCGGGTGCCTATGATGAGGAGACTTTTGGTTCAAATCCGGGCTTTACCGTGGCCGGAACAACCCTTTTCTTTTTTGCAAATGATGGTTTCAATGGTCGAGAATTATGGAAAACCAACGGCACCACGGCAGGCACGGCCCTGGTAAAAAACATTGCTGATTCTACCGTTAGTTCTTACTTTGAAACCAATGCTACGTTTGCCTTTGGCAATAAAATAGCGTTTATGAGGGCGTCTTCTCCCAACGATGCCTATGAAATGTGGGTGTCGGATGGCACGAGTGCAGGAACAGTTTTGGTCAAAAGCCTGAATCTAAGTTTAGGACTTGAACTGGCCCGTGTAGTACCGATGGCGCTTGGCACGAGTGTTTTGTTTACGGCTTATAGCTCCGCTTCAGGATTTGAATTGTACCGCACCGATGGGACGCAAGCCAATACCACCTTGGTCAAAGATATGAATACTGAAACGGTCAATTCATCCGTAAATTCATTTGGCCGAGTGGTACATTTTAACAACGCTACGTTTTTTACGGCTAATGATGGCAAATGGGGTACGGAGTTATGGAGGGCCGATAGCACCGCTGCCAATGCGTCGCTGTACGCTGACTTTACCAAAAACACCTCGGAAAGCTTGGGGCATTCGGCTGGGGCAACGGCTTTTTCTACCTACTTTAATAATTTTACCGTTTTTCAAAATGAGCTTTATTGGATGGTCAACGGGCGCTATTTGTGGAAAACTAACGGTGAGACCGCCCCAACAAAGGTTTTTGATACTTTTGCGCCCACGACCCAAAAAGTGTTGTTTGCCACTCTTAACAATGAACTTTACTTTCTGTCCAACGGACTTTATAAAAGCAGTCAAAGTGGATTTTATAAAATAACCGATAAAATAACTGGTGCACCCGCCCGGAGCTATTCAGATGCAGATTCCTCCGTAAAAATGATTGCTTACAAAGGGTTTCTGTATTTTGCGGCCCAAGGGTCCGACAGCACGGGCGTTGAATTGTGGCGTACCAACGGTACTGATTCGGCCACTACGCTTGTCAAAGATATTAATGCTGGGATGGCGAGTTCAATGCCTTACGGTTTTGTGGTGTATAAAGATACCTTGTATTTTATTGCCAATACTGACAGTGCAGGTTATGAACTCTGGCGCTCGGATGGTACGGCGGTGGGTACAAAACTTGTCAAAGATATTTATGTTGGGCCAGCCAGTAGTTTTAGACGAAATCCCTATTTTGAGGAATCCTACGGGGCGTTGATTATCTATAATGACAAACTCTTTTTTAGGGCGTCAGATGCAACAAATGGTACTGAATTGTGGCAGTCGGACGGTACAGCAGCGGGTACAGGATTGGTCAAAGATATTACGTTAGGAACTGGAGGGTCTAATCCTTTTTCGTTGGTAACTTTTAAAAATGAGCTTTATTTTCTTGCCAACCAACAACTCTGGAAATCGGATGGTACCGCTGCAGGTACCCAACTGCTGAAAAGTACGTTGTTTTCCGACTATCGAATGACCAAAGGCGATAGTTCGTTGTACTTGAATGCTTACGAATCTTCTCCCGCACCTAGCCTCCAACATAAGAGCTACGAATTGTACCGTTCGGATGGTACAAACTCGAGTACGTTGCGGTTGACGGACATCGACGCGGGAATCCGCAACTCTTCGCCACAATTGGTTTCCACCCATAACGGACGGGTTTATTTTTCTGCCTATCGGGCTGATGTTGGCCGGGAGTTTTGGAGTATGCGCCCCGAATGCCCGCAGGAGTATATCTTTAGCAATCCCGGTGAAACAACTGCGTCGGGAGCTATCCATCGTTTTAAGGTCATGAATCGAATTGAAGCCGCGAATCTGCTGCAAACCAACACCGATGTATTCTATCAGGCGGGTAAGTCCGTAGAATTTAAACCTGGCTTTGAGGTCAAAGCTGGAGCGGTATTCAAAGCGCTGATTGAAGGTTGCGGAACTGACTAGAGGCTTATTTTTCGCAATTCAAACTAGCAAAGAAGCAGATACCCATAAATAATACCTAGATAGCAGCCCCGCCGAAGTTGGTTTTGGTGGGGCTTTTTGTGGGGAGGCCTCAATCTTTTTAGCACGGAGATTTGACTTATGCTTACCTTTTTTCAACCTTTGACTATCAATAACCATCAACACCGGCATTATCGCTGATTTACATGAAAAAGCCTCTGTTTCTATTTCTCTTTTCATTTTTTTGCATTGCAACTTCCTCTTTTGCTCAAATTACACCACCTTTTTTGCAAAACCCAAATCAACGCTGGGTAGATTCGGTCTTTAACAGCCTGACGCCCGACGAGCGAATTGCGCAGCTTATTATGGTGGCGGCCCACGGGTATCCGATGAATCCCAAACGAGTCATCATTGACACGACTTTCTCCAACCCGCGCGTGGTGGCGCAGTACATCCGCGATTACAAAGTGGGAGGCGTTATTTTCTTTCAGGGTGGCCCCGTACAACAGGCGCAATTGACCAATTATTATCAGTCGATTTCCAAAGTGCCGCTGTTAGTAGCGATGGACGCTGAATGGGGCTTGGCCATGCGCTTAGACAGTGCGGTGCGCTTTCCGTACCAGATGACGATGGGGGCCATTCAGGGCAATGACGATTTGATTTATAGAATGGGCAAAGCGCTGGCGGCGCAAAAAAAACGCTTGGGTGTCCATATCAATTTTGCGCCTTCGGTCGACGTCAACAACAACGCCAATAACCCCGTCATTAACTTTCGGTCGTTTGGTGAGAACCCTCAAAAAGTATTTGAAAAATCATACGCGTACATGAAAGGAATGCAGGACGGTGGTATTTTGAGTTCGCTCAAACACTTCCCCGGTCATGGTGACACAGGCGTTGATTCGCATTTTGAATTGCCCGTCATTGCGCACAACCGCGCCCGGTTGGACTCCGTAGAATTGTACCCTTTTCGTAAACTCATCGAAAAAGGTGCCGATGGTATCATGATGGCGCACTTGGCGATTCCCGTATTGGATACCGCCAAAAATGTACCGTCTACGCTCTCAAAACCTATCGTGACGGGCTTATTGAAAGACCAACTGCACTTCAACGGCCTCATTTATTCTGATGCGATGAACATGAAAGGCTTAACCAAGTATTTCCCTAACGGAACAGGCGACGCCAAAGGACTGGAAGCAGGTATGGATGTGCTAGAATTTAGCCCCAACTTACCCGCCGCCATTGCCGAAATCAAAAAATCAATTGCCGAAGGACGCATCAGTCAGGCCGAAATAGACGCGCGGGTCAAGAAAGTATTGGCTGCCAAAGCGTGGGTTGGATTGGCTCAATTCAAACCCATTGAAACCAAAAATCTGATTGCCGATATTAACGACAAAGAATCTGAATTGCTCAATCGTCTGCTCACCGAAAATGCGCTTACGGTCTTGAAAAATGAAGGTTATATTTTGCCGATTAAACATTTAGAAAAAGTTACCATTGCTTCCGTTTCTTTAACGGATGCCCCCGCTGCCACGGCGACCACCAAAGATGGTGTCGTAGCCTTGGGAACTCGCAATGAAACCGCTTCAACCGGCGACCTCACTACGTTCCAAAAAACACTTTCTTTATATACCAACGTAGACCATTTTATCATTCATCCCCAAACCCCCGACAGCGTGCAATCACGTATTCGGTCGGCGCTGAAAAGCTACGATGTGGTGCTGGTAGGAGCGCACCTCAACAACATTCGTCCTGGAACAAATTATGGGATTACGCCCACCACGGCCACGTGGGTAAAAGAGTTGGCCAACAACGGTAATTCAATTATAACGGTTTTTGGTAATGCGTATTCGCTCAATAAATTAGAGGGTATTTCAAATGCCAAAGCCTTAGTGATGGCTTACCAATTGACGCCGTTTACTGAAGAATTGTCGGCGCAATTGTTGTTTGGAGCCATTCCTGCCAAAGGAAAACTCCCCGTGACGGTCAATGCACAGTTTGGCTACGGCGCTGGTTTGGACATTCCTGCCATCGGTCGCCTCAAATACACCATTCCCGAAGAAGTGGGGCTAAATAGCCAATGGCTTTCGTTCAAGATTGACTCGCTGGCCAACAACGCCATTGCCCAAAAAGCAACGCCGAGTATCGTGGTTCAGCTGGCCAAAGATGGAAAGGTATTTTATCGTAAAGCCTACGGAACGCATGTGTATCCGACTCCGCTGAAGATGGTAAATGTGCCGCCGCGTCCCGTTCAGCTGACAGATTTGTACGATTTTGCGTCGGTGACCAAGATTGCGGGCTCGACCATGGCCTTGGCACGATTGCACAGCGAAGGCAAATTTAATCTGGACGGAACAATGAAAGATTATCTGCCTGATTATAAAAATTCTAACAAAGCAGATTTGGTTTGGCGGCAGGTACTGACGCATCAGGCGCGCCTCAAAGCCTGGATTCCATTCTGGCGTGATACCAAAAACGCCGATGGAACTTGGAAGAAGAAGACCTTTAGCTGGGGCAAAACCGCCCATGGGCCGTACACGGTGCAGGTGACGGATAGCTTGTGGTTGCACAAAAAATACAGTAAGAAAATTTTTGATGCAATCCGCGAATCGCCGCTTAATGAGAAAAAGGAATACATTTATTCTGACTTGTCTTTCATTCTGTACCCGCAGGTGGTGCAAAACATTACGGGTGTGCCGTTTGAAGATTATTTAAAAACCAACGTTTATCGTAAAATAGGTGCTAATTCGCTGACTTTCAATCCGCGACGCTTTTATGATTTGAGCAAAATTGTGCCCAGTGAGCGGGATACTTTCTACCGCGAAACGCTCATCCACGGGCGCGTACACGACGAAGGAGCTAGTATGTTGGGCGGGCTCAGCGGTCACGCGGGGCTTTTTGGTAATGCCAATGACCTCATGAAAGTAACGCAACTGTACCTCCAAAAAGGCAGATACGGCGGTGAGTCGTTTATTTCCGAAAACACTATGAACGAGTTTACGAGTTATCAATTCCCTGAGTCGCGTCGTGGTATTGGCTTTGATAAACCTTGTCGGGGGAGAGATTGTGGCAACGCCCCCAAAAGTGCCACGGCCATGAGCTACGGCCATACGGGCTATACGGGTATTATGATTTGGAACGACCCCGCCTATAACCTCAACTACGTCTTTTTGTCTAACCGTGTGTACCCCACGCGTGACAACAACAAAATTTCTACCCTCAACGTCCGCACGGCCATTATGCAGGTGGTGTATGAGGGGCTGGGGCTTAAATAAGGTTTCTATATGCAGACTTTCCAAGACTCAAAGTCTTGGAAAGTCTAATGGCATGGCCTGTCAAAACCTCGACCCTCAACGTCCGCACGGCCATTATGCAGGTGGTATTTGAAGGGTTGGTAGTGAAGTAAAACAAAGACACCAGACAAATTGAAACCCACAAAACGCGTGAAAAACCCTTGGATGTATTTATTGTTGTTTGGCCTTTTTCTGGTGGAGGTCAAACTGCATGCACAAACCAAACAAGCCATTAGCACTTCCCCAAATCTCCCAACCGCTGATAGCCTTTTCAAACTTGCTGAAAAATATGACAGTGTTGGCGACTCAAAACGAGCCCTGCCATTGTTTGAAAGCAGCTTACCTATTTACCAAAAACTGGGAAAGCAACGGGAAGTTGGGCATTGTTTTAACTACATCGGGGCAAATTATTACCGCCAAGGTAACCTTTCTAAAGCCCTTGCTTATTTTGAAAAAGGCGTAGCTGCCTATAAAAAGGCGGGATATAAAAAAGGAGTGGCTGCTTTATTAAACAACGTAGGTGTGATTTATTACAGCATGGGCAATTATCCACAGGCGGTAGAGCTGTATAAACAGACCATTTTGATGCAAGAAAAAATTGGGAATAAAAATACGACTGCTACCATTACAGGAAACATTGGAGGTATTTACTCAAAAATAAAAGATTACCCCAACGCCCTGAAATACTTTAACAAAGCAGATGCCCTTTTCAAAGAGTTAAACGACAAACGAGGAGTCGCCAAAATACTGATGGAGGTGGGTTATATCTCTATGGAGCAAGGCAATTTTGACAAAGCCTTGAAAGAGTTTGATGAATCACTGACCATTGCTCAAAAAGCGAAAGAAAAAGAGGTAGAAATAGAAGTGCTGTCAAACTTGGGAGAGTTGTTTTACCGAAAATCAGATTTTCAAAAAGCGTTGTACTACTACAACGACTGTCTAAAAAAAGCTGAAGAAATTGGCAAATTACAGTATAGAAGTAGCTGTAGCATTGCCATTGGCAATATATTCTATCAACTAAAAAAATACAAAGAAGCCGTTGGAAAATGCAGCGCTGGGCTAACAATAGCCGAAAAAATGGGTGCAATTTCTATCAAAAAAGATGCCTGCGAATGTCTTTATCATTCTTATAAATCTTTGAACAACAAATCGTTGGCATTGCTGTATTATGAAAAAGTAAATGCTTTTGAAGATAGTTTGAACACAAAAGAAGCTTCCAGCCGAATGATGAACATGGAGTTTCAAAAGCAACAGCTGGTGGACAGCATCGCCTTCGTCAAAAAACAAAGTGTAGCCCAACTCAAACACCAAGCCGAAATACAGGCCCAAGAAAAGCAGCGAAATGTTATCATTGCCTCGTTGGGAATGGTGCTGCTGATAGCAGGCGGTTTGTGGTATCGGCTGAATTTTGTGAGAAAAGCTAAAGAAATCCTCAAAATTGAAAAAGATCGTTCAGAAGCCTTACTTTTAAATATCTTGCCCCAAGAAATCGCCGAAGAACTCAAAGCCACGGGCAGCGTCAAAGCCAAAGATTTTGGCTTAGTCTCCATTCTTTTTACCGATTTTCAATCCTTCACACAAACCGCCCAAACCATGTCACCGCAGCGATTGGTCGAAGAAATCAATGTCTGTTTCGAGGCGTTTGATAGGATTTCAGAAAAATACCAAATCGAAAAAATCAAGACCATTGGCGATGCCTACATGGCCGCAGGAGGCATGGCCAATGCCGACGAAAACACCCCCAGAAATGTGGTATTGGCAGGACTGGAAATGCAGGCGTTTATCGCCCAAAGGGCCATCGAAAACCAACAAGCCCCAAAACCTTACTTTGAAATGCGGCTGGGTATCCACGCTGGGCCGATCGTGGCGGGCATTGTGGGCGTAAAAAAATTTCAGTACGACATCTGGGGCGATACCGTCAATACCGCCAGCCGTATGGAAAGCAACGGAAGCGTTGGCAAAGTAAACATCAGCGAGGTATTCTACGAATTAATCAAAGACGATCCACTTTTCTCCTTTGAATACCGAGGAAACATCAGCGCAAAAGGAAAAGGTGAAATAAAGATGTACTTTGTGGAGAAGAAAGCTTCCATGTAAATCAAGGAATTAGCGCCGCTGCTGGGGTTTAATTGGGTGATTTTAAGCCCCGACAGCGTTTTGGTAAAACCAAGTCTACTTTCGGTAAAACTCCGTACTTCTTGCCTTTTGATTGCAAAATATCATAGCCTTTTTACACGATGAAACCTTACCTTTTAGTGATGGGCGCAGCTTTCTGGATGGTCGCTTGCCAACCTGCCGAAGAAGAAACTTCGGCTTTCGCCCCTAAATTCAAGCTCGTTGCTGCCGATACGGTGTATTTCAACAACTTTGTGGACTGCAACATGGCCGAGGCGTGGGTGGGAGATACGTTTCGGATTTTTCCTGGTAAATACGGCGAAGACCCCGTTTGGGGAGAGGCCCACGACTTAAAATTTGCCGATGGCCGCAACGCTGAAGAGGCCTTCAGACGCAACGCCGAAGAATTTACCGAACCCAAAATGCCGCCTAATGTGCCCATTGGTCAAAAAGGACTGCATGGCGCGGCATGGTTTGAGACTGTCTATCAAGACCCCAAGGATGCCACAGGAAAAACCCTTTATGCCGTTTATCACAACGAAAACTACCCCGCCACGCTCCCTTACGACGCCAAAACGGGCGAAGGCTACATTGACCATAAATGGCCTGAAGGACTTACGGGCCCTCAATCGCCCGCTGCTGTGTGTCGCATCGGTATCATGAAGTCGGTGGACGGCGGGCGTAGCTGGGACAATCGAGGGCTATTTATCGAAGACCTTCAGCCCCGCATGATTCTCAAACCACACAACATTTCCAAAACCTTTGCGGGCGGCGTAGGTGACCCTTCTGCGGTAGCAGTAGGCGACTATTTGTACCTGTTTTATGGCGAATACGGCTTCCCGGGCGTGTACGATGAGGCCTCTTACAAGCGCGAAGACGAACACAAAGGCCAGTGTATCAGCGTGGCGCGTATTGCGCTCAAAGATTTAGACAACCCCGTTGGCAAAGCCCTGCGTTGGAACGGAAAAGAGTTTAGTGCGGCCTACAATGGTTTTGGTGCGCCCATTGCTTCATTGCAAATCCCGATGAGCGAAGGCGGCGGACCAGCTTCCTCTCCTACGGGTGGGTTTCATTGGGGGCCGTCGGTGAGCTGGAACACTTACCTTAATTGTTGGGTGATGCTGATGGGAAAAGTAACGGGTAGTTCTTGGAAAGGTAGTAGCGTGTATATTTCGTTCAATAAAAACAAAGACTTGGGTGAGGGCAACAACTCCCAAGCATGGACAAAACCCCAATTGTTGCTCGACAAGCCTGGTTTTATTATGTGGTATCCTTCGCTCCAACCCATGAATACCCCCGAAGACATCGCCAACAAACATACTTGTATGCGTTTGGGCAAGAAGGCGCGCCTCTATATCAAGTACATCAAACCCGAAAAAAGTGAATATAAGTCGGAGTATGTGATTGAGTTTGAGAAATGAGATGTTGATTTGTCACGCCACCAATAACACTTGTTGTTCTTAAATAGTCGTCGTGTTTCAGAGGGGCTTAAACTTTAGCGTGAGTTTGGTTACCCGTGGCGGGTCATATACGCTGCTGCGGGTTTCCATTTCAAACCCATCTTCATACACGTTGCGCGGGTAGATATTCCAGCCGCCCGTTTTGGTGCTCGTATCCCTCAGAGCAATGACGTTTTGCTTCACATAGGCTTCCCACTGAAACTTTTTGGTGTCGGTGGCTCCTTTAAAATGGCCCTCAAAACTGCCGTCGGGTAAGAACCGTACCCAATCCATGTACGTATCAAATTCTACCCCGCTGATGTGCGGTACGCTTTTTCCGTCCTTAAAGATGGGGGCTTCGTCCATCAATATTTCCTGAATTTCCCATTTCGGTACGCTCGTGAGGCGGGTTTGTGCCTCCTGTACGTTGTCGGCGGGGCGGTGGCAAGCCATGAATAAAAGCAGAAAAAGGAACGAAAAAAGGCGTGAAGTCATGGTTTTTTATGAATTTTGAAAATCATACTCAATACTATAACGGAATCGGCAGTTTGCAAAATGTTCGCGCAAATTCTGCCGGTCATTTCGTCAAACAGCCTATCCTCTTATGAACCGTATCGACCGACTTACCGCCATTTTGATTCAGTTACAAACTAAACGTGTCGTGAAAGCGCAGGAAATTGCCGACCGTTTCGGAATGAGTTTACGTACCGTTTACCGCGACATCAGGGCCTTGGAAGAAGCCGGTGTACCCATCGGGGCCGAGGCGGGCGTGGGGTATTTTTTGGAAGACTACCATCTGCCGCCTGTTATGTTTACCAACGAAGAAGCCAGTGCGCTGCTGTTTGGGGCCAAATTGATTGGAAAAATGGCCGACGAATCGTTGCGGCAAGGGTTTGATTCGGCGTTTTACAAAATCAAATCCGTGCTGAAACGAAACGAAAAAGAGCACTTAGAAGACCTAGAATCTCGCGTGGAGGTGCTAGCACGGCAGCGAGCAGAGCCTTTTTCGGTACATCTGCTCAATCAGATTCAACAGGCCATTGTGCGGCAGCAGGTACTAGGGATTGATTACGTTACCAATTTTCATAGCCAGAGTACACAGCGCGAAATTGAACCCATCGGTTTGGTGCATTACGGTTCTCATTGGCATTTGATTGCCTATTGTCGGCTGCGGGGCGATTACCGTGATTTTAGGGTTGATAGGATTCAAAACCTGACCAATACAGAGGTATTTTTTCCGAAACAAAACTTACTTACCCTGCAAGCCTACCTTGACCGCCTGCGCGTGGAGGAGCAGCTCGAAGAAGTGACCATTTGGGTGCACAAAGGAGCGGCGATGTTTATGCAGGAGCAACGCTATACATGGGGATTCCTTTCCGAAGAAGTACACGACAAATACGTCAAAATGACGTTTATGACGCAATTTTTTGAAGGAATGGGCCGCTGGCTGCTGACGTTTGGTAAGCACGTTAGCGTAGAAAGCCCCCTAAAAATGAAAGACATGATGCACACTTTGGCTCTCGAAATTCAGGAGCATTATCTTTCCTAAAACCCTACTGACATACCGTTGTCACTAACGGGTTGTACCTTTGTTGAAGTTAAATAATCAGTCATTTTAAACCACTTTAAACAAAACACAACCATGGCAACAGTCAATCCGTATTTGAACTTTTTAGGGAACACTGAAGATGCATTTAACTTTTACAAATCGGTTTTTGGGGGAGAGTTTGTTGGACTTCAGCGTTTTAAAGACACCCCAGAGGCGGATAAATTATCTGCCGCCGATCAGGACAAAATCATGCATGTAGCCTTGCCTATCGGCAGCAATACGATTCTGATGGGAACCGACGCCCTCGAATCTATGGGGCATACGCTTACGCTGGGTAATAATTTGTCGTTGGCCATCGGGGCTGAAAGCAAGGAAGAAGCCGAAAAAATCTTTAACGGATTGGCCGAAGGTGGCGAAGTTGAAATGCCGCTTCAGGACACTTTCTGGGGAGCCTACTTCGGAATGACAACCGATAAATTTGGCATTAAATGGATGGTGAACTTCGACTATCCTCAAAACTAAACAAGTACCCATACAGCCATGAATATCAAAGAATCAAAACCCTACAATGCCCTGGTTTTTCGCGTCAGAACCACCCTTCCAGAATTATCAAACCACGTGGCTCACGTGGCCAAAAATCTCTACCGCGAAGCTGCGCGCCTCGATTTGATGGTTACGGGGGTCATTCACTGGAATTATTATGGTATTGACGGACAGCCAGATACAAAATTTCTGTTGGAAATAGCACTGCCGATTCAAGAAAAAGAGGTGGTTTCGTCGGAATTTGAATGGCGGCGTATTGCGGGTTTTAAGTGTGTCTCTGCCGTGTTGGATGGGCCGTGGGAGCAACTGCCCAAAACCTACGAAACCCTCATTCGTCAACTCCAAGCCCAAGGGCTTCACATGACCGATGAGTGCCGGGAGATGTACATCAATATGGATTTTGAAACGCCAGAAAACAACATCACCGAAGTGCAGGTGGGAGTTAGGTAAGGTTGAAAGCGGAGCATTATTTGGTAAGCGTTAAGCGGATACTCTGCTTAACGCTTACTTTTTTGTAAAATGCTCCGTCCAAACTTTCTAAGAATGCCGTGAAGGTGGTTTTTCAAACTACGCCATGGCTCGTTCGGCGGCTTTTTCTTCTTTCCAATGTTTCCAACGGGGGCCGAGTAGCTTGTTCATCCCTTTATCCACCACAAAATGCCTGACAATGTTTGACACGCCACGTAGCCGGCTAAACACGCTGTCGTTGGCGCGAAGAGCGATGGAAAAACCACCGTCTACGTATTGGATAAAGTGCCAAAAAGTAGAGGGGATAAAAATGGTCTCCCCGTGTTCGAGAACCGTATCCCAGCCTACCGCCTTTTTGAAGGCAGGGTATTTTTTATAGTCAGGATTCAGAACATCCACGTGGCTCTGCACCGTAAAAGGGTGTTGATACAAAAAACGACTTTGGTCCGGAGCAAACAGCGTTACCCGTTTTCGGGTCTGAAATTGGGTCAGAAAAACCGAAGAGCAGTCTATATCATAGTGTAATTTTACCACTGCGCCCTGCCCTCCAAAAAACATAAAAGGGTATTCTTTGACGAACCCTGGCATGATGGTCGGCATTCTGACATCGTCGACGAGTTCGGGGGCGTGTTGGAAGATGTTGTACAAAAACATCCGTAGTTCGGTAGGCCCCGCTTGAATCAAATCCAAGTATTCGGCAAAAGGCATGTGAACTTTGGGACTCATATAGCCTTTGCCTGCATCGTGGAAGTCATTGCCGAAAAGTGGTACTTTTAAGTGCCCGTAATTTTGTTTCAAATACTCAAATGTCCACTTTTGGGTAGCGGGCCAATCGGCCGCAAGGTCGCGAAAAACGACTGGACGGGCGGGCAAAAGGTATTGTTCTCTGAACTCCTCGGGCGTAAGTCCCGAGCGTTTGTCAATCGGCTGTAACTGCATTGTTATTGATGGCTATTAAGTAAATAAAACGATTTTCTAACGTATTGAGTATTTAACAAGTCATACCAACGGTATCACTAAACGTTACTGCTTTTATAGACAGTTTAGGCCGTGTATCCACTTTTCAAAAACGATTTTTTTTTCAAATTTGTGCCGTCAAGCTGGATAGAATTGAGAAAAAAATGGGAAGAATGTTAGATTTATATCCGAAAAAGAAAAAATAATGGTAGGGCCTTTGCAGGGTTAAAGGCAGTAAAAGGTTATTCTAACTGCATAAAATTGGAGTTAAATAAAACATAAAGTTGCAAGATTCGGATGAGTCGTTAAATTTGGGGACGTTTCTGCTTTTTTATCTAAAACTGTAACTCCAAAACTCAAAACATTATGCTCGAAGCTGCTGTACAAACCAAAGTAGACCTATGGCTTAGCGGTAATTATGATGCCGATACCAAGGCTGATATTCAGCAACTGGTTGATAAACAAAATTTTACGGAACTTACTGACTCATTTTATAAAGACTTGGAGTTTGGCACGGGAGGTCTGCGTGGTTTGATCGGCATTGGCTCAAACCGCATGAACCAATACACGGTAGGAGCAGCGACGCAGGGATTGGCCAATTATCTGAATAAAACCTTTGCGGGACAAAAAATCAGCGTAGCCATCGCCCATGATTGTCGCATCAAATCGGATGTTTTTGCGCAGGTGACGGCCAATGTTTTTTCGTCCAATGGCATCGATGTTTATCTTTTCAAAGGACTGCGCCCCACGCCAGAATTGAGTTTTGCGGCGCGTCTGCTGGGCTGTAAAAGTGGGGTGGTAATTACGGCTTCGCACAACCCCAAAGAGTACAACGGGTACAAAGCTTACTGGGACGATGGCTCTCAGGTGGTGGCACCGCATGATAAAAATATCATCGATGAAGTAAACGCTATTCAGTCCATTGATGATATTAAATTTGGGGGAGATGCTTCCAAAATTCACCTTATCGGTGAAGAAGTGGATGAAAAATACATCGCACAAATCCTTTCCCTTTCGATTTCAAAAGAAGCCATCAAGCGCCAAAAAGACCTCAAAATAGTCTTTACGCCGATTCACGGAACGGGTGTTACGCTGGTGCCGCAGTTGCTCGCCAAAATGGGCTTTGAAAATGTGACGGTTATTGCCGAGCAAGCTGAACCGCAAGGAAATGGATACTTCCCAACGGTGGTATACCCCAATCCTGAAGAAGCAGAAGCCATGTCGATGGCCGTAAATCGCGCCAAAGAAATTGACGCTGACCTCGTAATGGGTACCGACCCCGATGCCGACCGCGTAGGGATTGCCGTCAAGAACCACCACGGAGAAATTCAATTGCTGAACGGAAACCAAACGGCTACTTTGCTCATCTACTACCTCTTGCAGGCGTGGAAAGAAGCGGGTAAGTTGACGGGTAAAGAGTTTGTTTGTAAAACCATCGTTACGACCGATCTCATCGACAAAATGGCGGCGGGATACGATGTTAACTGCTACAACACCCTGACTGGATTTAAATATATTGCGCAGGTAATCAGAGAGTTGGAAGGGCAACAGCAGTTTATTGGCGGTGGTGAAGAAAGCTACGGATACCTCATCGGCGATGCCGTTCGCGACAAAGATGCCATTGCAAGCTGTGCCATGATTGCTGAGTTGACGGCCTACGCCAAAGACAAAGGACTGAGCCTTTTTGATTTGTTGATGGAGGTCTATAAGCAGTTTGGTTTTTATTACGAAGGATTGATTTCATTGACGAAAAAAGGCAAAACGGGCGCCGAAGAAATTCAGCAAATGATGGCCGATTTCCGGGCTAACCCGCCGCAGTCGATTGCGGGTTCTCCCGTTGTTCGCATTGATGACTATAAATTTTTGAAACGTACCGAAAACGGCACCACTGTCGACATTCCGTCGGGAAGTATGGGTATTGAGTCGTCAAATGTACTGCAATTCTTTACGGCCGATGGCACCAAATTTACGTGCCGTCCTTCGGGTACCGAGCCCAAAATCAAGTTTTATGTGGGCGTAGTTGCCAAGCTAGAACGTAACGAAGACTTTGATGCGGTGTACGAATCATTGAAACAAAAAGTGAAAAATATCGGCGAAGAACTTCACCTGAAATAGGGGAATTTGATATTTTTTTGAAAAAAGTTTGTAGAAATAAAACAAATTGACGTATATTCACGTTACGTTTGAAGTTCCGAAGATACTTCAGAACTTTTCATCATAGGTTAAGTGTGAGAAAAGCCATTCGCATATAGCGTGATGGCTTTTTTGTTTTACGTACTCTTCATTATTTTTACAGCTACTTGCCATCCTAAGAGTAGACACGTTAAAATTGTTTTTAACTTTGACTTCCGGTTTTACCCCACTAATGCTTTCCTAATGAGAAAATCCTTTTTTCTGATTTACCTCTTTCCTTTTTTTATGTATGCCCAGGGTGTTGATGCCACCTACGAGCGCGAATACAAGCGCGGCGTGGCGTTGTACAAATCGGGGGATTTTGCCTCCGCCATGAGTGCACTTACCCCATTGACGGCCCGTAAATATACCCACGGCTTGGCGCCTTTTGCACATTATTATTGGTCGTTGGCGGCCCTCAAAACCAATCGTTTGTCGGAAAGCCGCCAGATGCTGATGCAACTGCGGGAGCGTTTTCCTGATTGGAAAAAAATGGACGATGTACGCTACGTGCTGGCCGATGTGTCTTTTCAGGAAAAACAGTTTGGGGAGGCATTGGACTACCTAGAGGAAATTTCAACGCCTTCGGTCAAAAAAGAGGCTGAAAATCTAAAGCGCTTTTACGTCAATAAATTACAGGACATTGCCTACCTCAAGAGCCTAAATCGCCAACATCCTGCCGATAAGACGGTGGCGTTGGCGCTGATTGATATGATTCAGCGAACGTCCAATGAAAAATCGGATTTGGAACTATCTGACCAATTGACCAATCGCTTTGGGGTTGTTTCTTCCAAACCTACTTCGCAGGTTACTCCCGTACGTCAAAGTAATAACAACCTTCAGAAAGGCTATTATAACGTGGCCGTGGCGTTGCCGTTTCGGCTCAAAGAATTCAGCCCAAATCAGCGGGCGCGCACGAATCAATTTGCGTATGATATGTACGAAGGGATGAAATTAGCCAAAGCCAAACTGCAGCAAGAAGGCATTTTAGTCAATCTATTTACGTATGATGTCAGCAACGACCCCGAAGAGATGGTCAACGTAGTCAATAACGCCAATTTTGCGCAAACTGACTTGTTGATTGGCCCAGTTTACAATGAACCTGCCAAGCTGGCTGCTGACTATGCCGAAAGTAACAACATATTTTATGTGCATCCAACGAGCCTTGCGACTGATATTTTGGTGAATCATGCCAATACGTTATTGTTGCAACCCTCTTTTGAACGTCAGGCGCAACAAAGTTTTGATTTTATGCGCTCGCAGCCTTCGACCAACCGTAAATTGGCCATCTATTACGGAGCCACCCGGCGTGATTCTACCCTTGCGGCTTCCTATAAGACCAAAGCCACGGAAGCAGGCTACCAAACCATTGATTTTCGGAAGACGCGTGAGAAACTCGACTCAAGTGCTACGATTACAGAAGTAAACAAACCGGGTCATGTGGTGGTTTTTAGTAGTACCGAAACGGATGGAAACAAGGTGCTCAATATGCTGAATAAACGGCGAATCAACGTCCCGCTTTTGGCGAGTTCATTGGCGTTTAACATGCAAAATGTTGTTGCTTCTACCTTGTCAGGACGAGAAGTGTATATTATTGATACTGAGTTTATTGATACCTCTAAGGCGCAGGTAAGAGATTTTCAGACAAACTATCTGACCAAACGAAATACGATTCCGTCCATATATGCCATGCAGGGGTACGATGCTCTTTTGTTTTTTGGGCGTTTGTTGCACAAGTACCGCAATCAAGTGCGTACTGGACTAGATACGCGGGTTTTTGAGGACGATTATCTGCTTTCAGGATTTAATTATAAGAGTTCAAACGACAACCAAGTCGTGCCTATTGTGAAAATGGACGATATGCGGTGGGTGTTGGCCAACGGACAATAGGAAATTATATCATCTACATCTAATTAAGTAACAAAAACGAATGCAACGTACACAAAGTCAGGACCTTTTTGAAAAAGCAAAACAATACATTCCGGGAGGGGTAAACTCCCCCGTGAGAGCTTTTAGGGCGGTGGGCGGCTCGCCAGTTTTTATTAAATCGGCCAAAGGTCCCTATATCTACGACGAAGACGGAAATCAATATTTGGAATTCATCAATTCATGGGGACCGATGATTTTGGGTCATGCCCACGAACTGATTGAAAAGGCGGTTTCGGACGCCATTCAGAACTCATTTTCTTTTGGTGCGCCTACGCGCAAAGAAGTTGAAATGGCCGAACTGATTGTCGGGATGGTGCCATCGGTGGAAAAAGTCCGGATGGTCAATTCTGGTACCGAAGCCACGATGTCGGCCATTCGGGTGGCGCGCGGCTACACGGGGCGCGACAAAATCATCAAATTTGAAGGTTGCTACCACGGTCATGGCGATAGCTTTTTGATTTCGGCGGGTAGTGGCGCGGTTACGATGGGCGTTCCCGATAGTCCAGGCGTGACCAAAGGCGTGGCCAACGATACGTTGACGGCTCCATTCAATGATTTGCCCGCGTTGGAACAACTCATTGATGCCAATAAAGGCCAAATTGCCGCGTTGATTTTGGAACCTGTTGTTGGAAACATGGGCTGCGTATTGCCCAATGCTGGTTATTTAGAGGCCATTCGTAAGTTGTGTACCAAAGAAGGAATCGTGCTGATTTTTGACGAGGTGATGACGGGTTTTCGGTTGGCCAAAGGCGGCGCGCAGGAGCGCTTCGGCATTGTGCCCGACATGACCACGATGGGTAAAATCATCGGTGGAGGAATGCCCGTGGGAGCTTATGGTGGTAAGCGCGAAATTATGGATTGTGTTTCGCCTGCAGGGCCTGTGTATCAGGCGGGTACGCTTTCTGGAAACCCGATTGCGATGTCGGCGGGATTGGCGATGCTGCGTTATTTGGAAGCGCACCCCGAAGTATATACGCGCCTCGACGAAGTGGGAAATACCATCACCGCTGGGTTTAAAGCATCACTTCAAAAACTGGGATTAAACTTCACCATCAATCACATCGGGTCGATGTTTACGCTGTTTATGACCGACCAACCCGTCACGGATTTTACCTCCGCTAAAGCGTCGGATTTACCGCTGTTTGGCCGTTATTTCCAAGCCATGCTTAAGCGCGGGATTTATTTGGCACCGTCGCAGTTTGAAAGCCTATTTTTCTCGTATGCCTTGGAAGATGCGCACATTCAGCAGTTGATTGAGGCCAACGAAGAGGCCTTACGTGAGGTGATTTAAGGCGGTTTTACCAGATAACTTTTAACCCTTCACTCTCATATTTGTGTACATTTCCATCACAGCTTATGAGAGTGAAGTTATGTTGAATGGCTTGCCAAATAAGCATTTTATCAAATGAGTCACGATGGTATGATGCTTTGAGATGATGATAAGTAGAAGTAGTTTGGTCGGTCAAAGGAATAATCTTAAAGCCCGTAGATATGGCAGCTTTCGGAAAATCTTCAGGTATATAGCCTTCCAATATTAATTTGCCAATGGAATACTTTAATGAGATTTCCCAAAAACTAACAGCGCTTACCAAAATCTCATTTTCAGAATTAATAAGCACTTTTTTTGCGGTAGCAGACAACTTCTGTGGCTCTGTTATTGCCCAAATAAGGGTATGGGTATCAAGTAGATAACTCATACACCCAAAAACTCTTCTTCGGTCATGCTGAAATCGCTCTGAAAGGTGACTTTTCCTTTGTTTGCCAAAATGCCTAAAGTACGTTTTGCAGGCTTACGCGCTGATTTTGGAACGAGATAAGCAACAATTTCCTTTTTTTTTCCAAAAGCAACGGCTATCTCTTCTCCGGCCTGCACTTCCTGGAGTACCTCCGAGAATCGCGTTTTTAAGTCTCCAACAGTCATTATTTTCATTTTGCTTATTTTTTATTCAAATGTAGATTTTTCTTGACAACTTGTCAAGAAAAATCTACATTTGAACGCCTTGACTAATTTATACTCTTCCTTTTGAGTCAATGCTGTATTTGTCAATAGGATACGTGTAACGGGGATTGTTTGAAACTGGAATCCAAGTAACATAATTGCAAAAAAACAGTCTCTAAAATTTCCGAATCACATACACTCCAGTACACAAAAGCACTACGCCTATCAATCTTTGCCAAGTGATGGGGTGAAGCGGGGCACCGAGTAGCCCAAATTGGTCAATCACCATGGCGGCGATTACCTGCCCCATTAATACCAAAACGGTTACGTTTCCGATGCCTAGCTTGGGCGCAAGCCAAACAACGAGCAAAACGTAGGTGCCGCCCAAAAGACCACCGATATAGCTCCACTTGGGAGGGGCGGCAAAATGCGTCATGTTGGGGACGGTTTGCCGCGATAACACTATGTAGGCAGATAGCCCGATGACGGCCACAATAAAGATGGTAAGCGCTGAAAAATAAGGGTTTTGAAGACCTTTGCCCAATGCAGAATTCATGGCACTTTGGAACGGAATCAACACACCCGCCGTAATGGCGAGCATGATGTACAGAATAGAGTTGTTCATTTTCACTTGTCTGAAAGTAACGTTTTTGAGATGACTTAAATGTAATAATAAATCAAAGGGAAAACTCAATAACGCCCTTGAAAGATTTGATTAAAAGTAGGCTTTGAGCTTAATAAGCACGATTTAAAAAGCCCATTTACAAGAACACCCCTGTAAGCTGCCAACTAACAGGGGTGTTTCCGTAAAATAAGTGTACGTTTCGCGCTTCAAAAACTGCTTCTTAATTCATTCCTATCGTAAATCCGTACTTTCCTTTTTGGGCCAATGTTTTGTTGGTCAGGATGATACGCTGTACGGGGTGGTTGTCCCACTTGGTTTTGAAACTCACGTATTCCATGCCGTCGGTAGAAGGTAAGTCGGTAGAAATGCTCCAAAGTTTGGGATCATATTGCAGCGTAACGGTTTGGTTTTTCCACGTCTTGAAGATGACTTTTCCAGGCGTGGCGGTGTCGATGTCGCAAACGGTCATGAAGATTTGCTGCAACGAATTTGGCTTTTGATTGAGCGCGTAATCGTCGTTGATTTCTACCGTGTTTTTGGCGCGGTTCAACTTGACGGTACGGTTCCAAGCCGCAATACCAGCGGCTTTGTCGTAGCTCGGCGCAATGTTCATACTCAACGATGATTCTTTGTCGTTAATGGTGCTTTTTACGTTGGTGGCTTCGTAGCTACGGCCCGCGATTTGTCCTAAGCCGTTGATGATGGGTAGGTTATGGTACTGTGATTGCGTAAACCACAGTTCGTAGCGCTTGGACGAAAACGTGCGGGCCGTGTAATTCCCACGTCCCGCGTCGATGATGACCGGCTCTCCGTTGGCGTAGAGCAGAAAATCGCCCACGTCGTTGTGGTTGTGGCTTTCGGCATTGTGGCCGCCGTGGGTCGCCATATAAAAACCGTTGTCGGCGCGGGTGGTCAGTACTTGAATGTCGTTAAACCACGCGTTTCTTACGGGTTCGTAGCTGCTTTTGGCTGGTTCAATGTTCTTGAAAGTCAGCAGGTTCTGAACCTTTCGCATCCGGTGGAAGCCATTGTTGGAAATGGCCGTTGGGTATTTCTCGATGGCCCATTTGCCAAACTGTTGCAATTGTGGGTCGTTAATTTTTTGCCCGAAACGATACAGCATGACGCCGTCGGGTTTGAGTTTGGGGTCGGCATCGGCGAAGTTGACGAAGTAATCGTTCGAAATATGGGTTTTGTACACATACGACGCCATTTTCTGAATCAACGGTTCATTGTAAATGGCCACCTTGTTTTTTGTGGCTTCGTCGAGCAATTCGAGGCAGTCAAACACGCAGGCTCCCGCCGCAAACCAATAACTCGGACCTTCGTCGCAGCCACCGTCTTCGCCCAGTCCGTTTAGGTACAAATCCAATCCTAGCATGGCGCCATGCAGCGATTCAGCACGACGGGCTTCGTCTTTTTCGAGCAGCAGCGTGGCCGTCATCCAGTTGGACATAATCCACGGATTCCAGTTATTGACCGCATTTTTTTTACTCATCCAGCCATAACGGTCGGGATTTTTGAGCATCGGAATAAATAGCCGTTGGTTGGTTTCGTGGTAAATGCGCTTACGGATTAGCTTGTTGATTTTATCGAGTTTGTCACCCACAAAATAGTCGGTAAATGCCAAAACGGACGCGGTTTCGGCGGCAAAAAGATCAACGATATTATCCTCTACGTTGGGCAACCCTGTACCGCTGATGTGGGCGGGAACCCCCCAAAAGCTTTCTTCACAGATGGACCAAACGCCGTTGAGAATGGCTTCCGTAAAGCGGCCTTTGTCTTCAATGCTTTCAGCTAAGACCAAATCAATCAACGCGTTACGCTTGCCAAAAGAAATTTTGCTGTGACGCTCGCGGTCGCCAGAGCGCACAAAGTCAAGCGAAGTTGTTGCCGAGATGGGTTCAAATTTATAATCTAATAAAGCTTCTCCTGCCTTGATGGTGCGCACAATGACGGAGTCGGGGAGGGCCGCTTTCCACTCGCCAACGGTTTTGGGATAAGGCTTGAATTGATTTTGTGGAATCAGGGATTGTTTGACGGCTTCCAAGGAGTATTTATTCCCTAAAATGTTGCGCTGGGTGACTTGAGCGTAGCTTTGTAGCAGCCCCCATTGGCTAAATAAAACAATCGTGAGGATAACGAGTTTTTTCATGTTGGGATAGAGGTTTGTGAATAATCTAATGTATTCATTCAGCATAAAGAAGGCAAAGGTGAAACCCTGATACTTGAATTTGGCGGGAAATAATCAATAGACTTTGTCCCCGACTGGGTGTTTGTTTCCAAAAACTTAAAAAGTCGGCAAAAATGCCCTTATGGTACGGTTCCTCTGGGCGTTAATCTAAAAAAAGAGTTCGCCATAAGTAAAAACCCGTAATTAGCCGTTTTACTTAATCTACCACTGTTTATTTTTGATTCCGTCTAACATATAACGTTCAATAACCCATGCTTTTAAATAAACAGGCTAAGATTCAACTCTCGGCATCGCTCGGAGTCGCCTTTCTGGTGGTTTCGTGTATGAAAATGCCGCGCAGTAGCCAACCTGTAATGATCAAAGAAGACCCCACCAAAGCGTTGGCTAAGGCGCGGGAAATTCGCGAAAAAACGGCCATAAAACTGGCCGACGGGTTGCAAATGAGCCTTTGGGCTTCTGATTCACTCGCTCCCGACCCCGTGGCGATGTCGATCGACGATCAAGGGCGAGTGTACCTCAACCGTACCAACCGCCAAAAGAACTCCGAGTTTGATATTCGTGGGCACCGCGACTGGATGACGGAGTCTATCGGCCTCCAAACCGTGGAAGACCGTCGGGCGTTTTTGCGGAAAACCTTCGCGCCTGAGCGCTCTGCCGAAAATTCGTGGCTGGCTGATCTCAACGAAGATGGCTCCCACGATTGGCGTGATTTAGCGGTGGAAAAAGACGAGATTTGGCGCTTGGAAGATACCAACAACGACGGAATTGCGGATGTTTCGCTCCGTATTTTAGAAGACTTTTACGAAGAAGTTACCGACGTAGCGGGTGGAATGTTGGTGCGAGCCAAGGATATGTTTGTGGGAATAGCCCCTGATTTGTGGCGGCTCGAAGACCGAAATGGCGATGGTGTCATAGACAAGAAAACTTCGATTAGCCACGGCTACGGGGTCCACATCGGTTTTGGCGGCCACGGCATGTCGGGCGTTATTGAAGGACCCGACGGCCGTATTTATTGGAATATTGGCGACATTGGGGCCAACATCACGGCCCCCGACGGCAAAAAACACGAGCATCCCAACTCGGGTATCATTGCGCGCTCCAACCCCGACGGTAGTGATTTTGAGATTTTTGCCCACGGCCTTCGCAACACCCACGAGTTTGTGTTTGACGAATATGGAAACCTGATTTCTTCCGACAACGACGGCGACCATCCTGGCGAAAGTGAGCGGTTGGTTCACGTCGTGGAAGGTTCCGATGCGGGCTGGCGTTCCAACTGGCAGTACGGAAAATATACTGATCCCAAAAACAATAAATACAAGGTGTGGATGGACGAAAAACTGTTTAAGCCCCGTTGGGACGGACAGGCGGCCTACATCATTCCGCCCATCATGAACTACCACAACGGCCCCACGGGCATGGTTTACAATCCGGGTACAGCTTTGGGCTCAGATTGGAAAAAGAAGTTTTTCTTGGTGGAGTTTGTGGGTACACCTACGCGCTCGCACATTTGGTCGTTTGGCCTCAAACCCAAAGGCGCGTCGTTTGAATTGGATGGCGAAAAAGACATCGTTAGCGGTATTTTGCCGACGGGTATTAAATTTGGTCCCGATGGTGCCTTGTACGTAGCCGACTGGATTAACGGCTGGGATACCAAGAATTACGGTCGCGTGTGGAAACTGGACGTAACCAAAGAAAAGAATGATTTGGCGGCGGTGCGTCAGGAAACCAAACGTCTGATTCAGTTGGACTACGCTTCGCAAAGTGCGGATATGCTGTATTCGCTATTGTCGAATGTAGACATGCGAATTCGTCAAAAAGCGCAGTTTGAATTGGTGAGCCGAGGCGCAAAAGGGGCGCCGATGTTGACCAAAGCCATTGACCAAACCCAAAGTCAGTTGGCACGGATTCACGGCATTTGGGGTGTGGGGCAATTGGCCCGCGTCAACAAAGCCAATGCGTCGACATTGTTACCTTTATTGAAAGACAAAGACCCCGAAATTATTACGCAGGCGGCCAAAATGCTCGGCGATGCCCGCATTGCCACGGCAGGCAGTGAGCTGATTCCATTGCTCAAAAACACCAGCCCACGCGTTCGTTTTTATGCCGCTGAGGCCTTGGGCCGCATTGCCTACGCTGATGCCGTAACGCCCCTGATTGAGATGATTGCAGCCAACAATGACGAAGACGTATACATCCGTCACGCTGGGGTATTGGCGTTGTCGAGAATCGGGAAAGCAGAACCAATGGTCGCCTTGGCCAACAACCCAAGCAAAGCCCTGCGTACGGCGGCGGTATTGGTGCTAAGACGGATGAAAAATGATAACATCGCGTTGTTTCTTAATGATAAAGATGAATACATCGTGGCCGAAGCCGCGCGCGGTATCAACGACGACCTCTCGATTCCGGGGGCGCTACCCGCGTTGGCCGCGAAATTGCAGGACAAAAGCATTACGTCGGACGTGATCCTGCGTCGCGCCATCAACGCCGCGTTGCGAGTGGGTACCGATAAGGAATTGGATATGTTGGTGGCTTTTGCGACCCGCACCGACATCAAAGATGATGTAAAAGCGGAAGCCCTGGCCACTTTGGGTACGTGGGCGAACCCGTCGGTACTCGACCGCGTGGATGGTCGCTACCGTGGCAAAATCGAACGCGACCCCGCTGGCGTACGGACCAAAGTTACACCGCATATCGCTAATTTTCTGAAAGAGAAAAACGCCGAATCACTGATTGCCGTCGCAGGTTTGCTGGCCGATTTAAAGATTACGAGCGCCAACGCGCAACTGGCCGAACTCTACGATGCCACAACTGACCCCAAGGTAAAAGCCGCGATTTTGCCCGCGCTGAATCAGCTAAGCTACGCCCAAATGGACGCCCTCATCAAGAAAGGCATGGACGACAAAGACGAAAGCGTGCGTACTGTGGCGTTGGGATTGTTGGACAATAAAAACGTAACCAAAGAAAGCTTACCCGCCATCGTGAGTTCTATTTTTACCAAAGGGACGGTGCGTGAGCAGCAAAAAATGCTGGAAGTGTTGGGCAAAATGGAAGCCGATAAAACGCAGGTGATTTTGGGAGATTTGATTGACCAATTGGCCGCTAAAAAACTCTCGCCGAACCTATCTTTGGAATTGAAAGAAGCCGTAGACGCCTCGGGTGTGGCGACTTTAAAAACCAAAATGGCATCGCTTAAACCCAATGCTTCGGCCTTGGATGAATACGCCGAAACGATGTACGGTGGCAACCGTTTTCAGGGCCGTAACATCTTCAACACCAACTCCACCGCTCAATGCGTGCGTTGCCATGCGGTGGGTGGTACGGGTGGTGCAGTAGGCCCCGCGCTGACCCACATTGGTGATGTGCTTACCCGTGAGCAGCTGTTGCAGGCGCTAGTGGAACCAAGTGCGCGCATCGCGCCGGGCTTCGGTTCGGTCTCGCTTACGCTCAAAGACGGGCAGGTGGTCAATGGTACCTTGGCGAAAGAAACCGCCGAAGAACTGACCATCAACACCTCCGACGCCGAGCCGTTGGTGATTCCCGTAGCCCGCATCACCAAACGCGAAAACATGCCTTCTGGGATGCCACCGATGGGCTCATTACTCTCCAAAAGAGAGATTCGGGACGTAATCGAGTACTTGGCGAATCTGAAAAAGTAGGAGTACGCCTTTATCCGTTCAAAATAGTAACCGCCGCAGAGCCCAAGCTTTGCGGCGGTTTTTTTTGTGTCCAACAGGGAGTTTTGTCAGTTTTAGTCAATGAATTGACAATTAAATTTTTGAAAAAAACACACTTTTGACAAAAGAGCAAGCGTTTATTGAATGCATGAACGTTATTAGTAAAACGTAACAGCTTGAAACAAAATGAAGAACTTCGCCTTGTTTTTGATCAACGTTATCATTCTATCTTCCTGTAGAAAAAAGAGCGAATATCCAATCGGGCCCAATCCTCCATTTGAAAACTGTAAAATCCTGCCAGATATTTCCCCCCCTCCGGGATTTAAATTAAACAACAAACAATCCGTTGATTTTAATGGTCGATTGAAAGAAATTCAATTGATTGATGGAAAGGTAGGATATGCTCTAGGCGTAAATAGCGCCGGGGGATATGCTGAACTGTTTAAAACAGTTGATGGAGGAAATTCCTGGGTAGATTTAAAACTCCTTTTGAGAGAAAATCCAAGATGTATGTTTTTTTTGAATGATAAAGAAGGGTTTATTTCATGCTTTGGGGGGAAGGGAGATTTACTTAAAACAGTAGATGGAGGCGTCAATTGGGTGAAACAGACTTATCCGAATCTGGAGGGAAATATGAATCACATCCAAAGCGATAAACATTCTGATTTATATGCGATTTTATCGGGATTAAACACCAATACAGTTCTGATTAAATCGAAAGATAAAGGTAATTCGTGGGTAATTATAAATGATTCTTCGGAGTTAGGATTTTCTTTAGTTACGTTTAGTTTCAAGATTTTTGAAGATAGAATTTATATTTCAGGCAAAAATGGGGTAATAATAGTGACCGATTTGAATGGGAAAGAAATTGAGAAAATTGTAACCAATGCGTCAAATATTTATGATTTCGAAATAATCGATAAAGACAATATAGTAATGTCAGCTTCTGGAAAAATAATAAAAACAACGGATGGCGGGAAAAAATGGAGTGCGACTTACAACAGAAGTGCCAGAATTGTCGATTTTTGGAATCCTAATGAAGGTATAATGATATTAAACAAAAGCTATTGTGCAACGGATGTTTATCAGGCAAATGATATAATAGCGTATACAAAAGACGGTGGTTTGACTTGGGATGAAAGTGCTGAGGCCACTAATGTTATGTCAGATTATTCAGACAATCAACTTCTTACTGATAAAGGATATATCCTGTTAATTGGGAACAATATTTTTGTATTGGATAGATAACTGGTAAATTTATATGTACGGAAATTAAGGTTAGATAAGCTAAATTCCAAACCGGAGAAGATTTCAACAAAAACATTTCCCCCAACTAACCTACCGCTTTCCAAGAATGATTTTCCGCAGGGGGGCGTGTCGTCGGGCAGGGTTAGGAATTGAAAGCGGTAACGAGGGCCTTGACTACATTGGGGAGTTATTTTTTAGAATGAGTTGAGTGTACAGGTATCCCGATAGCTGGATTTTAAAATTCTCAGTTTATTTTCTAATTTGCCTGTTACTGCCCAATCCTCAGCTATGCGATTATTGTTTGTTTGTCTAAGCCTGTTGCTGTCATTACCCCTGTTGGCCCAAAAACGCTTTCACTACCGGACTTCCGACGAATTGCAGTCCGTCGAGTCATTCGTTTACTGTCGGGTGGATTCTTCCAAGGTGATGGGTTTTGATCAAATACGCAGGTTGCCGGAAGAGGCATTTATGTTAAATACCAAAAATTTTCTCAATTTTGGCAATACCGAATACCCCATTTGGTTACGGATTGATGTAGAAAATCAATCTGATGAGGCGCTATACCTGATTCAGGAATTGCACGATGTGCGGCTGTTGGATGTGTTTTTGGTTGATACGAACGATTCAATTCGATCATGGTACACAGGGGCGATGCGGCCGTTTGGTGCGCATTTTCTCAAACGCAGCAATACCGTTTTTGACTTAGGGAAATCGCCCAAACGAATTTACCTACGTCTACAAAATACAAGTGTGTATGTTCCGCTGAAAATCGGGAATATCCAAGCCATTTCCAATTATTTACACAAGTACGATTTGTTGTATGGCGGTATTTACGGCGTTTTATTGGCGCTCATGTTTTACAATCTGTTCGTTTTTGCGGTCACCCGAGACCGGGTTTTTCTTTATTATTTTTTCTACATTTCATCGTCGGGGTATATCATTTTCAAAGCCGATAATCATCATCAGGAATTTGTCTTCCACCAAATTTCCAATTTCAGTTCTGATATCAATCTCTCGTCGGCCATAACGTTGTTTTTTATTATACTGTTTGCCAATGCTTACCTGAGAATGAAGGAGTTGGCTCCCAAATTCTTTTGGACCCTGGTTGTGTTGTGGCTGCTTTGTCTCGTATTGCTGCCCTTCGAATGGTTTCCTTATCAAGGATGGGTGAATGATATCTTTCAATTGTTGGTGATCTCCATCATGTTGGTGCTTTTGGGAGCAAGTCTCTATATCCATTTTCTGGGTTTCAAGCATGCACGGTACTTCGTATTGGCTTTTGGCTTCTACATTTATGGCGTGGTGAATGTACTTTTGGGTTTTATGGGCATTGTATCAATGAACAACCTGCGAGCGGCCTACATCTATCAAATTTGCTCGGTCTTGGAGGCGTTGTTCTTTGCTTTTGCCGTTGCCTACCGTTTCAATACGTATCGAAAAGAAGCCAAAGATGCCCGGGAAATTGCGTTGAAACGCTCGCAGGAGCATGAGGAACTGTTGCTGAAAAACAGTCAGTTGTTAGCCGAGAAGTTGCAGATAGAACAAAATATCAAATCCCATCAAAACAATAAAGACGTCAATCAACTGCTCCAACAGATCCAATCGGGCAGTCAGTCTATCCGAAAAATTTCCATTCCCACCGTCGAGGGTGTTATTCTGTTTCCTGAGCAGGATATCAATCGTTTGGAAGCCATGGGTAGCTATTGTATGATCTATTTGAGTGGCAATAAGAAAATCACTACTTCCAAACCGATGTCTCATTTTGAACAGATGATCGACGGAGAACAATTTATGCGGATCCATAAATCTCATATTGTAAACCTGAATAATGTGGTTCGGTACATTCGGGGCGAAGGAGGGACGGTCGAGATGAAAGATAAGAGCGAAGTTCCTGTTTCGAGAAGGTTGAAAACGGAGTTGTTGCAAAGGTTGGCCATTGAACAACCTGCCGTTTAGAAATTAGATTCCGCAGTTCAGAAACCGGAATTGTTTTGAGGGCAAAAAGCCGAATACTTTTAGGGCGAATTAGTATTTCATCCTAAAACCTCAAACGATGTCAAAATCAGCCAAAACGGTTCTGTTTTTTAGCTATTACCTTTTTATTGTAGGGCTTGAACTTACGTTTATTCCTAACGTCTTCACCAAAACCGCCCAATTGCCCGAAGCCCACGAGCCTTACATCCGAGTAGTGGGGATCCTGGCGTTTCTTCTGGGCGTGTATTATTATCAATCTGCCAAAAACGACCTCACGCCTTTCTTCAAAACCACCATTACCGGCCGTTCGATTTATTTTTTAGGAGCAGTGGGCTTGGTCGTTTCCCAAATTGCGCCGCCTGTTTTTGTTGCCTTCGGCGTGATTGATTTGCTGGGTGCGATTTGGACGTGGCGAACGCTGAAAAGCGAAGGGAAAATGTAAGTCTTTCATCAAAAAATAATTTCACTCAAAACAACCCTATTTTTATGAAAACAATCCTCATTACCGCGCTTTGTTTTATTGCCCTGTTGCCCACGGCCTTCGCTCAAACGCAGGCGGAAAAACTTTTTGAGGCAAATGCAGAAGAATACCGACAAAACCCGATGAAGAACATTATGGATCGAGCCACTGAGGACTATGTGCTGATTTCGGGTACGGGTTATATAGCGAATAAAGCACAGATTGTGGCTTTGTTTAAAAATGTAAGCAGGGTAGAGGTAAGTTTCAAAGACCTGAAAGTGCGCCAGTTTGGAAACATAGTCATTGCCACGGGAAGAGAACATTCGGTAAGGCATTACAACGACGGTACACCGGATATGACCACCGATTATCTTTCGACCTATGTCTATGAAATCAGAGGAGACGGATTGGTTTCCCTGAGCGGGCAACACACAGTCCCTGCTGCAAAATGACTTTTTGCTTTGAAAGCTATGATTTCGCCGTAGAGCCTATCCGAGCACCCGAACGCTTTCGGGATCCGTGTTATCTGTGTCCCCCTTTTTTAGCACACGGATGACACGGATGTTCTAGCATTGATTTAGACGGATTTAATTACTGCACGCCACATTCGCCCCAATTTTTGCCTCAAAATACTTCCCCATGCCCCTTGCCTCAAAGCCCGGCGATAAAAGGATGGCATTGGGTGCTTTGAAATCTACGGCACCGGCGGGGGCGAGGATCTTCGCGGTGGAAGTGATAGTTTGAATGGCCCCGCCCGTATAGGTGGGCGAGTCTATGGTGCCTGTGATGTGACTTGTAGCTACTTGTGAGGGCGTATTGCCCAAAAACTCATACGCTCCCATGTCGGCAGTGCCGTTGAAATTTCTAGGATTTCGATCTAAATCTAAGGGGCTGATGTCGGTGTTTGTGCCTGCATTGATGGCTTTGCTGCACCATTTTAGGCGATAATCTCCTGCATCACTCCGCACCGTATTTGCTACCGGACTTACAAACTGTGGATTGGTAGTACCCACCAAATTGCCATTGGCAGTGCTGGTTTCGCCTTGTATTAAGCTGTTGGTGAAGGTATTAGTTGTAGCCGCTTGTATAGTATTTGAAATTCCAACATTAGCATTGTCTTTTATGATAGTGTTCTTTATTGTATTATCAAAAGGGGTAGAACTAAAATTGGTGGTAATGGATATCCCATTGATACCATTTGAAGCGATAGTGCAATTGATAATATTTAAATCCGAATAGTAATTTATAAAAGAAATTCCGTGTTGCCCATTATTAGCAATCAAGCAATTTTGATAATTTGAAGTCCCTTCATCGTCATATATTCCACTGCCACTGTTTCCTGTTATTATGCAATTTGCGACTACTTTATTTGAATTTCTAATATTTAAGCCTTCTTCATTATCTGTTATTCTGCAATTACTTATTTTGCAGTTTACGGAGTTGCCAAATATACCATCATAACGCCCCCCAATGACTTTAAATCCATCAAAAACAACGTCATTGCCAATATTTACAACGAAATAAGAATTATCATTTCGATTTGAGGTAAAAACAAAAGGGGTGTCATTGCTTCCTAAATCGCCTGAAAGGGTAGTTTCATTAGTGCTATTTATCAATGCCAAATTGCGTTTGTTGATGCTTTTTTCAGTTCCCGCAAAACCACCGTAAATTCTCATCCCCGATAGGATATTGAAATTATCATTGATATTGTTTGTGGTAGAAGATTTGTAAGCTGAGGTACCTTTGGCTACATAAATTTCAAAAAGATCGTTGCAGGTATTATCTGTTAGAGCAGATCGTAGGTTATCATAGGCATTTGCCCAAGAACTACCATTTTTGTTGCCAATATTAGGTGTATTATTCACATATTTCACCTGCCCTGTTACAAAATTGGAGGCATCGCCTGTTTTGGCAAAGTTGTTTAATGTACCGTTATTGGCACTATTTGAGGCTTCGTTTATTTGGCTAATGAGGGTATTTGTGCCATGCGGTACGCCATTGCTGAAATTATAAGCAGCTTGTAAATTGGTAGCATTGGGGGTTTTGCAAAAGCGTTCATCGGCTAATTGTGTGGCGGTTTTGGCAACATTCCAAATGCGTATTTCGTCTATTTCACCTTTGAAGTACCTCCCCTGAATACCCCTCACCCCAATGTATAAGGGTGAATTGTTAGTGGTAGTTGCATTCGTGTTATCAGTTACACTACCTTGCAAAATGCCATCTATATACAAACTCATGGTTTTAGGACTGCCGGATGCTACTGTCATGGCTACATGATGCCATTGGCCATCATTTATTTTGGCAGTTGACATAATATTAGGGCCATTTGTGCCATCGTATCTGGCAATTTGTACTTTCCCGTTGTTAGCTCCTGCGGTTTGATTCAAATAACGCATAACAAACGGATAGCCACCTGTTCCATCCCATTTTTCAAGAAAGTCATTGTCTTGCTGCCCAATATCTGTTTGCGTAGGGTCAGGCTTTACCCAACAAGTTACGGTAAACTCTTGATTGGCGGCAAAGTTGCCAACATTATTTGGTATCGAAACATAATCATTAACCCCATCCAAATGGAGGGCTACGTTTTGCGGGGTATTGTCGCCTACCATAATTCCGGCAAGTGTTAGAAAGGCGGCAGGGCTTGGCGTAGTTGGAAAAGTGGCAGCTATCGAAACAATGTATTCATTTTCGTTTCCGGTAACGCTAAACCCTACAAAAGCACCACTGTTAAAGCCCCCCGTTTGGGTAGCCGTATTTCCCAAATTTGTGGTAGCTGTTAGTTGTATATCGTCAGACGTAGGATTACCAAAGGTATTAAGTGCCACTGGTTGGCAAGAAAATTTTCGCACATTATTTCCATGCAGTTGAATGGAAATGGGGGTATTGGCGGTATTGGTAGAAATAGCGTTACTTCTATTGGTAATTCCCCCCACCGCCGAAACGGCGTAGCTAAAAACATTCTGAGGCGAAGGCCCCAACACCAAGTAGGGATTGGCTTGCACGCCATTAGAGAAGCCTTGCTGCGTAAAAGCATAGCCACCAATGCCATAAAAAGTGTTTCTCTGAGCAAAGTTGAAGGCTTGAATTTGTGCCTGTACTGCCCACGAGCAGGAAATGAAGAGGAAAAGGAATGAGATTTTCATAGGTTAAAAGCCCTCTATCTCCTAAGGGGGAAGTTAAGGAATTTATTGGTTTATCTATGCAATTTAGTGAATAGAAGCTTAAAATATACCCTTGGGAATGAGTCGTTTCATTGCTTTATCACCAATACATTAATATTTGTACCACCCGTTATTGTACCATTGTATTCCCGTCGGATTTCCCAAACGGCTCCGTCCCATTTGGCATAATAACTGGTACCCGTACCTCTACCAGTACCTGTGGCACGGGTAACAAATATCAAATCAGTTTGGGCGGTAGTAACTCTTGGAATAAATATTCCTTTGTTTGTAGTATTTACTTCGATAATCGCAGCGTTACTTGAAGATACCGTAACACTCTGCCCAAAGGCCGTAAAAGCGACTAAAAATGTAATACTGAGGGTGATAAATGTTTTTATCATGGGGGTATTTTGATTTGTTTTTTAATTTTTTGTGCAGCCAAAAGCATTTGTTGGAGCGAATTTTAAATCGCTGACAGATGCTTTTAAATGAAATCAATAGATGAAATAAGAGTTTTTATTCCTTATATGTAACAAGTATTCTTATGGGTTTATTAAGAATATTAGCCCCGCTATTCAAGTAAACTTCGATAAAAGTGTGGTTAATTAAATAAGAATAACTAACTCCGTCTCCCCGAGGAAAGCGAGGTGGAATTTGTGAAAGTAATCCAGATTCTATGGCTTCCACAAAAATAGCTACATCAAGTATTTTGTTTGGAGTTAATCCATGAGGCACAAATGTAGAACCACCATCTGCAACAGCTGTATTAAAGCCGGTAATTTCCTTTTGTTTAATGGCAGGGGCAGCAGAACCTAATTTGGTAAAACCATTTACTTCTAATTTAGCACCGGGAAACGCCCCTATCCCTACATTACCAGTTCCGGTAATTCGCATCAATTCGTTTGAATTAGTTGTGCTTGTACCCGCATAGAAGACATGACTATTATTTAAAGAAGGGATTTGATACCTGAGTGTCTGGGCATTTACGCCAAAACCCATGAATTGATTTTCATTGTTTGCATCTTCATAAAGCAATATTCTACGGTTATTATTGGTATTGCTGAAAGATAATTCTCCGTTTGGAGTGCTTGTACCAATGCCCACGTTGCCGTTTTCGGCTATTCTCATTCTTTCACGCACAAAGGCACTATTGAATGGTGTAGTGTTAAATAAGATTTCTGTTCCAAAATTAATGATATTAAAATTCCCGGAAGCTCTAAACTCAATTGATGCGTTAGGGGTTGTGGTAAAGAAACTTCCACCATAACCATAACCATACATACCAGCCAGTATTTTATTATTTAAAGTAGCTGTCGGAGAGGAAGAATTTCCCTCACTATGGTATCCAGAAAAACTTGCTATCTGACTGCCATAAGTACGTAATGAAACTTGATTGGACGAGGTAGGCACAAGCGTAATGCTTTGCCCCAAGGCAGTACAAATAGTAAAACAGGCAATGCCAAAGGTGATAATTGTTTTTTTCATGGGGGTATTTTGATTTTTTATGCAGCCAAAAGCATCTGTTGGAGCGAATTTTAAATCGCTAACTGATGCTTTTGGATAATAAATAATTTCTTTGTTTTTATTCCATGTAAGTAATGAATACTTTTATGGGTTTCGATAAAATATTTCCAGAGGTTGTATTAGTAAGCGTTAATTCAATATTGGTCGGTGTAACAGCATAACTATATAGCATTTCGGCAGAACCTACATAATTCGGTGGAGTTTGATAGAGCAAACCTGAAAAGCTTTCAACAGCCTCTACAAAAATATTTACAGAAAGTATTTTTGAAGGGGTAAGACCATGAGGCATCAATCTACTGGCACCCTCAGAAGATGGTGTATTAAAACCGGTAATGAGCTTTTGTTTGATGGCAGGGGCATCGGACCCTAATTTGGTAAAACCATTTACTTCTAATTTAGCGCCGGGAAACGCCCCTATCCCTACATTACCTGTTCCGGTAATTCGCATCAATTCGTTTGAATTAGTTGTGCTTGTACCCGCATAGAAGACATGACTATTATTTAAAGAAGGGATTTGATACCTGAGTGTCTGGGCATTTACGCCAAAACCCATGAATTGATTTTCATTGTTTGCATCTTCATAAAGCAATATTCTACGGTTATTATTGGTATTGCTGAAAGATAATTCTCCGTTTGGAGTGCTCGTACCAATGCCCACGTTGCCGTTTTCGGCTATTCTCATTCTTTCACGCACAAAGGCACTATTGAATGGTGTAGTGTTAAATAAGATTTCTGTTCCAAAATTAATGATATTAAAATTCCCGGAAGCTCTAAACTCAATTGATGCGTTAGGGGTTGTGGTAAAGAAACTTCCACCATAACCATAACCATACATACCAGCCAGTATTTTATTATTTAAAGTAGCTGTCGGAGAGGAAGAATTTCCCTCACTATGGTATCCAGAAAAACTTGCTATCTGACTGCCATAAGTACGTAATAAAACTTGATTGGACGAGGTAGGCACAAGCGTAATGCTTTGCCCCAAGGCAGTACAAATAGTAAAACAGGCAATGCCAAAGGTGATAATTGTTTTTTTCATGAGTATTTGATTTGTTTATATTGATATTTTGTGGTGAAAAGAAAGTTTAAGACAACACAGCTACTTTTACCATTGTGCGTTTTCGTCGAGATACTTGTGCCAAGAAGCCATCGGTCATTTCTACGTAATATCTGTCAAAAGCTCTGATGTAGTGGTGGTTGAGTAGGTGTTGTTTGTTTACGCGCACAAACGTGTCGGGCAGCAACGATTCATAAAACCCAATACTTTTGGATGTGAGGATTTTGCGGCCATCGGCCAGTACAAAATGGGTGTAGTTGCCGCTGCCTTCGAGCCGTACGATGTCGGTAATGGGCAGGTGTACGGTTCCGCGTAAAATAGTGAGGGTGTGGGAAGCAGAGTTTGAGCTAAATGCGGTCATCACCTATTTTGAGTATATTTGATATCACAAAATTGTTCATTTAGTACAGTGCAATCAATCACCCTACGGGGTGAAATCACCACGCCTTTTTTCTGAAATACCACCCCAAAGGGTGATTGTAGATTTGTTTTGTAAACAATAGTTTTGTAAAATTTTATAGGCTATGAAGAAGGCAATGATTGCGATGATTGAAGACAATAAGATCATCCGAGAAAATATCATGAAGTTTATCGGATTCCACGAGGAGTTTGAGGTAGTTTTGGGGGTAGGCAGTGCCGAGTCGTTCTTCCACGAAATCAAGTCCAACCCTAAGATTCAGATTGACATCTTGCTGCTGGATATTGGGCTGCCTGGTATTTCGGGGTTGGAGGCCTTACCGCAACTGCTCCAATGGAAGCCCGACCTAAACGTCATTGTACTTTCTACCTACGAAGAAGAAGACATGATTCTGAAGGCGTTGTGTTCGGGGGCGTGTTCGTACATTTCCAAAAAAGCAAGCCTAAGTGAAATCGTAGAAGCCATCAGAATCGTGCTCAACGGTGGCTCGTATATGTCGCCGAGCATTGCCCGCGAGATCATCAACCACCTCATGGGTGGGCGGGTGAGCAAAGCCAGCATACTATCGGATAGGCAAAAAGAGATTCTGCAAAAATTGGTGGACGGCAAAAGCTATCAGGTCATTTCAGAAGAGCTTTTTATTTCGGTAGAAACCGTGCGGACGCACATCAAAAAAATGTACAAGGTACTGCACGTAAACAACAAAACAGAAGCAATCAATATGTACATGAAAGGCCATATTGGCTAATTTTCCACTGCTCTCAATAAGCCTATTCTACCATTGAAAAAAAACAAACCTCTCTCGTTTTCTGTATACAAATCACTGATTTTTAGTTTTTTAGGGGTGTTGTTGGCTTGTGGTCAAAGAGCTGATTCAAAACGAGAGCAGCCTTCTTTAAAAATATATCCCGCCAAGTTGCGTCAGATTGCGCTCGATACCATGCCGCCATCCGAGACGCTTCCCATTGGTAAAATAGAGACCCTACCGCTCGGAAAACCCGCTGAAGTATCTCTTCCAAATTATACAAAACCAATCAAATGGAAAACTGTAAAAGTTGGTAACCCTATAGTATATACGTTAGGTCTGGGTTCAATGCCTTCACCAACAAAAGTCCCTGCTATTCATAAGCCATTTCGTGCTGGAAAACCCCAAATCAATCCTGCCAAACCGCCTTACAGCAAAGACCACAATCCATTCAGTTTTACTATTTTCGGACTAAAAGAAGGGCTGGTCGAAAACCAAATCCACCAGATATTCCAAGACAAAAAAGGAAACCTTTGGATGGGGTCTTACAATGGGGTTTCAAAATACGATGGTCATACTTTTGAAAATTATAGTCAGAAAGAAGGATTGGCGGACAACTTCTATCAATGCGGCCTCGAAGACCACGAAGGCAATATTTGGCTGTGTTTTAGGGGTGGTGTTACAAAATTTGACGGAACCTATTTTACAAATTATACCACCAAAGAAGGACTCAGCCATAACACCATTGAGGCCATTAGAGAAGACTCAAAAGGCAATTTATGGTTTGGTTCGGTAGGTGGCGGTGTGTCAATGCTTGAACCCAAACGCCATACTTTTACTCATTTTGGGCCCAAGCAAGGAATGGGAGCAGATGTTTATGGCATCATCGAAGATAAAAAAGGAAATATGTGGTTTGCCACCTACGACGCGGGATTAGTAAAGTATGACTTCAAAAGTTTTTCAAGATTTGGCTATGCGCAGGGGCTTCCTTATAATGTGATCATGGATTTAAAAGAAGACCGCTCGGGCAATATCTGGTTGGCTATGTGGACGGGCGTAACAAGGTTTGATGGCACCCATTTTCACCATTTAACAGGCAACCACGAAAGATATACCAGCAAAATTTCGATAGACAACGACAACAACGTTTGGTTTGGGGCACAGCCGGGGGGTGTTTATAAAATTGACAACGCTCGGGCCAACATCACAAAAATCACAACCCAAGAAGGCTTGCCCAACGACTACGTGATGTGTTCGCTGGCCGACAAAGACAACAACCTGTGGTTTGGTACCAACGATGGGCTTGTAAAATACAGCCAATTGGTGCACAACCTAACCCCCAAAAACGGCCTTATCGCTGCGGAGATTGCCTGTGTTTTGAAAGATAGGACCCAAAATATATGGGTGGGCACTTATAACGGAGGCATTTCAAAGATTGATTTTGGCACCCAGAAGATTAGAAACTTTTCGCCCAAAGAAGGTTTGAGCGATGCTGATATTACGAGCATGATGCAGGATAAAGCGGGCAATATTTGGTGTGGAGCGAATTATTCAACTATGTTTCGACTCAATGCTGATGGCAAAACGATCACCCATTTCAGGGATAGTGGCAGCTATATTGTTTGTATTTTTGAAGATGGGGCGGGCAATATCTGGTATAGTTCGAGAGATAAAAATGGGGTTTTTAGAATCAATGGCAACACCAATACGGTTACGCGGTTTGATATGAAACAGGGCCTCCCGCAACATCAAGTAGTACGAATTTGGCAGGATAGTGGCGGCAATATGTGGTTTTGTACATTCAATGGCGCATCAAGACTCGACAAAAATGGCAGGCTATTGAGCAATTTTACCGAAAAAGAGGGCTTTAGGTTGAGTGTTGTCGAAAGTATAGCAGAAGATAAGTATGGGAATTTTTGGTTTAGCGATATCGCCACCGGTATCACTCACCTCAATCTCAAAAACAAAACTTTTATACATTTTACCGAAAAAGAAGGATTAAGTAACAATACCGTTTTTGGTATTTTGAAAGACCCATCGGGTAATTTATGGTTTAATACGCGCAATGGTCTCAGTAAATTGTCGAGCGAAGTAGTGCGGCAATTGGCTTCTAATGAGCCACTTTCCAAGCCCATCTATTTCAAAAACTACGACTCTGAACAAGGTTATCTGGGTTTTGGCGCGGGTAGGTTTGATATTGTACAAGACTCAACGGGCAAAATCTGGCTTCCAATGGTGGACAGACTGACCATCTTTGACCCCAAAGAAGAAACCCTCAAAAACGATAAACCCAACGTAGAGCTCTCAAAAGTGAAGCTGTTCAACGAATCTGTTGTTTGGGCAAAAGACACCACCTATGTCTTAAAAAATGGTTTAATTGTGGATGATTTTCACTTTGAAAGTCTGTCTAAATGGAATAATATCCCCGAAAAATTGCAATTGTCGTACGATAACAATTACCTTAATTTTGAATTTGTGGGTATTAACACCAATACTCCCCAAAAAATGATTTATCAATATACGTTGGAGGGCCTCGAAAAAACGTGGAGTGTACCCTCGGCACGTTCAGAAGCTTCCTACGGAAATCTTCCCCCCGGCAATTATACTTTCAAAGTAAAAGGCATGAACAGCGATGGTAATTGGAGCGCAGAAACAGCGTATGCGTTTTCGATACGCCCCCCCCTGTGGCAAACTTGGTGGGCCTACCTGCTGTATTTGGTGGTTATTTCGACTTTGGTATATTATTACTTTATTCAGAGGGTACAAAACCGACTCAAAAAAATCCGCGAGTTGGAGCAGATTCGCACCCGTATTTCGAGCAATCTACACGACGAAGTCGGCTCTATCCTGTCGGGTTTGGCCATGCAGTCGGAGATGTTGGCCATCACGTCGTTGAGCAGCGAGAAAGATACCCTGATGGAGATTAGCCACATGAGCCACGAGGCCATGGAGCGTATGAGAGATACAGTCTGGGCCATAGACTCACGCAAAGACCGCTACGAAAACCTCATAGATAGAATGAGGGCATTTGCCGAAAAGAACCTCCATTTAAAAAATATCAATCACACTTTTAGGCTCGAATTAGAAGATGCCAAGAGGTTTATAGACCCCGAAAAACGCCAAAATATCTACCTGATTTTCAAAGAAGCCATCACTAATATCTGCAAGCACGCCGATGCCAAGCGTGTCAGCATCTTGTTCAAACAGGAAAAAAACGGTTTATATCTTCTCATTCACGATGATGGTGCTCAAAAACCCATCACCAATAGCGACGGGTTGGGGCTAAACAACATGAAAATGCGCGCCAAAAATATAGGTGCAGCCTTGACTATTTCATACGATAAAGGCTTCAAGGTCGAGTTGGTGATGGGTTAGGGAGGGGAACCTCTTCCAACTGCAATTCGCGGCCATAATTTGAGCACTACATAAACAAAAAAGAAGGCGCTAACGCCTTCTTTTTTGTTTATATGATTGATAGTTAAGCGAATGTTTCCGTTAGTGTCATTGCCTGATTTTACAGCTAACGATTAACGGATAACAATTAACTCATACTTAAATACTTGGATAGTCCGCTAACTCTTTCAGGCCCGATTTCAGTTCTTCATCGGTCAGGAAGTGGTCGGAGAGTTTTCCGTCGAAATAATCCATGTAGGCCTGCATATCTAAGAAACCGTGTCCGCAAAGGTTGAGCAGAATGGTTTCGGATTTGCCTTCTTCCTTGCAGCGTTGGGCTTCCCGGAATACCTGCGCAATGCCGTGCGTGGCTTCCGGCGCGGGAATGATGCCTTCGGCTTTGGCAAAAGCTATGCCCGCCTCAAAGCACTCCAACTGCTGAATGGCATTGGCTTCGATCAAACCGTCTTTCAAGAGTTGCGAACAAAGCACCGACGCACCGTGGTAGCGCAGTCCTCCCGCGTGGATAGCCGCAGGACGGAAATTGTGCCCTAAAGTGTACATCGGCAATAACGGCGTAAAGCCGGCCGAGTCGCCGAAGTCATAGCGGAATTCGCCTTTGGTCAATTTAGGGCACGACGCCGGCTCTACCGCAATGGCGCGTACTTTTTTGCCCTGCGTGAGGTTTTGGTGCAGGAACGGAAACGAAATCCCCGCAAAATTGGAGCCACCGCCCAAAGGTGCAATGACGATGTCGGGAAAATCGCCGGCTTTTTCCATTTGTACCAAACACTCCTGTCCGATGATGGTTTGGTGCATCAATACGTGGTTCAACACGCTGCCGAGGGCGTATTTGCAGTTTTCGTCCTGCACGGCACACTCGATGGCCTCGGAAATGGCAATGCCCAAACTGCCGGGTGTATCAGGATATTGCGCCAATATTTTGCGCCCCGATTCGGTCAATTCAGAGGGTGAAGGGTAAATTTTGGCTCCAAACGATTCGATCAACGCTTTGCGATATGGCTTTTGATTATAGCTGATGCGCACCTGAAACACCTCACATTCAATATCAAACATCTGACACGCAATAGCCAGGGCCGTGCCCCACTGTCCCGCACCTGTTTCGGTGGTGATGCGCTTGACGCCCTCCATTTTGTTGTAGTACGCCTGCGCCACTGCCGTATTTGTCTTGTGGCTACCCGATGGGCTTACCCCTTCGTATTTGTAGTAAATTTTGGCGGGTGTATCCAGCATTTTTTCGAGTCGATGCGCCCGAAACATCGGTGTAGGCCGCCACAATTTATAGATTTCGCGTACTTCTTCAGGAATTTCAATGTAGCGTTCCTGCGAGACTTCTTGCTTGATGAGTTCCATCGGAAACAACGGCGCCAAGTCGGCCGGTCCTACGGGCTGCTTCGTGCCGGGATGAAGCGGCGGCAGCGGTTTGTTGGGCATATCTGCCTGAATGTTGTACCAATGTCTCGGAATTTCATCTTCCGACAGCAGGATTTTGTACTGTTTTTCGGCCATGATAATTGGAATTAAGGGTTTTTAAAATTTGCCGCTAAACATAAAAAGTATTTTTATGAGGCACAATGAAAATGCTCAGTATTTGTTTGACAATCCTGACAGGGTTCATGACTGCCGCCGATAGAGGTTGTTAATCCTCAAAACTGTACAGATACGGTGCCTTATGGGCCTTGCCCAAATATTGCTTTTCGTGGCGTTTTAAAATCTCCAGACTGAGCATTTTTCGTTGAAATGTAGTCCGGCGAATTTTTTCTCCCAAAATGGCCTCGTACACTTTTTGCAGGTCGTTCATGGTAAATCGGGCGGGCAATAAATTCATGCCGACCAATTTACGGTCCAAATTGTCGCGCAGGGTTTGCAGGGCTTTGGCTACGATGTCGGCGTGGTCGAATATAAGCGGAGGTAGCGCATCAATGTCGTACCACTCACACGAATCCGATAGAGCATCGGGTTGGGGGACTACCTCTTTGTAATCAATCAAGGCATAATATGCCACTGAAATGAATCGGTCGAGCAACCATTCATATTTCTCCAAAGAATAGTTGCCAGATTCCAAAATCGTTTGCATGATTTCGGGTTTATAGCGAGCGGTATCTCCGAACGTATAAAATTGCTCCAAATAGATATTGTCCAGCCCCGTACGCTCTTTCAATCCTCTCCGGACGGCGTCGTTTAGGTTTTCGTTACGTTGTACAAAACCGCCAGGCAACGCAAAGAACCCAGTATTATGGTACTCCATGATTAAGATTTTCAGCGCGCCTCCCGAAAACCCAAACACCACCGAGTCGAAGGCAATATTCGTTAAAAAGTCTTTTTGGTCCACTAATCCCAATGATTTAGTTCAATTTTTTGTGGCAATCTACCAATTTTTTCAAAAATAAATAGGGAATTTTCAAAAAGTGAATTATTATTGTCACAAATTGAGACAATGAATAAAATTAACCCAAGAAAATGAAAAGAAAAGGCTATTTGTTAGGAGTGCTTTGCTTGTTGAGCGGTGCTGTTCTGGCACAAGGAAACAACTCCTTTGCGGTACAAGCAACCGTTGAAAATGGAATTATTGAAGGGAATTACGATACTAAAACGGGCATTCAAACTTACTTTGGCGTACCGTTTGCGAAGCCACCCGTCGGTAATCTGCGCTGGAAAGCTCCCCAACCCGTCGATAACTGGCAAGGCGTAAAGGAAACCAAAAAATTTAGCCCTCGTCCCATGCAGAAAATTGTATTTGGGGATATGAATTCCCGGTCCAACGGCCTGAGCGAAGATTGTCTATATCTCAATGTTTGGACGCCTGCTAAACGCAACACCAAAGGGTTGCCAGTGTTGTTGTACTACTACGGAGGGGGCAATGCCGCTGGCGATGGCTCCGAGCCACGCTACGATGGCGAGGCGATGGCCAAGAAAGGAATAGTGGTCATTACGTGCAATTACCGTCTCAATATTTTTGGATTTTTGGCGCACCCCGAACTGTCGGCCGAGGCACCTTACAAAGCATCGGGCAATTATGGAATGTTGGACCAGTCGGCTGCTTTGAAATGGGTACAGAAAAACATTGCCGCTTTTGGAGGTGACCCTAAAAAAATCACCATCGCGGGTGAGTCGGCAGGCTCAATTGCCGTCAGTATGCAAATGTCTTCGCCCTTGTCGCGAGGGCTCATCGCAGGAGCTATCGGCGAAAGCGGTGCGGGTATCAATCCCACTATGGCTCCCGTGCCCTTGGCCGATGCCGAAAAAATGGGCGTGGATTTCTTAAAAAAATCTGGCGTGGCAAGCCTCAAACAACTGCGAGCGTTGTCGTCAAGAGAGGTATACGAGCTGTTTGATGAATCAAAAATGTTTGGCTTTCCCATCGTCATTGATGGGTATTTTCTTCCTAAAACCATCCCTCAAATCTTTGCGGCCAAAGAACAAGCGCAGGTGCCGTTGTTGTTGGGCTGGAACTCCGCCGAAATCCCTGGCATGGCCTTCATGCAAGGCCAGCCGTATAAAGAGGAAAACTACGTAGCGCGGGTGAAAAAGGAATACCCGAATGATTTTGAAGAAGTGCTGAAACTATATCCGCACGGTTCGGAAAAAGAAATTGAACTTTCTGCCACGGCATTGGCCGCCGACCGGTTTATCTCTTATAGTACATGGAAATGGTTTGATTTACACCGTAACAACAGTGCCCAGCCGGTGTATCGCTATTTATACAGCAAGCTGCGCCCAGAGTTGGTGGATAAATCATTGACTTCAGGCCTAGCGGGAGGAACCGTAAGAGCCGATGGCCCCGCACCCAAAGCACCCAAGGCCGTAGGCGCTCCGCACGCCTGCGAAATCGAATATTGCATGGGTAATCTGCACCTTGTGAAAGATTATGCTTGGACCGCCGATGACTATAAAGTCTCGGATACGATGCTCAATTTCTTTGCCAATTTCGTGAAGACTGGCAATCCCAACGGCGATAAACTCCCCGAATGGCCCGTTGCCAAAGCGGGAGATGCTACGCCGCCCGTGATGATTTTGGATACGGAATCCAAAGCCGAAAAAGCGACAAATGATGCGCGTTATTTATTTTTAGACAGAGCCTACGGGAATAAATAACGAATCAATTTAACCTATCAGTTTTACTACTTATTAAACGATGAAAAGATTCATTTTTCCACTTTTACTGGCCGTAAGTTGTGTGTCACAACCTATACAGGCTCAACTTCAAACGGGCGAGAATGTAGCCGTCACTAATACCGATGCGGGCAAAGTGAGGGGCTATATTCACAACGGAATCTTTACGTATAAAGGTATACCGTATGCAGAGGCTAAGCGTTTTGAAGCACCCCAAAAGCCAAAGCCTTGGAGCAATGTACGCAGCTCAATGACCTACGGCCCCGTGGCTCCTCTTATGGATCCAACGACCTCTGTGATGGACGAATCTGAGTTTGTTTTTAACCACAATTGGGGCTTTACAAGCGAAGATTGTATGCGCATCAACGTTTGGTCGCCAGGTATCAACGACGGCAAAAAACGTCCCGTTTTGTTCTGGATTCACGGAGGAGGTTTTACGGCAGGTTCTTCGCAAGAATTACCTTCTTATGATGGCGAAAGTTTGGCTAAAAAAGGAGACGTCGTTGTGGTTTCTATCAACCACCGCTTGAATATTTTAGGCTATTTGGACTTGTCAGCTTATGGCGATAAATACAAACAATCGGCCAATTTGAGCGTATTGGACATGAAGGCCGCCTTGGAATGGGTAAAAACAAACATTGCAAACTTTGGCGGTGACCCAAACAACGTAACTATCTTTGGTCAATCGGGCGGAGGTGCCAAAGTAAACACACTAATGGCGATGCCATCGGCAAAAGGTTTATTCCATAAAGCCATCAATCAAAGCGGGTCTTTTCGTGCGGCTATGCTCGACAAAAAAACGACCCAAGCCATTGGCGCAGAAGTGCTAAAAGAACTTAACATTGCTGCTGACAAAGTGGACGATGTTCAAAAAGTACCTTTCCAAGTCCTGAGCGACGCAGGCAAAAAAGCCCTCAAAACCATCGCTGACAAAATGAAAGCAGAAGGGAAACCAGTTATTGGCTTTGGTTTGAGTTGGGGGCCAAGCGTAGATGGCGAGGTTCTTCCTTATCAATTGTTTTCCAATGAAGCCTTTGAACTTTCAAAAAACATTCCTTTGCTCATTGGAACCACTAAAAACGAATTTGCCGCTTTTCGTGCAGCACCTGCCAACAGTACTCCAGAACAAGTTCTGGAATTGGTAAAGAAAACGTATGGTGACAAGGCCGATGCGTACGTGGCGGCGGCAAAAAAAGCTTTCCCAGAAGATACAAAACCCTCTGCCATTTTGGATATTGACGTAATGTTTCGTCCAGGAGCGGTCGTGCAGGCCAAGCAAAAATCGTCATTGGCAGGCGGGGCTCCTGTCTATATGTTCATGTTCACGTGGCAGTCGCCTGTGATGGATGGGAAATACAAAGCTGTTCATTGCATGGAAATTCCATTTGTATTCAACAACATTGCGCGTTGCGAAGAAATGACTGGCGGCGGGAAAGAGGCGTACGTATTGGCCGATAAAATGAGCCAATCTTGGATTAATTTTGCTAAAACGGGCAATCCAAACCATGCAGGACTTCCAAAATGGGAGCCTTATACGGCAGAGAAGGGAACAACCATGTTTTTCGACAATAAATGCAACATTCGTTATCACCACGACGAAGAGTTGATGAAAGTCGTTGCTGCACAATAAACTTCATTTACCTATCAAAGTTCAATTTTTTCGTTCATCGTCAGTGAGTTGTATAACTCGCTGGCGGTGAAACTCAACGTTAAATCAACACTGTTTATTAACGAAAAAAGGCAGATTTTACGCAATTAAACTTTCCTTTCAAAACATGAAAAAATCGTTTGTTTTACTTTTTAGCCTAGTATTGAGTCATTTGGCTTTTGCTCAGGAAGCGCTTTTCAATGCCGCCGACCTAAAGTCGCCCGAAATCAATGCTGATAAAACGGTTACGTTTCGCTTTTTTGCTCCAAAAGCAGACTCTGTTTTTTTAACAGGTGATTTTCTGCCTACCATGAAAGTCAAATCACGTTTTGGTTTGGTGGATGTGCCCAAACCTGCTTTGATGCAAAAAGATGCCAAAGGTGTCTGGACTTTTACTTCCGACGCCCTCGCCCCTGAATTGTATTCGTATTCGTTTACGGTGGATGGTCTTCGTAGTATCGACCCAAACAACCCGTTTTTAAATCGTGATGTAGCTACCGTTACTAATATTTTTATTGTGGGAGGGCCGCAGGCTGACTATTACAAAGTTAATGCTATCCCACATGGTAGCGTAACCCGACGTTGGTACGACTCCCCTGGCCTTGGTATAGACCGCCGAATTACTATTTATACCCCTCCAGGTTATGAAAGTAGCAACGCTACCTATCCAGTGCTTTATTTATTGCACGGTGCAGGTGGCGATGAAGAGGCTTGGATAGCCCTCGGACGCACTGCACAAATCATGGATAATCTTATAGCTCAAGGCAAAGCGAAACCAATGATTGTGGTAATGCCAAATGGGAATGCGTCGCAAGATGCCGCCCCAGGCGAAGGAAACACAGGCTTCTACAAACCGCAATTTATGGCGCCTCGTACTATGGAGGGTTCTTATGAAGGTGCTTTTATGGATATTGTAAAATTTGTAGAGAAAAACTACCGCGTGAATGCCAAAAAAGAAAGCAGAGCCATTGCAGGCTTATCCATGGGCGGTTTTCATTCAATGCACATTTCAAGGTTTTATCCGAATACGTTCGACTACGTTGGTTTGTTTTCCGCAGCCATTATGCCCCGTGAAGATGCCACCGCAAAGGTTTATAGCAATATTGACGAAACCTTGAAAGTACAAAAAGAAAACGGAACCAAACTCTATTGGATAGCAATCGGTAAAACCGATTTCCTTTACCAAGCCAATGTAGATTTCCGTAAAAAATTAGATGGTATGGGGATGAAATACGAATATGTGGAATCAGAAGGTGGGCATATTTGGAGAAACTGGAGGGTATATTTAAGCCAATTTGTTCCGAAATTATTTAATTAATCAGGAAAAGATAGGCACGTTTTTCTTTTATTAAAAACTTACAAAACCTTCATTCATTATTAAACCCCAATCACCAATGAATACACAAATATCCCGCCGCGATTTTATGGCAATGGCTTCGCTCACCGCAATGGGTGGATTAATGAATTTCAATAAAGCATGGGCATTAGGCGAGAAACCTAACTCTAAATTCAAAGGAGTTCAGATTGGGGCCATTACTTATTCGTTTCGTAGTATGCCCCACGACGTAGATAAATTGATCCAATTTTGCATTGATTCCAACCTGAGTGCCATCGAATTGATGGGAGATTCGGTGGAAGAATACGCTGGAAAACCAAAATCACCTGTTCGGATGGGTCCCCCGCCCGCAGGAGGTGGACGCCCGCAACTGACCGACGAACAACGCGCTCAGTTGGCGGAGTACAACAAGCAGGTAGCCGAATGGCGCAGTACGGTTTCGATGGATAAATTCAAAGAGGTGCGTAAGAAATTCGACAAGGCAGGTATCTCTATCTATGCTTTCAAACCTAACGCTTTTGGGGTAAACAACACCGACGCCGAAGTAGAATACGGTATGAAAGTTGCCAAAGTATTGGGAGCAACCTCTGTGACACTAGAACTACCCACCGATCCAAAACAGACGCAACGCCTAGGAGATTTGGGGGCTAAAAACAAGGTGTATGTAGGTTACCACAACCACACCCAAGCTACTGATACCCTGTGGGATAACGCATTGGCGCAGTCTCCCTATAATTCGATTAACTTTGACTGCGGGCACTACCTTGCAGCAGGTGGTAAAAACACCAAAGAGGCGCTCATGAAGTTTATCGAAAACAAACATGACCGTATTTCGACCATGCATTTGAAAGACCGCACCACACCTGAGCACGGAGCAGGCAACTTGGTTTGGGGAACGGGCGATACTCCTATTCGTGAGATTTTGTTGATGATTCGCGACCGTAAATACAAATTTCCCGTTTCGGTAGAGCTTGAGTACCAAATTCCTGAAGGTTCTGACGCCGTCAAAGAAGTGGCAAAGTGCGTAGCTTTTGCCAAAAATATTTTGATGAGCTAAGGCATTTTTTGTCATGCCGACCACAGGACGGAGCCGCCCGTACGGGCATCTACCACTACTACTCACCCTCCCGAAAGTTTTAAACTTTCGGGAGGGTTTTTAATAAACTAACCCAATGAAAAAAATACTTTTTTTACTCCTAATCTTAAACTCCTCCATCGGGGTGCAGGGGGCTTTTGCCCAATCGGGCAAAGTTGTCAGCTTTGTGCTCAACTCAAAAGCACTCCAAAACACAGGAGGCGAAGACCCTAACCGTAAGGTGTCGATTTATCTTCCACCCAATTACGACGGTTCTTCGCAGCGTTATCCTGTCATTTACTACTTACACGGCTTCATGGGAAAAGATAACATTTTCGCCCAAATGCAAGCCATTTTGGATGAAGGCATAAAACGCAATAAAATTCGCCCGTTTATTTTTGTTCAAGCTGACCACTTTACGCTTTATGAAGGAAGTTTTTATTCAAACTCTTCATTGACAGGAAATTGGGATGAGTTTGAATCAAAAGAGCTGGTCGAATACGTGGACAAAAACTTCCGAACCCTTGCGACTCGCGAAAGCCGTGGCATTGCGGGGCATTCGATGGGAGGCTATGGCGCCTTCAAAATAGGGATGCTTCATCCAGAGGTTTTTAGTAGCATTTACGCCTTGAGTCCAGGGTTATTGGCAATGGTCAAGGAATTTGGACCCAACAGCCCCTCATTCAAGGAAGTACAAAACGTAAAAACGCAGGAAGATTTAAAGAAAACCTATTATCCAAAAGTGTTGGTAGCCGTTGCTCGGGCGTGGTCGCCCAATCCCAACAAACCTCCGTTTTACTGTGATTTCCCATTTAGCTACGAAGGTGATAAAATGATAGTGAATCAGGCAGTTTTGGAAAAATGGGAGGCCAATATGCCTGTTTATATGGTCAACAAATACGCTGATAATCTACGTAAACTAACCGCCATCAAACTCGATTGGGGGCGCAATGACTCACCCCGTTTTCCCATCCAAATCGGGATGCTGAGTCAGCGGTTAGAGAATCTTGGCATTAATCACTACGCAGAAGAATACATTGGCGACCATGGCAATAAAATCTGGACTACCGATGGGCGGGTTTTGAATGATTTGTTGCCGTTTTTTAATGATTATTTGAAATTTTGATAATTGTCATTTATGAAAAAGCTAACTCTTTCTATCGCTGCCTTAGCGGTCATTGCTATTGGTATATTTTCGTTCAGACAAGTTAATGAGAAAAAACGTGGTAATGCGGCACGCCGACCCAATATCGTATTCATCATGTCAGACGACCATGCGTATCAGGCGATTTCGGCGTATGATACAAGGCTTACGCAAACCCCAAATATTGACCGAATTGCCAAGGAAGGGATGCTTTTTAGCAACGCTTGCGTCACCAATTCTATCTGTGCGCCATCGAGGGCCGTGATTTTAACGGGAAAACACAGTCACCTGAATGGGAAAATTGATAATAACTTCCCGTTTGACACTACCAATATTACCTTCCCTCAGCTACTTCAGGCCAATGGCTACGAGACGGCAATGTTTGGGAAATTACACTTTGGAAATAGTCCCAAAGGATTTGACGAGTTTAAGATTTTGCCCGACCAAGGCGACTATTACAACCCTGACTTTATCACCAAAAAAGAGGGTAGAAAGAAAATCATGGGCTATGTCACGGATATTATCACGGACATGACACTCAACTGGTTGGGAAAAGAAAGAGACAAAGAAAAACCGTTCTTTTTGGCTTATTTGCACAAAGCGCCTCACCGCGAATGGCTTCCTGCCGAACGCCATTTCAAGGAATTTATCAACAAAAAATTTCCTGAGCCTACCACGCTTTTTGACAACTATGACGGTCGCGGAAGTGCCTCTAAGCAAGCCGAAATGAACCTTCTGACGCACATGAACTGGGCGGGTGATTCCAAAATCAAGCCCGAAAACATGGATAAATTGGGCATCAAAGAGTCGCATCCATACGATAAACGCAATTATAACTACACAGTTGGACGAATGAATGCCGAGCAGCGAAAAGTGTGGGATGCAACTTACGACAAAATGAACGAAGAGTTCATTAAAAACTATCCCAAAATGAGCGAAACCGACAAAATGAAATGGCGGTACCAACGCTATATGCAAGATTATTTGGGCTGTATCGCTTCAGTAGATGAAGGGGTAGGCAAAGTGTTAGACTTTCTGAAAGCGAATGGCCTAGAAGAAAATACTATCGTCGTCTATACCTCTGACCAAGGTTTTTATTTGGGCGAACACGGCTGGTTTGATAAGCGTTTTATCTTCGACGAGTCCTTTAAAACACCTTTGTTGGTAAAATGGCCTGGGGTCATTAAGCCTGCTTCTAAAAATAGCCAAATGGTGCAAAATCTGGACTTTGCTCAAACTTTTTTGGAAGCTGCGGGTGTAAAACCTCCTGCCGATATGCAGGGTGAAAGTTTGATTCCTATTTTTAAAGGGCAAGGCAAAAATTTCAGGGACGCGGCCTACTACCATTATTACGAATATCCAGGTATTCACATGGTGAAACGGCACTACGGAATTGTAACCGAAAAATACAAGTTGGTTCACTTTTATTATGACGTCGACGAATGGGAGTTATATGACCGTGCCAACGACAAAAATGAGCTTAAAAACGTCTATAACGACCCCAAATATGCCAACATAAAAGCAGAAATGCACAAAAAATTGGCGGCACTTCGTGTCAAATACAAAGATTCCGAAACACTGGATAAGATGTATATTGAAAAGTACAAACAACTAAAAAAGGGCTAAAGTACTTGAATTAAAAACTTCTAATTACCAATGCTTTCCCTCCTCGGTTTTGCTACGATTCTCGTCTTTTTGGCAGTCATCATGTCAAAAAAAATGTCAGTGATGACTGCCCTAGTCATTACGCCCGTCGCTTTTGGGCTAATGGCGGGCTTTAATCCCAAAGAACTCGGCGATTTTGCCTTGGCGGGTATAAAGCAAGTAGCACCAACGGGGGTATTGCTGATGTTTGCGGTGCTATACTTTGCCACCATGCTCGATGCAGGTCTGTTTGATCCCGTCATTGCGGCCATTGTCAGGTCGGTCGAAGGCGACCCACTCAAAGTGATTATGGGAACAGCCATTCTCACCATGATTGTTCACCTCGACGGCGACGGTACTGCGACTTTTATGATTGTGTTGTCGGCATTTTTACCCATTTACAAACAACTAAAAATCAACCGAAAAATCTTGGCGAGTATCGTTGCGTTAAGCGTAGGGCCGTTACATTTGGTGCCTTGGTCTGGAACTTCTGCCCGGGCCATTTCTACGCTCAAAAGCGACGCCGTTCATATTTTCAATCCAAACATTCCTGCCATTATAGCGGGTATTGTTTGGGTACTTTTTGTAGCGTATTGGTTTGGGCAAAAAGAAAGAAAGCGTCTCGGAATCATTGAGTTTGAATACAGTCACAAAGACAATCTAAGTACAGAACAGCAGTATTTGCGCCGCCCCAAACTGCTCATTATCAACGCTATCCTTACCATCGCGCTTATTGTAGCCTTGACCAAAGGATGGCTTCCCGCCCCTGTTTTGTTTGTAATAGCTAGCATGTTTGCTTTGCTGATTAACTACCCAAAACTCGCTGATCAACAGAAGGTTGTCAAAAGCCACGGCACCAATATATTTTTGGTTTCGAGCATGATTTTTGCCGCAGGCATCTTTTCGGGGATTCTTACGGGTGCCAAAATGATTGACGCCATGGCAAATTCATTGGTAGCGCTCATTCCTCACCAACACGCCAGTTGGCTGCCTACCCTGACCGCACTCACGAGCCTGCCTGCCAGCATTCTTTTTACTCCCGATGCCTATTACTTTGGGGTGGTTCCCATTTTGAGCCAAACCGCTACCCAATTTGGCCTTGACCCACTGGAAATTGGACGGGCTGCATTGCTTGGGCAAATGACTGTTGGCTTTCCCATCAGTCCGCTCACGGCATCCACTTTCTTGCTAGTAGGTCTTGCAGAAGTGGATTTAGGCGAACACCAACGCCACACATTTTTCTGGGCGTGGGGCACAACGATTGTAATGACGTTGATCGCGCTTTTGACGGGCTCAATTCATTTGTAAAAATGGAAAAATTTCAGAATAAATACCGTATTGCATCTGCACGTGCCTCTTGGTGGGATTATGGGTGGAATGGCGCCTATTTTATAACGATTTGTACAAAAAATCGCGAACATTTTTTTGGTAAAATAGTCAATCGTAAAATGCAATTATCATCCATCGGTGTCCTCGCCGACGTTTTTTGGCACGAAATTAAAAACCATGCAAAAAATATTGAATTAGGGGCATTTGTGGTTATGCCAAATCATATTCATGGGATTTTGATTTTGGATAAACCTGAAAATGAATCGTTTACCAACGAAAACGTTGGTAATAACGAAAATGTTGGTAATAACAATAACGTTGGTAATAACGTAGAGACAAGGCATGCCTTGTCTCTACAATCGACGATACAACCGCAAACCCCTGCCCAACAACGGTTTCAAAATCAGGGACAGAATACCGTGTCATCCATCATTGGTTCGTACAAATCGGCCGTTACAAAACATTGTAATCGGCTGCAACTAACCGATAATGACGGGGTAGAATTTGGTTGGCAATCTAGGTTTCATGACCATATAATCCGAAACGATGCCGAATACCAACGCATTAACGATTATATCGAAAACAACCCCAAAAATTGGGACAACGATAAATTTCATACATTGTAGAGGCAAGGCATGCCTTGTCTCTACTACAATACAATGGGTAATAAATAACCATGAAACAAACAATCAGGATAGGCTGCGGGGCAGGTTTCTCGGGCGATAGACTCGAACCCGCCGTAATTCTAGCCGAACAAGGAAATTTAGATTATTTGGTGTTAGAATGTTTGGCCGAACGTACCATTGCCCTTGCCCAAAAACGAAAACGTGCCGACGCTACCAAAGGCTACGACCCCCTGTTGGAACGGCGTATCGAGCATCTGTTGCCCATTTTGGTCAAAAATAATGTTTGTCTCATTACCAATATGGGCGCAGCAAACCCCATTGAAGGTGCAAAGAAAATACTAGAAATTGCCCAAAAACAAGGTGTTCGCGTAAAAGTAGCGGCCGTCATCGGCGACGAGTTGAGTGAAAAGTTAAAAGAGATGAGTGATGAGATTTTTACGTTCAATAATGAAGATTTTGCCATAAACCTCATTAAAAACCACTCATCTCATAACCCTCCATTCTCCCCGCTCATTTCCGCCAATGCGTACATGGGTGTTGAGGGGATTTTGGAAGCGTTGAAGACAGAGGCACAAATCATAATCACGGGAAGAGTCGCTGACCCATCGTTGTTTTTAGCACCGATGATACACGAGTTTGGATGGGCTACCGACGATTATAATTTGTTGGGACAAGGTACGGTAGTAGGGCATTTGTTGGAATGTGCGGGGCAAATAACGGGTGGCTATTTTGCCGACCCAATCACAAAACCTGTGACAAACATGGACACCTTGGGACACCCCTTTGCGGATGTTTTTGCCGATGGTTCGGCCATCATTGGCAAGGTAGAAGATACGGGGGGAGTCGTTAATCTGGCTACGGTCAAAGAACAATTATTGTACGAAGTCGTCAATCCTTATGCTTATCTAACCCCCGATGTTTCGGCAAATTTTACGACGGTACAATTGGAAGAAATTGCCGAAAACCAGGTCAAAGTGTGGGGTGGAACAGGCCATGAGAAACCCCCGACACTCAAGGTAAGTGTGGGTTATCAGGCTGGTTTTCTAGGAGAAGGCGAAATTTCGTACGCAGGTCATAATGCACTCGCAAGGGCACAATTAGCAGGCGATACCCTCGAAAAAAGGCTCAAAGCCGATTTCCCCGATTTACGAACAGATTATGTTGGTGTTTCGGCTATTCATCGAACTGATTTTGAACGCCAAATTGAGCCTTATGAAGTGAGATTACGCCTAGCCTCCAACGCCGACACAGCCCAAAAAGCTGCCCTAATTGGCGAAGAAGTAGAAGCCCTTTACACCAATGGCCCTGCAGGAGGTGGCGGCGCCAGAAAATACGTTACCGAACTTGTCGGAATTGTATCGGTTTTGGTGGATAGAAAAAATGTGATTCCAGAGATAGTATTATTTTGAATATGAAACTATACCAAATTGCCCATAGCCGTGCAGGAGATAAGGGTAATATCTCCACCCTTTCGTTGATTCCGTACGACCCGAAAGACTATGAACATCTGTGTGAAAAAGTAACGGTAGAAAGGGTTAAAGAGCATTTAAAAGACATCGTTTCAGGTGAAATTGTACGGTACGAAATGTCAAATATTTCGTCGTTACTATTTGTTTGTCAAAATGCCTTACTAACAGGCGTAACGACCTCATTAGCAATAGATACACACGGAAAAGCATTGAGCTATGCGTTGTTAGAAATGCAGATTGAGCCTTAGTTTATTTCATCCTAAATAAAATCACAAAAGCCGAGAGGGCGGTCAGACCACCGACGCCAAGGATGGACGCGTCAACCCCCAGTGCATCGGCAACGATACCCGTGAACAAAGCCCCGATGGCATAGCCTAAATCTCGCCAAAATCGAAAAGTACCGAGACTTTCGGCGCGTTGGAGGGGATTGGTGTACTCAGAAATAGCGTTCAGAAAAGTGGGATAAACAAGTGCCGTTCCCATCCCTAAAAATATTCCAATCAGGGTAAATTGGAGAAAGTTACTGGCCCAAATCAATGCCACGATACCGACGGCTTGGAGGAGCATTCCCCAAAATAGGAGCATTTTTTTTGCGTAGATGTCTGAAAGTTTGCCCGTGACCAACTGACTCAGTCCCCAAACCGAGGGGTAAACGGCGGTCAAAATGCCGATTTGGGCGGGCGTGAAGTGCTTGGTTAGCAGAAGCAACGGCAGTATTCCCCAAATCATGCCGTCGTTGAGGTTGTTGATTAAACCCGCTTGGGTGATGGCACCCAATGATTTGTGTCGAAAAGTAGTATCCCAAAACGGACTTTTTAGCGTTGGGATACTACTTTTTTGGTTTTCTTTTGAAACATGCTGACGGGTATCTTTGACAAACAATAAAGTCAGCACTAAACCCATGGTGGCAAATCCAATACCCAAATAAAAAGGATACGGTCTAACTCCATAACGTTCAGAGATATAGCCCGTCAGGAAGGCCACTAGTCCTACCGAAAGATAACCCGCAAATTCGTTGATGCCGACCGCGAGCCCCCGATTTTTGTCGCCGACGAGGTCAATTTTCATCATCACCGCCGCACTCCAACTCAACCCCTGATTTATACCTAATAGGATATTGCCAAGCACAATCCACGACCAACTCGGTGCATAAATCAGAATAAACGGCACGGGTAAGGCAAACAGCCACCCAATCACCAATAGCCTTTTTCGTCCCAACGAGTTGGCGAGTTTACCCGTAAAATAGTTAACAATGGCTTTTGTAATGCCAAACGTAACGATGAATGATAAAAGCGCGGTTTTGGAAGCGATGCCAAATTCTTGTTCGGCGAGTTGTGGCAGAATCGAGCGTTCAAGCCCAATCATGCCGCCCACAAAGGCATTGATGATGACCAGAAGGGCAAATTGCCGCCAGTTTTCTTTGAGTCCTAATTGAATGGTTTCCATGTGGGAATGTTAATTTCCCCACAAAGGTCAGCCCCCTGACAACGGATTCCTTTTACATTTGTTAAATAATCGAAACGTCAACGCGGTTATTTGAGGGTGGCGCGAATTCGGCTGAGGCTCACTTGTGTGATGCCCAGAAAGGACGCAATGTATTTGAGCGGTACGCGTCGTAGGAGGTCGGGGGCTTCGTGCAGCAGGGCAGAATAGCGCTCTTCGGCGGTATGAAATTGCAGACTTTCCATGCGATTGACGGTTTCGACGTAGCCCTTTTCGAAGATTTTCCGAAAGAGACGCTCAATGGACGGGTGAATATCGTAGAGCCTGAAAAGTTGGGTTGCGTTGATGGCAATAAGCTCGGCATCTTCTACGATTTGAATGGCCTTGCGCGACGGTTTTGTTGTAAAGAGACTCTCCACGCGGGCAATAATGCTATTTTCAAAAGAGAACGACTCCGTGATGTCGATGCCATCTTTGTAATAATAAATGCGCGCAATGCCCTTTTTTACAAAGTAAATGGTGCGGCAAGTATGACCGATGGGTTGTAGTTCCTCGTTTTTTTTGAGATTAATCACCGAACATATCTCCCGAATAGCTGCTTGTGCCTCGGTCGGTAACGGTTGAAACTGAGCAAAAAAACGAAAAAGTGTCTCCATTTTGTAAAGATAATGGAAGGGGCCTAAAAGTGGGAACAAAGAAAAAATGAAGGTAATAGCAAAACAAATGATGATAGGTTATGAAGGTGTTTATAGGACCGTAAAATAGAAAAATAAGTACGTTTTCGGAGGTAGAAAGTAGATAAAGGAGTGGGTTGGTGTTTTATTTTTTTAATGAAAGAGATTCTAACGTTTATCATTATTTTACGATGAAAGAAGTAAATGCCCCACGACCTAAAAACAGATTAGGGCTTTTAAATTTGCTGGTGGTTGTGCTTTCCATTTATGTTTTAGGCGCACTGACCATTGATACCGTTTACGTGTTGCCCAAAGAAACATCATTGCTGTTGAACTACATCGACAATGCCATTTGCGTTTTTTTCTTTGTTGAATTCTGCATTCGGTTTTATCAGGCTGAAAACAAACGACAGTTTATGCGTTGGGGTTGGATTGACCTCATTTCCAGCATTCCGATGGTTGATTTTTTGCGGGCTGGAAGGCTCCTGCGGCTCATCAGATTGCTACGCCTCATTCGCGCTTTTCGGTCTATTCATCAGTTGCTTCACCACCTTTTTCATAACAAAGCGCAGGGCGCGTTTACTTCCGTTGCCATCCTTGCGGTTTTGTTGATTATTTTTTCGGCCATCGGTATTTTGCAGGTTGAAAAAGACCCTAACAGCAACATCAAAACCGCTGAAGATGCGCTTTGGTGGGCGTATGTTACCATCACAACCGTTGGCTACGGCGATAAATACCCAGTCACGACCGAGGGTCGGCTGATTGCGGTGGTTTTGATGACGGGTGGGGTAGGCCTTTTTGGGACTTTCACGGCCTATGTTGCATCGTGGTTTGTCATTCATCCCACCAACAATGAAGAAGAAAAATGATGGGGCAAAAAAGACTTTCCAAGTTTGGTTAAGTGCTTGAGCGTAAATTTGGGGAGTGCGCTGTTGGACCGACTGACGCATTCCCCAAATTTATGCGGAACCCCTAATAGCTCAATCCATCCCCAAATTTAAAGAGTGCGTAGCCTTTGTTTTCGAGATGACCAGGTACGTCTGACTTGTTTTCGACCACGGCCTGTTCAGAAATAGGGGTCGAAAATGGCATCTTGCCCGTGGGCTTAAATGTTCCGCTTATGATGTCAATCAGGGCATCTGGCGTGGTGCCGAAGGTCGCCAAAACGGTCTTGGTGTTATCAATATCTAATTCATTAATCACCCACGGACTGGTATAATTAATGGCCACAATGGTGGGTTTGCTTTTGATAAGTTCATTGACGTGAGCCACGTCGATTTTGTTTTTGGAAAGGCTCAATTCAATCGGTTTGCCAGCAGAGCTAAACAGACTTCCGCCGCTCGGAATCAGCCACAGCAGCACTGCATCGGCTTCTTCTTTGGTGGCCACAAACTCAATCGTGGGGTGGGTAGAGGTTGGTTTATAGACCGTTACTGGGTTGGGTGTGCGTCCGTTGTTGTAATAGGTTTCAAAATAAACTTTCGTGCGGCGCGCCGTGGTTTGGGCTTTGAGGGGCAGCAATTTAGAGTCGTTACGGAGCAGCACGATGGATTTGCGTAAGGCCAAATCACCTTTTTTCTGAAACTCGGCATTGCCCACTATTTTAGCGGCGGCTTCGGTATCCACGTACGGGTTTTCAAAAAGGCCGAGTTCAAATTTTTCTTTCAATAATCGGCTGATGGATTCGTTGATTCGCTCTTCTTTGACCAAGCCTTTTTTGACCGTTTCCAACAAAATAGCAGGGTCGGCACCGCCCGAAAAAATATCAACGCCCGCGTCAATGGCTTTTTGGTAGCGCTCAATAATCGTGAGGTTTTCTACGCCCCAAGGCATCATGTCAATGGGGCCAGTATCGGAGTTGATAATGCCTTTGAAACCCAGTTTTTTACGTAATAAGTCGTTGATAATGGCCTTGTTGTATGAGAATCCCACGGCTTCCATGTTCTTGTCTTTTGGGGCCGAATAATACGGCATGATGGAAGAAGTGCCCGCTTCGATGGCCGCTTTGAAAGGCTTCAAGTGGTACTCAAACATTCCGCCCGGATAATGCGCAAATTTGCCCCAATCAAAGTGTGAGTCTTGTCCATCGACCTGCGGGCCGCCGCCAGGGAAGTGTTTTGTGGTCATAGCGACCGAGTTTTTACCCAGTTTAGTGCCTTGAAAACCCAACACAATTTCGCGAATCATGTTGGCCGATAAATCGGCGTCTTCGCCAAAGGTGCCCTCCGCGCGCTGCCAGCGGGGTTCGGTGGCCAAATCGGCCATGTACATATAGCCTTTGCGTAAGCCCACCGCCGACCATTCTTGGGCGGCAATTTCGGCAAACTCACGGGTCAGTTTCAAATCTCGCATGGCCGCCATACCCAATTCGCCGGGCCATTTAGAAAATACCGTGGTGCCCACGCTCAAACCGACAGAGGCGTCAATCGTCACGTGGTTGCGTGGGTTTGACGCGACAATGGCAGGAATTCCCAAACGGGAAGTTTCGCACAACGCCTGTAAATTATTGGCCCAATCAGCCATGATTTTGGCGGAGGTATTGGCCCGTAAAATAAAATGACGTAGGTGGAAATTCATTACCCCTTTGGTAGTACCCGCCGCCGACATCATTGGCGTTGGCAAAGGTTTGCGGGTAAACATATTATTCGGTTGTACTAAATCTTCTTCATTGAAATCACTCGTAATTTCTCCCCTTGTTGCATTGGCTTGAAACGCTTGGTCGCCTTTCAAACGCGTTGTGCTGATGATCATAAAGCCGATTTTTTCCTCTATCGTCATCTGAGAAACCAAGTCGTTGATTCTGACTTCATTGGACAATCGCCAGTCTTCGTATTTGTCGAGTTTGCCGTTTTTATTTAAATCTTTAAATTGTAATCCGTTAACGGTCAATAACTTTGCTGAACGGTGTCCGAGAGACGGCTGCGTTTTGAACTGCGCCCAAACCGTGTTGAAAGCAAACAGCAGTGCTCCTATATGAAGCCATAGCGTGGAAAGCAATTTAGTAGATTTCATAGGTTATGCGTTTTTGAAGTTGAGGTTTGGTTAAGTATAATTAAACCAAGGTACAGTTTGAACGATTAGGGAATTTATCCCGCTTTTTTTGTTGATTTTATGTCTATTAGAATGTATTTACAAGAAAAGATACGTTTATTTTTGAAAATCTTAACGCAAACGTTCCCGAAAACGATTGCGCTAATCAGAACATTTCAATAAAAAATGTAAAAATACCTAACTATCTTGTTGTACTTATTTTTGCATGATTTGGAGAGTAATATGACTTTTTTAAGATAGTACCTAAGATGAAAAAAACGACCATCAAAGATATTGCCCGGGAACTCAACGTTTCTACCTCTACCGTTTCTAGGGCGTTGCGGGACAGCTTTGAAATCGGGGCTGAGACCAAACAGCGAGTATTGGAACTGGCTAAACGTCTAGATTATACGCCAGACCCCGTGGCGTTGAGCCTGTTGAGTAGCCACAGCAACGACATTGGGGTTATTGTACCCGATATATCCAATCCTTTTTTTGCCTTGGTCATTGCGGGCATTGAAGATGTGGCTTTTGCGCAAGGCTACCATGTGGTGATTTACCAAAGCCACGACAACTACGAACGTGAGGTGATGAACGTCAGGCACATTGCCAATCGCCGTAAAGATGGGATGTTGGTTTCGTTGGCTACGGGTACCCAAGATTATGCCCATTTTAAAGCTCTTCACGAACAAGGCTTCCCCATTGTATTTTTTGACCGTATTTGTGACGAAATAGATACCCACAAAGTATCGGTAGATGATTTTGAAGGGGCCTATCAAGCCACCGAACACTTGATAAAGCAGGGGTGCAAAACAATCGCGCATATCTCTGGCCCGCCCAATTTACTCATCAGCCGCCGTCGACTACACGGCTACCGGTCGGCATTGCTTGACTATAAAATACCCATTATGGAGGACATCATTATGTCGTCTGAATACAATTCTCAGGAAGCCCTCATTATCACGCGTAGGTTGTTGGGTGGCTCGGTCAAAGTAGACGGTATTTTTGCCTCTAGCGACAACATCGCTATCGGTTCTCATGCAGCCATTACAGAAGCAGGATTATCCATGCCGCACGACATAGCGCTGATTGGGTTTTCGGATTTGCCCATCACTAGCCTGCTCAACCCTCCCTTGAGTACCGTAGCGCAGCCTGCGTTTGAGATGGGGCGATCGGCGGCTGAATTGCTGATTAATCTGATCAAAAATCCAAAAGATGATAGGGTTTCTATTTCAAATGTTTTGAGAACGGGTTTGGTCGTCAGAGAATCATCTTTGAAGATTCAATAAACTTGTAACAAAAGTCGATTTATATCAGGCAGAATGTCCTAAAATGGATTGAATTTGTCGATAATTGATTACTTTTTCCTACAATTTTTGCTTATTTATCCGCAGTTTTGTACAAAAAAAATACCTAAAATTACCAATGAAGACAGCTATCTACGCGCTTATTGCCCTTCTGACCCTGACTGGAGCAACGGGATATACACAACAGGTAATCCAATTGTATGAAGGAAAAGCACCCGGCTCAGAAAGTTGGACTTGGGGAGAAAAGGAGAGCGTGAACAATGCCTTTAAGACCAGAACTGTCTATAACGTATCGCAACCCACGTTGACTGCTTACTTGCCCAAACCTGAAATCGCAACGGGAACGGCGGTGATTGTGGCTCCAGGTGGGGCTTTTCACATTCTTTCCATCGACAGCGAAGGGATTGAGGTCGCCAAGTGGTTGAACTCCAAAGGTGTGGCGGCATTTGTGCTTAAATATCGACTGGTGCGCAGCCTGACCGATGACCCCGTGGCGGAACTGATGCCCAAAATGCGGGATTTTAAGAAACTCGACGAAGAAAACGCACCCGTGGTAGAAATGGCCGTAGCCGATGGCAAAAAAGCGATTGAATATGTGAGAACACACGCCAAAGAGTTGGACATTTTACCCAATCAAATCGGCATTATGGGCTTCTCGGCGGGAGGGGCGTTGACCTTGGGTGTGGGATTGAGCTACACCGCCGCCAATCGTCCAGATTTTATTGCGCCGATTTATCCCAAAACGGATATTTTTGGGGAAATAAAAGTGCCCGCTGATGCCCCGCCCGCGTGGTTTTGTGCCGCGTCTGACGACCAACTAGGCTTTGCCCCGCATGCCACGGCCTTGTACGATGCCTGGATTGCGGCCAAAAAAATCGCGGAATTACACATTTACCAAAAAGGAGGACATGGTTTTGGCATGAACAAACAGAAAATCCCTACTGATACGTGGTATGAGCGCTTTGGCGAATGGATGAAATTGCAGGGTTACCTGAAAAAACTGCGTCCTTCTGCGTTGGATTTGAAATACTCGGAAGAGCAGATTGCGAGTTTTCAACGCAACGACTGGGCTTATTTGAGCCGTTATGCCGAAGCCAATAAAAAGCTACCGGCTCCTAAAGCCGATGAAAATCGGGTGGTATTTCTGGGGAATTCCATCACCGAAGGCTGGGTGAACAAACAACCTGAGTTTTTTGCCAAAGGCAACTACATTGGTCGGGGTATCAGTGGGCAAACTTCACCGCAAGCGTTGTTGCGGTTTCGACCCGATGTGGTGGAACTGAAACCTAAAGTGGTGGTTATCAACATCGGTATCAATGATATTGCCGAAAATACAGGTCCGTACAACCCCGAATTTACGTTGGGAAACATCGCTTCGATGGTCGAAATTGCGAAGGCCAACCAAATCAAAGTCGTGCTGGCGTCGGTGCACCCCGCGTTTGAGTTTCCGTGGCGGAAGGAAATTGCGGATGTTCCTAACAAAATTATTCAACTGAACGAACGCTTAAAAGCGTATGCCCAAAAGAACGGGTTGGTGTATTTGGATTATCATGCCGCAATGAAAGACGGTCGCAATGGTATGAGCCCCGAAATAGCGGGCGACGGCGTTCATCCTACCTTGGCAGGGTACCAAATTATGGCTCCGCTGGCCGAGAAGGCGATTGCAGAGGCGTTGAAAAAATAGGATTGGCAAGATTTAAAAAAATTGATGCGTGAAAAACAGCACTGTTCCGATACTGAACCCGTTTGAAATGGGACAAATCCATTTCGACGCCCAGCTGGCGTGGCAAACGTTGTTCACGTCGACGCACCATTTTTTTCACATCAATCGTCTCGAAGAGTACAAAGACATGATGAAGTTTCCGCTGCCGCCGCACCGGAAAATGGTCTTTGATTTTGTGTTTTTGACGAGCGGAACCAGCGTTCGGAGCAAAGGATTGGATAGTTATCAATTTGGAGCCAATACGTTTTTCTTTTTGCCCGCCTATCAGATTACCGCGCACAAATCTATGAGCCAAGATGCCAAAGGATTTTATTGCCACTTTGATAGTGAGGTTTTGACCAAAAACTTTCAATCCAAAGACCTGTTTGCCGACTATTCGTTTCTTCAATTTATTGGTAATCCGTTGGTGACTATTGACGAAGAAACCACGCAAACGATTTTATTTATTCTGTACCGGCTCGAAAAAGAATACAAAAAGAGTGATTCGCCCGATTTTAGCATTGTGCAAGGGTATTTGCTCGCGTTGATGTCCGAAATCAAACCGTTTGTGAAAACCGAGCAAAAAGTGAAAATCAACGCCGCTTCGCAGATTACGGAAAAATATAAAAGTGCGCTGGCGCAGTACAGTTATCAAAAACAAAAAATCAGGGATTATGCCGATATTCTTTCGGTGACGCCCAACCACCTCAACAAGTGCGTAAAGGCCACGACGGGCAAATCCGCCCACGATTTGCTCGATGATATGCTCCTGTTGGAAGCCAAGGTAATGCTAAAACAGACGGGCCTTTCGATTGCCGAAGTCGCTTTCAGAATCGGGAAAACTGAATTGAGTGATTTTGGCCGTTTCTTCAAACAAAAAACGGGATTTACCCCGGGAGAATACCGAAAAAAAGACTGAAAAGAAGGGAGTGTTTGGAAAAATTCGGATAGGGCTATATGAGGTTCAGAATAGTCCTATCCGAACAATACATTATTTTTTAGCTTCTAAATACGCGTTCAGTTCTTTGCGCGGCATGGGAAGTTTGTTGTCGGGTAGGCTACGCAAATAATCATGAAATTCTTTGTTCATCTGCGCGGTATACTCGCTGTCTATCTGGCCAGTTGTCCAATCGCCGGCCTTATTGCGCATGATGCCGTATACGTGACGAAGGTTGCTGATTTCTGCTTCTAGTACGATTCCTTCTACCAAATAGGCGGGTAGAAAAAGGGTGCCATACGGGCTGGCATACACCACATCGCCTGGCAAAACCGTGGCGTCGCCGATTCGGATGGGGGCATTAATTGAGGTCAACATAACTTCATTGATGGCGGATGGGTGATTGCCCAAAATCCATCCGTTAAATCCTTCCACTTTCTGGATTTCTTGTAAATTTCGTACGCTGCCCCAAAATACTACGCCCCGTTTTGATTTTGAGTAAATAGAATTGGCCAATCGGTCGCCAATCAATGTTCCCTCATTCATTTTTGCAAAACCATCGGCCACGTATACATCTCCATCTTTGAGCATCTCAATCGGCCAGACGTTTGACAGTGCTTTGTCGCCGTGACCTTCGGCCAATCCTACTTTTCGGATGACATCCCCAAAATCGGGCCGTTGTGGCATGTATTGCGCGGTCACTGCGCGTCCGGTCATGATGGTATTTTTGTCGGGATTGACCATCATCCAATTCCCTTGGTATTGGTTATTAAATTTGTGCTTTTTTAAACCGCCCCAAGCGTGGGTCAACACCACCTTTTTGAGTCTTTCCAGTAAATCGTCTGATACATAGGGTCTTCCGTCGGGTAGTCGTTCTCCTTTCCATTGTGGTGTAAGGGAGATGATGTATTCACGATTCATCGCAACCCTGTTGTATTGGGCATTGGCATTAATGCTGTTGCAAATAAGAATGGTAAAAATGAATAAACCAGAAAGAACGCGTCGCATAGTTATGGATTTAAAGGTTTGTTTGGCTACCTACATTGTAATACTCAATCGTACCAAATTTACTGTTTTATTGGTGCTGAAATTGAAAATATTTCTTGATATTGTACAGTTTAGGAGTGAACTTGATGTGATTCCTAGCCTTAGGAAAAACTGTGGAGTAGCGGCTATTTGAGACATTGGGTTTGTTTGTCAACCAAGGTAAATCTAAAATATGCGAAGCGTAACGATTGAATATTCCGAATGATGTGAAAATTATTACCTTTTCTAACTCTTATACCGCCCTTTTTTTGAATCCTTCTTTAACCACCGTTACCCAGCCTGCGTATGAAATGGGCCGAGAAGCCGCCGCTGTTCTTTTTAAGTTGATTCAGAAAAAAAAGCCAGCTTCTCCTATTGAAAATAGAGTATTAAACTCAGTATTGATTGCCAGAAATTCAACAAAAAGCGAATTAGCCCGTCAGGAAGACCTGAAAAGAGAAAGTATTTGCCGTTTACAGAGCAGTTAGTCCTTTTTTTATGTTAAAAATGGAGCTAAGAGCTGTTTGGCCTCATTTACTATAAAATAAAGCCTTTCTTATGGTAAAATATAAAAAAATGGATTGATTTTGCGGATTAATGGCGTCTTTTAGACTAACGCTAACGTGTTTATTTATTGAAACTTTGCATTGAAAAATAGAACTATTTAAAGCAGTATCCAATCTTAAAAACATACGTTGGTGGCAAAGAATCCGCATTACTTTTCGCAATTGGCGCACGTGGAGGTTTATTCTCCCGATATTGAAAAATCAATTCACTTCTTCAAAGAAATTGTTGGATTGGACGAAACAGGCCGGGAGGGCGACTCTGTCTACTTCAGGGCTTGGGGAGATTATTTTCATCACACCCTCAAAATCACCTCGCGTGAAACCAACGGCTTAGGCCATATCGGCTGGCGAGCCGATAGCCCAGAGGCGTTGGAAGAATGCGTGGCGTATCTCGAAAGCATTGGCGCAGGATTGGGTTGGGTTGAGGGCGACTTAGGGCACGGTAAAGCCTATCGTTTTCAATCTCCCGAAGGGCATATTCACGAAATTTTCTGGGATGTGGTTTGGTTGAAAGAAACGGGCGAACGCGGTAGTATATACGCCGACCGTTATGCCAGCAATCGCCGTATTGGGGTCAACCCGCGCCGCATAGACCACGTCACGTACATGGTGGCTAAGTTTCAGTATTCAAAAGAAAAAGAATTTTGGAAAAAAATGGGACTGAAGAATCCCGATGAAGTGAGAATTGATGACGAAATCCCACCCATCGGAGGGCTTTGGACAACGGCCAATCTTTCGCACGACATTGCCATTTTTACCGACCCTAATGTGGGCCCCGGCGAAGCTACCCTCAACCACATTGCGTTCAACTTCGACAGCCGCGAAGAGGTGTTGCTGGCGCTCGATTACTTTACCGAAAAAGGCTTCAAAAGCGTGATGGGTGCCCCCACGCGCCACAAAGCCGATGAAGGTTTCTTTATCTACATTATTGACCCCGGCAGCAATATCATTTTTGAATTTTATGCGGGAGCCAGATTGATTTTTGCCCCCGACCACGGTCCCGACTTACATTACCTCAAAGACAATCCAAACGATGCGTGGGGCAATGCCAATCCTTTTGCCGAAATGGGCAAAGGTAAGAAACTCGGCCTCACCGACGGCGTCGTAAAACCAGTAGATATTTAACCGAATAACAATGGGAATGACGGGTAAAATAACGCGTCATTCTGCCCATCGTTATTCCCAACATCCCATTCAAATATCAAACCTATGTGGCATTATTTTCCGGGGCAATATATGCCCTCATATCAAGTAAATAGAGCATTGACGCAGGCGCACTATGGTGGTGGCGAATTTGCAGAAATATTAGAAGTTGCCAGTGAAATTGACCCTGCCGATAGAGAAAGTTTCAATCGGGCATGGGTGAAAATGGGGGATAAAGTCTATGAGATAGCGGAGAACTATGCCAAAGCGGGCCATAGCGTTTCTGCTCGTAGAACGTATTTGAGAGCATTCAACTACCTGCGTACCGCCGAATTCTTTATGACACTCCGGGATGAACGTAAGATCCCGTATTATCTAAAATGCCGTGATGCGTTCATCAAAGCCATTCATCTTTTTGATGAAAAACCCCTTCAAATGGAAATCCCTTTTGAGGCCGGGCAGGCGAACCTGTCTTTTTTGCCGGCGTATCTGTTCAAACCCACCGGAGTGAAAAATCCGCCCGTGGTCGTCATGTTTGGTGGATTGGACAGCTTGGCCGAGGAATTATATTTTGGCATTGCCCAGCACCTCAATGAGCGGGGGATTGCGATGATGGCCGTCGATGGCCCGGGACAGGGAGCCGCTTTGCGTCTCAATCATATTCATACTCGTTATGATTACAATGTGCCGGGAACTGCGGTGTTGGAGTATATTATCGAAAACCTAAAAGACGAAGTGGACACTGAGCGGGTTGGTATCGGGGCGGTTTCGATGGGGGGGTACATGGCGGCGCGTTGTGCAGCTTTCGAGCCTCGTTTTAAGGTCTGTATGATTTTTGGGGCTGTTTGGTCGTATTATGATATTTGGAAAAACCGTCCCGACAATCACCCTTTGGCTGAAATCGTGCAGCATATCGTGGGAGCTGAAAACATGACAGAGGCACGTGAAAAACTCAAAAACTTTACGCTAGAAGGAGTCGCTGAAAAAATCACTATGCCTACGTATATCTTACACGGTGAAGACGACCGTCAGAATTTTGTAGAAAATGCCTATAAAGTAAATGAAGTGCTTACCTGTGAGCATGTCATGGAGATTGTCCCAAAGGAAGAAAGCGGCTCGGCGCACTGTTCAGTAGATGATTTTACCAAGACCTTCAATATGTACGATTGGATTGCTGAAAAGATAAAAGCATAACCCATTTAATTTTGAACCACAAATAAAATGAGCAACATAAAGAAAGTGCTGGTCGTTGGCGGAGGAATTGGCGGTCAGTCTGTAGCAATTGGTTTAAAAAAAGCAGGTTTTGCGGTAGATGTGGTAGAAATTCTTTCAGAGTTTAATGTGTATGGTGTCGGTATCATTCAACAAGCCAACGCCCTCAGAGCGTTGGATGCCATTGGGGTAGCCGATGAGGTGATGCGAAGAGGTTCTCCTTATGGAAAAGTAAAACTTTGTTTACCTCACGGGGTTCAAATCGGCGAAGCTGGTACACCACCTATTGGCAGATTTCCAAGCCATAACGGTATTTCTCGACGAATTCTTCACGATGTTTTATTTGAGGAAGCTCAGAAAATCGGGTTAAAATATCGGATGGGGGTAACTGTAGAATCTATTGATAATCACCCAGATATTGCCAATGTTACTTTTACGGACGGTACAACGGACAGTTATGACATTGTGATTGCCGCCGATGGCGTATATTCAAAAGTACGAAAACTCATCTTTGGCGAATTCAAGCCAAATTATGTTGGATTATCCGTATGGCGTTATCCCTTCAAACGCCCTGCGGGCTTAGATACTGGTTATATTTTCTTTAATAAAAAACACAAAATCGGGGTTATCCCAATGACGGTCGAGTCGTGTTATATATTTTTAAATTCTGCCGAAGGCGATAATCCAATGATTCCCGAAGACCAATTAGTTGAAAAACTGAAAGGTTATATGTCGGCTTATCCCGTGCCTGTCGTTCAAGAGCTAATTCCCCAAGTAACCGATGCTAAATTGGTTAATTACCGAGCATTAGAAACGCTCAAAATGCCAGCACCTTGGTATAAAAACAGGGTAGTTGTTTTGGGAGATGCGGCTCACACCACCATACCACAATTAGGCTCGGGGGCCGCCTTAGCCATTGAGGATGCCGTGGTGTTGATAGAAGAATTACAAAAAGAAGGGGAAGTTGAAGCCATTTTTGAGAGATACATGAAACGTCGCTATGAGCGTTGCATGATGGTGGTGGATGTGTCCGAAACGTTAGGAGCTTGGGAGTTACTTGAATACAACGACCAACCACTTCCAGAAGGCGCAAATATGGGTATGCTGATGGGTAAAACTGGAATGGCCTTAACGGCTCCCATTTAAGGATGGCAACCCTGCAAAATCCCCTGAAAAATTGGCAAGTAAGCCGTGAAAATATCCAATACTTGGGTTACGACTTGCAAAGGCCAGAATGTATCCTGACCGAATCCGACGGCACTGTTTGGGCGGCAGATGCACGTGGGGGGGTGGTAAAGTTGAATCATGAGGAAGCTCAAGAGATTATCAACCCACTAAAAGTGAGTGATTTTTTGCCTGAAACTATTGATAAAGGCACTGATAGTCAACGGTATATTGACGCCGTAGGCTCACTGCCCAACGGCATTTGTTTTGACTCAAACGGGGATTTTATCATTGCCAATTGGGGAACCAATCACCTCGAAAAGATGACCCGTGACGGGAAATTGACGACCGTTTTAACGGAAATTGAGGGACAACCCTTGGGCAAAACCAACTTTCCACTGCGAGATTCTAAAGGCAGAATTTGGTTTACGGTCACCACCCGAACTGAACCTTGGTCTGACCAAATCAATACCCGCGCTACCGATGGCTACATTGCGTTGATGGATGAAAAAGGCGTCAGAATTGTGGCCGATGGATTTTGTGGGACCAACGAAATCCGTTTTGACGACAAGGAAGAATGGCTTTATGTGGTAGAAAGTTCGGCATGGAAAATTTCGAGAATGCGCGCAAAACCCAACGGTGACCTATACGGCCGAGAAGTGTACGGCCCGTCTAAGTTGGGTGGTTTTCCAGATGGTTTTGCCTTTGATGTTTTTGGAAATCTGTGGGTTACCCTCATTTTTACCGATGAACTCATTGCCATTACACCCGACGGAGAAGTAATCACCTTGTTGGATGACAGCAACCCGAAAACGAAAAAAAGATTGTTTGATGCTTACGAAAACCGTTGTGTTACCCCCGAACTTTTAGCCGCTACCCAAGGGACGATTTGTCCGTGGATGGCAAGTTTGAGCTTTGGCGGCGCGGATTTGAAAACGGTCTATCTTGGGAGTTTAAGAGGAACAAAAATTCCTTATTTCAATAGTCCCGTTGCCGGACAAAAAATGATTCATTGGCGATAACGAACATCATGAAACGATTCCAAAATAAAGTATGCTTCGTAACTGGCGCTGGTTCGGGAATCGGCAAGGCGACTGCGTTGTCTTTTGGACGGGAAGGTGGAAAAGTGGTCGTGACCGATATCAACGAAGCCGCAGCTCAGGCAGTTGTGGCAGAATTGCTTGCCTCTGGAGCGGAAGCCATTGCGCTGAAAGTGGATATTTCAAAACGAACAGACGTAGAAAGCGCGGTAAAAACCACCGTCGAAACCTTTGGGCGCTTGGATTGTGCCGTCAACAGCGCCGGCATTGCGGGAACGGTTTCCTTACCCACACACGAGTATCCAGAAGAAAATTGGTTGCAAATGATGAATATAAACCTGACGGGTACGTGGTATTGTGTGAAAGCGGAACTTACTCAAATGCTCGCGCAGGGCGGCGGAAACATCGTCAACATTGCCTCGGCGGCCGGCTTGGTAGGGCAACCCACCAATGTACCTTACGCGGCGTCAAAGCATGGTGTTGTGGGCATCACCAAAACGGCCGCTATTGAATACGCTACCCAAAATATTCGGGTCAATGCCATTTGCCCTACCGCTATTGAAACTCCCATGCTGATGGAAGGTCGGCGGAAATTGGCCCATAACCCAGAAGCCTTGGAACAGGCCAAAAACCTCCAACGCATGAAACGCATGGGCCAACCGCAGGAAGTAGCTGACGTAGCCCTGTGGCTATGTTCGGACGAATCAAGTTTTATTACTGGTCATGCCATGGCAGTGGATGGCGGGGCGTTTGCCTAAAATCTATTTTTACAATTCTCCCATTAAGCAAATGATACAACAAATAAAAAAAGGTATTACCTACGCCGAAAGCAAAGAGGCCGACTTGAAAGTCCGTGCTTTGGTCGAAAATATGTTGGAAAACGTGGCCACCAACGGCGACAAAGCAGTCAGAGAATATTCGGAGAAATTGGACAAATGGTCGCCCGAAAGCTTTCGCTTATCGTCGGCTCAAATTCAACAAATCATCGCCAGTTTGCCCGAGCAGGTGATTGAAGACATCACATTTGCCCAAACCCAAATCCGTAATTTTGCCCAAATTCAGCGGGAATCCATCAAAGACGTTGAAGTGGAAACTTTGCCGGGCGTGATTTTGGGCCATAAAAATATTCCCGTCAATTCGGTGGGTTGTTACGTACCGGGCGGGCGCTATCCAATGGTGGCATCGGCGCATATGAGTGTATTGACGGCCAAAGTGGCGGGGGTAAAGCGCGTTATTGCCTGTACGCCGCCCATCAACGGCGAAATTCCTGCCGCAACCGTGGCAGCGATGTACATGGCGGGAGCCGATGAAATTTATTTGTTAGGCGGTGTGCAAGCCATTGCCATGATGGCGTTGGGTACCGAAACCGTTCAACCTGTAGATATGCTTGTGGGCCCAGGAAATGCCTACGTGGCCGAAGCCAAACGGCAATTGTACGGAAAAGTGGGCATCGACCTGTTTGCTGGCCCAACGGAAACGCTCGTCATTGCCGATGATACCACCGACGTAGAAACCTGCGCCACGGATTTGCTCGGTCAAGCCGAACACGGTCCTACCTCGCCCGCGATTTTGTTGACCACTAGTAAAACCATTGCCGAAGGTATCGAAGCCGAAATTCAACGTCAATTGACCGTTTTGCCAACGGCGGATGTAGCGAGCGTGTCTTGGCGGGATTATGGGCAGGTGATTTTGGTAGATACTGTGGATGAACTGGTATCAGAAGCTGACCGCATCGCCAGCGAACACGTACAGGTGATGACCGAAAATCCACGTTATTTTTTGGATAAAATGACCAATTTTGGCGGCTTGTTTCTCGGCGACAAAACCAACGTAGCCTACGGCGATAAAGTGATTGGTACCAACCATACCTTACCAACCAGAGAAGCTGCTCGTTATACGGGAGGTTTGTGGGTGGGTAAGTTCCTGAAAACCTGTACGTACCAAGAAATTTGTACGCCCGAAGCCAGTGCGATGATCGGTGAATATTGCTCCCGATTATGCGCCATTGAAAACTTCTCCGGCCATAAAGAACAAGCCGATTTGCGGGTACGTCGCTACTCCAAAGTCCTCTCTCTGTGATTCTCTGTATCTCTGTGGTTTAAAAAATGGAACAAATGAAAACAGTCTTAGTCACCGGTGGAGCAGGAGAAATAGGCTCGGCCATTTGCCGAAAATTTGCCGAGAATGGGTATTGTGTAATTGCGACTTATAATAGCAATTCAGCAAAAGCGGAGAAATTAGAAGAAGAGTTAAATGGTATTTCTGACGGCCTAATTCGTCATTCAATTTTCCACGCTCCCACAACTGATGCACAAAAAGTGGCTGACTTAAAGGCTTTTGTGTCAGAAAAGTATGGAAAGTTAGATGTATTGGTAAATAACGCGGGAATTACCACCCCGGTCCCGCATGGTGATTTAGAAGGCTTGACCGATGAGTGGATTGATAAAATCATGCAAACCAATTTCAGAGGTTCGTTTGCGATGGTGAGAGCAACCAGAGCGTTATTGGAAAAAGGTTCAGAGGAAAGTAATGAGTCATCTCTAATCGTAAATATTTCCTCCATTGCAGGTATTTCGGGTATCGGAAGTAATGTGGCCTATTGTGCTTCAAAAGCAGCGATTGATTCTATGACCCGTTCACTGGCAAGGATTTTAGCGCCAAAAATAAGAATGGTATCAGTTTCACCCGGCTTTGTAGAAGGTGAATATACCAAGAATTTCGACCCAACATTCCTGCAAAATCAAATGGATAATACACCGCTTGGGCGCTTTGCCACGGGCGTAGATGTTGCCAATGCAGTTTATGCTTTAGCCACTTCTCTAACTTTCTCAACTGGTACTATCATTACGGTTGATGGGGGCAGACTTTTAAAATAGAAAAAGATGAAATTAGTAACCTTCAAAAACCCACAGGGTGATTCCCGCACGGGTTGGCTCGCAGGCGACGAGATCGTTGACATGAATTTGGCGAGTGAAAAGCTGCCAACGGACATGCTAACGTTTATTGACAATCACGAAGAGTACTTTTTGATTATCAAGGCATTAGGCGATGTGCAGCCTCATTATCAATTATCGGAAATTCAATTGTTGGCTCCGTTGCCCAATCCCCGCAGTTTCCGGGATTATATTGGCTTTGAGATGCACATGCAAAATGCGTCTCGGTCGTTTGGGCACAAAATCGGACCTGCTTGGTACGACATGCCGATTTTTTATTTTACCAATCATCAGGCCATTTACGGGCCAGACGACGAAATCAAACGCCCGACCAAAGAAACAAAAATGGACATTGAGTTGGAATTGGCCTGCATCATCGGCAAAAAGGGCAAAGACCTCAAAGCCCAAGACGCGCGTCCTTACATTTTTGGCTATACTATTTTCAATGATTGGACCGCCCGTGCCATTCAAAAAGTGGAAATGGAAATTCCGTTGGGACCCCACAAAGGCAAAGATTTTGCCAACGCCATCGGGCCATGCATCGTTACGGCCGACGAAATGGAGCAATACCGAGTGCCGTTTGATGAAAGCGTATTTAATGACCCGATTCGGGTACCGACTGTACAAATCGACCGGTTTAATCTCAAAATGACGTCCCGTATCAATGGTGTGACCGTCTGTGAAGGAAACTACCAAACCGTGTATTACACCTTCGAACAAATGATGGAGCGCGCTTCTGAAAACAACGTGACACTGATGCCTGGCGATATATTGGGCTCAGGTACAGTGGGTTGGGGAAGCTTGATTGAAAATAACTTCACCGTTCACCGCCCGCTCGAACCAGGCGATGTAGTGGAGTTGGAAATTGAAGGAATTGGGATTTTAAGAAATACAGTAATATGATTTTAGAACTTGCCACCATTGATATCAAACCGGGCACGAATGCGGAGTTTGAGCAGAATTTAGAAAAAGCCCAAGCCGTGATTAGTCAATCAAAAGGCTATGTGGGGCATGATTTTAAGAAGTGTATCGAACAGCAAAACCGCTACGTATTGCTTATTCGTTGGGAGAGTCTCGAAGCGCATACCATCGGTTTTCGCGAATCGGAATTATTCAAAGAATGGCGCGGATTGATTGGGCCGTTTTTTGAAAACCCGCCCGTGGTGCTGCATTATGAAGACTTGGATTTTAATTCAACATTAAGATAAATAGATTCCATGGAAACAGAAATGCCAACGGATTGTAAAGGTAAGTGACCGGTCATTTCGGTAATAATGGTTTCCTGCCAACGTCCGGGACTCTCACGAAACCAAACCTCGGCGTAGCATTCATCCTGACGAATGAGTACATATTCACGGAATGAATCAAGTGTTTTGTATTTGTCAAACTTTCTGGTGCGGTCGTAGCGGGATGTACTTTTAGAAAGTACTTCGACTACTAAAATCGGATTGATCAGTAACAGTTGATTGTCGTCCCAGTACAAAGGTTTTTCACAAACGGCTAACGCATCGGCATAAACACATGCATCAAGACTTTGTAAATAAACTAATTGTGCCGAAGAAAATACGATATGGTTTCTTTCAAGATTTTCGCCACGATTAACCATCTGAGCTATCATATTGACCGAAATGATATTGTGAGGGCCTTTGGCGTAGGGCATTTTAATGATTTGACCGTCAATGAATTCGTGCTTATGAATGGATATCGCCTCTTTCCGTAAATACTGCTCTAAAGTGTATCTGCGCACAGGACGGCTTAGCTTGAGAGGCGGCGTAAATTCTCGTGCTTGGGTAGTCATGACCTGTTCTTTTTTCAAAAATAACGTAATTATCAACCAATTCAAATGAAAATCATTGACCTTTCCGTGACGATTTCTGAGGAAATCAAAGAGCCGCTTCCTACCAAAATCGTCTACGAAGACCACAAAGAAGGGGCAAAAAAAATGGGTGGAAAACTTTTCGAAGGTATTGCCGGCGATGTCTTTATTGACGGCAACGGCCCGGCAGGTGAGTTTTTGACCGTGACGAGCCACTGCGGAACACACGTGGATGCACCGTACCATTATTTCCCGACAAGTGAGGGAAAACCTTCACGTACGATTGATGAAATGCCGTTGGACTGGTTCTTCCACGACGGCGTGGTGCTTGATTTTACCGACAAGCCCGACGGCTACATGTTTGAGCCAGAAGACTTAATTGAAAAGCTGGCGGCCATCAATTATACCCTCAAACCCTTTGACATCGTCTTGATTCGCTGCGATGCCGATAAGCGTTTGCACGATCCTGATTTTGTAAAAATCCACGTAGGAGCTTCGGCCAAAGCGACACATTGGCTCATTGACCAAGGCATCAAAGTGATGGGCACCGACGGGTGGGGTTGGGATATTCCGCTGCACATTCAGGCGGCTGATTATCGGGCCAATCCGCGTCCCGGTATCATCTGGCAGGCGCATTATGTGGGTATCGAAAAAGAATATTGCCAAATTGAAAAAATGGCCAATCTGGACCAATTGCCACCTTTTGGCTTTAAAGTGGCCTGTTTTCCCGCCAAAATCAAAGCCGCGAGTGCGGGTTGGACGCGCGCCGTGGCGATCATTGACTGACGGTCTGCGGGCTACAATTCATTCATTATCGAATATAAACCAATTATACAAATGAAAAATTTTCTATCAATTGGCGCTCTAAGCCTATTTTTTCTCCTTACTTCAATCGCCCTGAGAGCTCAGGATTCCAAGGCTTATTTTGTGGGCCAATGGAATATTGTGGTGAAAGGTACTCCCGAGGGTGACGTAGTTTTGCATGCACTCATTGAATCAAAGGAAGAAAAGTTGTCAGGGAGCTATGTCAAAGAAGTTAACAGTAAAAAAGAAGAGTCCGTAACGATGAAATCAGTAGAAATAAAAGGGCAGGAAGTCATTTTAGCCTTTAGCATTGCCGGGTACGATGTTACTATGAATCTCATTAAGAAAGATGAAGACCATGCTGACGGTAATATGATGGGTATGTTTGAGTGCAAAGGCACGAAAGTGAAAAGTAAATAACCAAAGCCGTCCCTTTTACTCACCTAACCAAGTTATAAACGATGAAAAAGTACACATTACTGTTGCTGATTTTAAACGTCGCTCTTTCGCCAGTGTATGCCCAAACCAAATGGAAAGAAACCCCGAAAGGCAGTTTTAATCTGGTCGAAAATCAGGGAGGACAAACGTTGGGGTATTCGCCTACTTCAGGGGTGAAAATTTTGACTGTCAATGGATTGGCGTTTAAAGATTTGAATAAAAATGGCAAACTGGATGCGTTTGAAGATTGGCGTTTGTCGTATGACCAACGCGCCAAAGACTTGGCTTCTAAACTGAGCATTGAAGAAATTGCCGGCTTGATGCTGTATTCATCGCACCAGTCCATTCCCGCCCGGGCGGGAGGGTATTTTGCAGGCACTTACAATAGCAAGCCTTTCAAAGCCGGAGAAACTGACCCGACGGATTTGACCGACCAGCAAAAGAAATTTTTGAAGGATGATAACCTGCGCCACGTGTTGGTCACCACGGTACAAACGCCCGAGATTGCGGCTCAATGGAATAATAAATTACAGGCTTTTTGTGAAAGTATTGGCTTCGGAATCCCCGCCAACAACAGCTCAGACCCACGCCACGGCACTAGAGCCAAGGCGGAGTTTGACGCGGCGGCCGGCGGTGAAATCTCTATGTGGCCAAGTCCGTTGGGAATGGCGGCCACATTCGACCCAACGTTGATTGAAAAATTTGGTAAAATCGCGGCGGACGAATACCGTGCTTTGGGCATTACCACGGCTCTTTCGCCGCAGGTTGACATCGCTACCGAACCCCGTTGGGGGCGTTTCAGCGGTACGTTCGGAGAAAGCCCTGCGCTGTCGGCGGCCATGGGGCAAGCGTATTGCGATGGTTTTCAATCGAGTGTTTGGGGAGTAAAAAGTGTCAATGCGATGGTAAAACACTGGCCAGGAGGTGGCTCGGGGGAAGCTGGGCGTGATGCACACTATGCCAATGGTAAGTTTGCTGTTTATCCGGGCAATAATTTTGATGCTCATTTGATACCATTTACACAAGGAGCATTTAAGCTGAAAGGACAAACCAAAATGGCTTCGGCGGTGATGCCCTATTATACGATTTCGTGGAATCAAGATAAGAAATACAACGAAAACGTCGCAAATAACTACAACAAATACATCATCACTGACTTACTCCGTAACAAATATGGCTACGATGGCGTAGTGTGTACAGACTGGAATGTAACCAAACTTCACACTTCGATGGATTCGTTTTTAGACGGTAAATCTTGGGGGGTAGAGAGTCTTTCCTTGGGGGAGCTTCACTATAAAGCCTTAATGGCGGGCGTTGACCAATACGGTGGCGTAAATGATATGAAGCCAATTTTAGAAGCTTATCAGTTGGGAATAAAAGAACACGGCGAAGCCAAAATCAGGGCCAGAATGGAGCAATCTGCGGTGCGTTTGCTGCGCAATATTTTCCGGGTAGGTGTTTTTGAAAATCCGTACCTAAATTCCGAAGAAACCAAAGCCATCGTCGGGAAACCCGAATACATGAAGGCGGGCTACGAAGCACAGTTGAAATCCGTCGTACTGCTGAAAAATCAGGCGAAAGTATTGCCAGTCGCTTCTAAAAAGACCGTGTATGTTCCGAAACGTTTTACGCCCGCCGCTCGCAATTTTTTGGGTGTAGAAACACCAGCAACGACGGAATATCCCGTGAATATTGACATTGTCAAAAAGTACTACAACGTCACCGACAATGCCGATGAGGCTGATTTTGCCTTGGTATTTATCCAAAATCCAACGGCCACCATTGGGTACGATAAAGAAGATTTGAAAAAGGGCGGTAACGGTTATGTGCCCATCAGTTTGCAGTATGGTGACTACACCGCTACCGAAGCCCGTGAAAAAAGCATTGCTGGCGGCGACCCGTTGGAAAATTTCACCGACCGTGGCTATAAAAATAAATCGACCAAAACGGCCAACATTGCCGACGCACAATTGGTGACCGACACCAAAGCAAAAATGAAAGGCAAGCCGGTAGTGGTTTCGGTCAATGCATCCAACCCCATGGTTTTTGCGGAAATTGAGAAAGACGCCTCTTCTATTCTGGTGAGTTTTGGCGTACAGGACCAAGCCATTTTGGACATCGTTTCGGGCAAAGCCGAACCCTCGGCACTGCTGCCCATGCAAATGCCAGCCGACATGAAAACCGTAGAAAAACAAGCCGAAGATGTACCTTACGATATGACCTGCCACAAAGATTCGGAAGGAAACAGCTATGATTTCGGATTTGGAATGAACTGGAAAGGTGTCATCAATGATACCCGTAAAACGATGTATCGGAAATAGCAAAAGGACGAGTAATGGAACATGGCAAGCGGAAATGAAATACCTATTTTAAAACCTGAAATTTCACCGGGTTTTCATTTCGAGACCATTGAGTGGCAGCAACCCCTGTTTGCAGAAGCGCATCATGAGCTTTTTCACATAAACCGGTTGGAGGATTTTAGGGACAAAATCAAATTTCCTCTGCCACCGCACCGCAAAACGGTTTACGATTTTATTTTTTTGACCAAAGGCGAATCAAAAAGAAGCAAAGGACTCAACGAATACGCATTTGGCGAGGATACTTTCTTCTTTTTGCCCGCCAACCAAATCACTACCCATCAGTCCATGAGCGAAGATGCTCGTGGCTTTTTTTGTCATTTCGACGTGCAAATCTTTCGTTTGGGCGGTTTGCAAATGTCTTTAGAAAATTTTTCGTTTCTTCAGTTTTTGGCTAATCCCTTACTTAAAGTACCCAAAACGGTCCAAAAACCGATTTTGAATATTCTGGATAGATTGACTGAACTCTATCAGGAAGACCAAAAAGGGGATTTTGGATTGATTGCCACGTATCTGTTGGCGCTGTTGATTGAAGTGAAAAAATTTGTCCCTTCCGAAAAAAAACTCCCCAAAAATTCAGCAGTTTTGGTAACTCAGCAATACAAAAACGCCCTGATGCAGTATATCTATCAGAAGCAACATGTGCTGGATTACGCTGATTTATTGAATGTTACGCCCAATCATTTGAATAAGTGTGTAAAAAATACCACCGCCAAAACAGCGCAAGACCTGCTTAACGAAATGCTCATTTTGGAAGCGAAGTCGCTGCTGAAATATTCTAATCTTCAAATTGCCGAAATTGCCGTAAAGCTCTGCAATCAAACCCCCAGCAATTTTGCCCGGTTCTTCAAAAGCCAAACGGGCATCAGTCCAAAAGAATACCAATAAATTTCAATTTGATTGATATTGAATAGTATTGGCGTTTTTTTGATTCACAACCCATGCCCTTTTTGTCTTAGTTTTGTCATAGAATTTGTGCAAATAATCAAAGCAAATTGAGGTGTCTGTTTGTATAAAAAAAAGCTGATAACGCCTGCCAGCGCTATCAGCCGAAAGTTTTGCCATCTGAGAATTTAACAAAACCCATTCAAAGCAATGAAAAAAAATGTACTTCCGAAAGGAATGTTCGCACTTTTTGTGTTGACCCTATTCAGTATTTCCACGTTCTCCCAATCAGGCAACATTTCAGGAAAAATTACGGATGCCAAGGGCGAAGCATTAGTCGGAGCTTCGGTGGTCGTCAAAGGTACGACTAAAGGCTCTTCGGCCAATAAAACGGGCGCGTTTACGATTGAAAACGTCGAAAATGGCTCGTATACGCTCGTCACTTCTTTTATTGGTTATCAAAGCAAAGAGGTAAGCGTTACCGTACCACAGTCGGGGAGCTTGTCGATTTCACTTCAAGATGATGCTGCCGCGTTGGATGAAGTGGTCGTAACGGGGGTGTTTGACAAACGAACCAAAATGAATGCTTCGGTAGCAATTTCTACCTTGAATACCAGACAGATAGAGGGAGTTGTGCCAAATAGCTCGGCTGACCTGCTCAAAAACCTGCCGGGCGTTTATGTGAATACTTCACGAGGAGAAGTCGGCAACGCTATTTATACCCGAGGGTTGAACTATAACGGTGGCTTTTTTTACGTTTCGATGCAGGAAGACGGCTTGCCCGTGATGGGTATTTCGGGGCTTGTGCAGCCCGATGGCTATCTTCGGGCCGATGCCACGCTAAGCAGAATTGAGGCTGTAAGAGGAGGTACGGCTTCCATTTTAGGGCCAAATGCGCCGGGTGGTTTATTTAATTACGTTTCAAAAACGGGCGGTCAAACGCTTGCGGGTGAAGTTCGCGGCAGATTTGGTTTGGAAGGAAATGGGCAAAACCCGTATTACCGTGCCGATTTTAACGTAGGTGGGCCACTTTCAAAAGATAAGTCATTGACTTTCAACGTAGGTGGTTTTTACCGTAATGCCGATGGTCCCAAATACCCTGGCTATAAACTCAGCTATGGTGGACAAGTGAAGGCAAATGTTGTAAAGAATTATAAATCAGGCTCTTTGAAACTTTACGCTAAGATTTTGGATGACCATACGGCTCCTTTTGAATTTACGCCTTCAGTTGACTTTGAAAACCCAAGACCTGCAGGAAGTTTTACTAATACCAGCTCGACTTTGATTCAATCACAGCAATTTACCGTACCTAAAGCCCTTTCGGGTGCGTCAAAAGATATTGAATATGATACCCGCAAAGTGGGTTCATACACTGAAAAAGCAATTGGTCTAAACTGGGAACAGAACTTCGGAGAAGGTTGGACTTTCAACAATAATTTTAAGATTTCTAACAAAGATAACATCAGCCAAACAACGGCGGTGGTGTTTCCTTTCAGGGTTGATCAGGTGGTTTTTTACGGGGTGAGCGGCAACGTGGCCAGATTCGGGACGTATGAGTTTTATAACCCTGCCACTGGACAAAGCTACGGTACAGTGCAACAATTGCCCCCGGCAGGTGGTGGCATTCGTTTTATACCCAATAACCTAACCCTTCCAGGAGGCGATGTATTGCCAAACGCCGTTTTTTATAATCCTAATCCTTACGGAGAAGTAGGCCTGAATGACGTAATTGACCAAGCCACCCTTTCAAAGAAATTCAAAAAGATGACCTTCACGGGTGGTCTGTATTATTCATCAACCAAGGCGGAGCGTTTCTCAATGATACCGTCGGGCCAAAGTTTTGCCACGATTGAAGACCAACCCAAAACGGTGGCTATTCGCTATACAAATTTGGGAGGAGCAAAGTTTGAATTAACAAACCCAAATGGTATTACAAATTTTGGCGGAAGTGGCGTGTATGAAAATGAAGCAAAGGTCAAACAATTTGCGCTGTTTTTAGGCCATAATTGGGATGTAACCGAGAAACTGAATATTGACTGGGGGATCCGTGCCGAAAACTTCAACATCAAATCAAGCTTTACCACGCCCAAGCGCGTAACGCCTGATAGCCCAACGGGCGCCGATGGCAACGCCGCTACGCTCTATGACAACCGCATATTTACCGCCAATCCTACGCAAAGTTTTGATAAAAGCCTTTCTTTCAGCGATGTAATCTCCTACTCATTTAGAGCCAATTACAGGGTGAATGATGGACTTGCCATCTATGGTCGCTACTCACAAGGGCGTAAAACCCCAGATTTGAGTTATTTTATGGATATTGCTAATCAACAACTTACTTCGGGCATATCTGTTGAAGCACAAGACATCAAAATGGCGGAGTTGGGATTGAAGTATAAAAGTAAAAACCTGAACCTTTTCGTTACTCCGTTCTATACCTTGGCAAGCAATATTCCTAATTTCCAGATTTTCCAAAATGCAGATGCCACCTACTATGCACCGGCTCGGGTATATCAAAAAATTGAAACCAAAGGATTGGAATTAGAAGGGAATTATGCGTTCAACAAAAACTTCAGCGTTCGTGCCGTAGGTACAATCCAAACCTCGGTGGCAAAAGAATTCGGCGTATGGTTGGCCAATGCCAACGGCCCTGCTGATGATGTGAAAGTAACTTATGATGGTGGCAAAAACGATAATATCGCCAATATGTTTACCGTAACGCCCACTTACAGCAACGATAAATTGACGGCATCCCTCAACTGGCAATACATGGGCAAGCGCTGGGCCAACGTCGGAAATGCCTTCCAATTGCCTGCTTTCAACGCCTTTGATTTGAATGCCTCGTACAAAATCACGAAGAATATTCAGGCCAATGCATCGGTAAATAACATTCTCAATACGTATGGTATCATGGGGTGGGCCGCGCCTGGAGGTTTTCCCGCCGCTTTGGATACCCAAGGTTTTACGAAACAGATGTTAGAAGCCAACAAACAGGCCATTTATGCCACTTTACCTATCATGCCAAGAGCCTATTTTCTGACGCTGAGTTATAAGTTTTAATGGTAGTTTTTTATGGGTTTATTGCCTGATACTGAGAGCGTAAGTTTTCAGTATCAGGCGTTTAAAAAAAATGAGTTTTAGTTGCTGTTTTTTTATTTCAAAGTTTAAAGCCTGCTGAATTTCGTTGAATTTTAAGTTCATTATGTCCCCAAAAACGAATAGATAACCTCTATGAAAACCACCTCAAAAATTGTCTTAACCTTTGCTTTAGTATGGAGCACCACCCTGCTGTTTGCCCAACTTCCCTATTTGGAAAAATCGGGCAAAGTACCGAAGTTAATGGTGGACGGAAAGCCTTTCATCATTTTGGGGGGAGAACTCCACAATTCGACTGGCTCCGACAAAGCCGCCTTACAAAAAGTGTGGAAAGAAATGAAAGACCTACACCTCAATACGGTTTTGGCGTATGCGTATTGGGAATTGCTGGAGCCTGTGGAAGGCAAATACAATTTTGAATTGGTAGATGCGGCGATTGAAGGCGCTAAAAAAGAGAATTTAAAAATCGTGTTGGTATGGTTTGGAAGTTGGAAAAGTACTGCCTCCACTTACGTACCCGAATGGGTAAAAACCAATCCCCAACGTTTTCAAAGATACACCCTCGAAAACGGTAAGACCCTCGAAATCTTGTCGCCATTTAGCGAAGAAAATAGGAATGCCGATGCAAAAGCATATAGCGCTTTGATGCAACACCTTAAGGAAGTGGATAAGCAACACACGGTCATCATGACGCAAGTAGAAAATGAACCGGGCTGTTTTGAAAACTATCGTGATTTATCTCCCCGAGCTTTAAAAGCATGGCAAAGCGCCATTCCTGATGATATGATAAACTACCTTAAAACCAACAAAGGGAAATTGTTTCCGGCACTGGAAAAAGCATGGGCCGACAACGGGTATAAAACCAAAGGAACGTGGGAAGAGGTCTTGGGTAAAAGTACCGACCAAGGCGATTATAAGTTCTACACTGAGGAGTTGTTTATGGCGTATCATTACTCCAAATACATCAATTACATTGCCGCCGAAGGTAGAAAAATATACGATTTGCCCGCTTTTTGCAATGGTTGGCTGTACAATAAAAGAGGTTTTTATCCACACGGCACCATCAATCCGCACGTGTTGGATGCCTACAGGGCTGGAGGGAAGGCGTTGGATTTTTATTCGCCCAATGTCTATACTATTGAGTACGACGAACTTTTTGATGCCTATACTTTTGGTGGTAATACACTATTTATTCCAGAAAGTTCACTGATGCCAGCTGGGGCGTTGTATTCGATTGGGGCATATAATTCATTGGGCTTTGCGCCCTTTGGCATTGATGGTGAACAAATGAAAAGCAAAGCAAACAGCAACAATCTGAATCTGCTGAAAAGTACCTACAAAGCTATTTCACAAATGGCTGGAACACTTACTCAGAATTACGGCAGCGAAAAACTAAAGGCGGTGTACCTCAATCCCGTCAAAGAAAGTCAGGAACTGAAAATGGGGGATTATAAATTAGTGGCAACGAGTTCACGAAAACCGGGGTTCAGCATTGATTTTGGCAAATCGTTGGAAAATGAAGGGAAAGCCAAAATGTCGTTTGGTCCCCCCACTTCTGAAACCAAAGAAGACAAAGCGAAAGCCATGCCTGCGGGGCCGTTTGGGGCGCTTCCTGAGGAGATCGGCTCGGCCATTCTTATTCAAAATGCAACGGATGAATTCTATGTAGTAGGTTATGGCGTAAAGCTGCATTTTGAGTTGAAAGAAGGCATCAAATTTGAGCATTTAGGTTTTCTGTCCATTGAAGAAGGTGAGTTTGAAAATGAAAAATTTGTAGCCACCAAGCGCTGGAATGGCGATGAGCAAAAAGCAAGTTTACCCGGAGATAAAATCACAACGCTGAAAATCAGATTATATAGATTTTGATTGAGGCCACATGGGCCACACAGGTCAGACGACAGTCAGACCGAACCACGCAGACCGAGTCGCCAGACCATAGGCCACTTCTTTAATCTGACTGCCATCTGACTTGCTCATTTAAAAAAGAATCAACCCTTACCTCGCTTGAAACATGAAAAAAGGATTTTTTACGTACGAAAACAGCATTGTGCTATTGATGGCACTCACTTTTGGGTGCTTATTTTTCGACCGCTTGGCACTTAATTTTTTGATGCCCTATGTTGCCAAAGACCTCAATCTTAATAATACCCAAATCGGATTGTTGGCCGGAGCATTGTCGTTGGCTTGGGCGTTTTCGAGTTTTTTCTCTACGGCGTGGGCCGAAACCAACAACAAGAAAAAACTTGTTTTCATTGCCGGGGTTTTTACCTTTTCACTTTGTTCATTTGGCTCTGGTTGGGCGGTTTCGTTTGTAACGTTGCTGATAGCCCGTCTCGTCATGGGTTTTGCCGAAGGGCCAGTGATTCCTTTGGCCCAAAATTTTGTGGAGCGCGAATCTTCTCCTCACCGACTGGGCATAAACGCGGGGATTTTGCAAGGGGTAGGTTCTGCTCTTTTTGGTTCTATTTTAGCGCCTGTTGTCCTAGTCCAAATTGCCGAAAATATGGGTTGGCGCAATGCCTTTTTTGTGGCAGGAGCGCCAGGCTTGGTGTTGGGTTTGCTGGCGTGGAAATTTGTCAAAAAATCAACCGCTGAAAGCGTGCAAACCAAAGAGAAATCCACTCTCAATATCGCCGAACTGTTACAGTACAACAACATCAAATGGGGCATTGGAGCGGCTTGCTGTGTGTTTGGTTGGTGGTTTGCTACACTTCCGTTTATTTCCAATTATTTTGTAAATGCTCAAGGAATGTCGGCCGACCAAATGGGCAAAACCATGGGGCTTTTGGGCGTTTCTGGGCTTTTATCTTCCGTTATTGTGCCGGGGCTTTCTGACCGTATCGGGCGTAAAAAAGTGCTTCTGATTTTTATGGTGGTGGGTATGTTTTATCCTTTTGCAGTCTATTTTTTGGCGGGTTCAGCGCTTCACCTTCCAGCCATGTTTTTTACCTATTTTATGATGGGGCTACTTCCCATCGTGGCGGCTGTACTGCCTTCTGAGTCGGTACCTGACTATTTGAAAGCCAAAGCGTTAGGGTTTATTACGGCCATTGCAGAAATTGTTGGTGGAGTAATGGTTCCTGCCCTATCGGGAGTTCTTTCCGACAAAATCGCCCCTTCGGCTTTTCTTTGGGTGGCGGCGGCACTGGCGTTAATCGGCTTGTTTTTCGTAATGAAATTGAAAGAACTTTCAAAGCTTTAAAAAAGACGTGATTATTTGATAATGGCCCCGCATTCAGTCACTGCGTCTTTGCGTGACTGGCGCCTTTATGCTTAGTTATTGTCTCACTTTGAGGCAATACAGGTGAGTTCAGGATACTTTCTGTACAAAAGCGCTATAAACTTGTACTAATGTTAGATATTAACCCACTAAGTCATGATTCGACATTCCGTCATTTTCAAACTCAAAGACGCCATCAATGCCGACGAGAAGCAGGCTTTTTTTGAAGCGGTTGACAAACTTGCCTCTATTCAAGATGTTCAAAAATTTGAAGTATTGAAGCAAATCAGCCCCAAGAACAAATTTGAGTACGGTATCTCGATGGAATTTGATACGCAGGTGCAATACGATTTTTATTCAAATCATCCAGAACACGTGGCGTTTGTGCAAAACTATTGGCTGAAAAATGTGGAGGATTTTCTGGAAATAGATTATCAGATTTGAGTTGAAATATATCTAAGTGGTCTCCGCTTTTAATAAGAAATATACCTTTTAACTTTTGCTACCCCAATGAAAATCAAATTCGTATGTTTTGCTGCGTTGCTGCTGTTACAGTCGTTTTTTGCAAATGCCCAACAGCAAACCAACCGTGTATTAAAACTCTTTCCAGAAGGAACGGTACTGTACGGGGATATTCCGTACAATGGTGATACGCTCAAAAAGCATTTGCTGGATATTTATCTGCCCGCCAATGCGCCAAAAAATCTGCCTTTGGTGGTTTTTATTCATGGAGGTGGATGGATTGGAAATGACAAAACAGCCGATATTGGTTACATGGGTAATACCGTGTCGGCCTTGATCAACAATGGTATTGCCATAGCGTCCATAGATTACCGTTGGGCTATGCAAGCTACTTTTCCTGCCCAAATCCAAGATTGTAATCGTGCTGTGTCTTTTTTGTACGACAATGCCGAAAAATATGGCTTTGATAAAAACCGAATTGCCTTGATGGGATTCTCGGCGGGGGGGCATTTGGCATCGCTTTTGGGCTTGGCCCACAACAACAAAGTGCCTGATTTTTATATGAATAAGCAAATTGCGAAATTCAAAATCAAAGCCGTTGTTGATTTTTATGGGCCTGCCGAATTGATTTTATTTCCTGGGGCAGACGACGCCAAATCGCCCGAAGGCTTGCTCATTGGCGCGGCACCACTTGCTCGTCCCGACTTGGCAAAAGCGGCGAGTCCCGTAACCTACGTTGACAAAAACGACCCTCCATTTTTACTGATTCACGGCGAAAAAGACAACCTTGTTTCCCCCCGTCATTCGCAGTTGTTGAGTGCTTGGCTAACGACCAATGGGGTCGCAAATGAACTCATCATCGTTAAAGATGCCCCTCACTTTGGCAAAATGTACGATGTAGATGAAATACGAATGAAAGTGATGGCTTTTCTGAAAAAAGAATTGAAATAAACATCAACGATAATTTAACCCTGAGTAACGATGAAAAAAGTAACCGTTATTGCCTTACTTTTGGTAGCATTAACATCAATTCTTGTAAAGGCTCAGTTCGGCCCTCCAACAGGAGAACCCGATGTTATCAATAAACGTTGGCATGCACAATGGATTACCGTGCCCAACGCCACCGCCGATGGTTATGGCGTGTACATGTTCCGAAAAACCATTGAGTTGGCTTCAAAGCCCACTCACTTTAAAATTCATGTTTCGGGAGACAATCGTTATAAACTTTTTGTGAATGAAAAATTGGTTTCGATGGGCCCTGCACGTGGCGATATTGCCCATTGGAATTATGAAACTGTGGATATTGCGGCTTATTTAAAAGCAGGCAAAAATATTATAGCCGCCCAAGTTTGGAATGAGGGAGAATTTAAACCTGAGGCTCAGATAACTTACCGTACGGGTTTTATTTTACAAGGCGCTACCTCTGCGGAGTCGGCCATAAATACCAATAACACATGGCTTTGTGAAAAAGACAATAGCTTTGCTCCATTGGTTTTTAGAACCAGAGGCTATTATGTAGCTGGAGCGGGTGAAATACGAAACATGGCTTTAAGTCCAAAAAATTGGCAAAGTGAAGGCTTTGATGATAAAAACTGGCAAAAAGCAAGACCCGTGGGTGGGGGAGTCCCCAAAAACATTTTAGGGGCTTTTGGGACCATGAGTGGCTGGATGTTGGTGCCGTCTATCATTCCTCAAATGGAATTGAAAGATGAACGATTAGTAAAAGTCGTTAGTAACGAAGGCATTACGGGCTTGCCTGCTGATTTTCCTGCCAAAAAATCAGATGTGCTGATACCTGCCAACTCAAAAGTAAATATCATTTTAGACCAAAGCTACCTCACCAACGCCTATCCAAATCTGGAGTTTAGCGGAGGCAAAGCCGCTACCATTACATTAAGATATGCAGAGGCACTTTTTAACAAGACTTCAAAAGGCAATAGAAACGAAACCACTGGCAAAACCTTTATAGGTCGGGCAGATAGTTTGGTTTCGGACGGAAGCCAAAATCAGAAATTTACCAGTCTTACTTACCGTACTTATCGCTATTTGCAGCTGAGTATTGTTACTCAAAATGAGGCAATTACGTTGAATGATATTTACGGTACATTTACGGGTTACCCCTTTAAAATGAACGCCCAGCTGTCTGCCAATCAGCCCGAGATGGACAAGATGTTGGAAATTGGTTGGCGTACCGCTCGTCTGTGTGCTTATGAAACCTACATGGATTGCCCCTATTATGAGCAACTTCAATACATTGGCGATGGCAGAATTCAGGCACTGGTGTCGCTTTACAACAGTGGCGACGACCGACTGGTAAAAAATGCCATCAATCTCATGGATTTCTCTCGCCAGCCTGAGGGCGTCACCTTGAGTAGGCATCCCTCTTACACCCCGCAATTTATCCCTACGTTTTCGCTTTGGTATATCGGGATGTTGCAAGATTACGCCCGCTATGGGGCTGATATAGAGTTTGTTAAAAGTAAAATAAGTGGCACTCGGCAAATTTTGGACTATTTCAAAAGCTACCAGCAAGCCGATGGTCGACTAAAAAATACCCCTCAATGGATGTTTACCGACTGGGTGGATAATTTTAAAGAATGGCGGGCAGGTATGGGGCCAATGAGTGCCAATGGTACTTCGGCGGTGCTTGATTTTCAGCTGCTTTGGGCGTATCAAGTAGCGGCAGACTTAGAAACGAAACTGGGCAATCCTGCCTTTGCCGCTCAATATCTACAAGCTGCCGAGTTGTTAAAAAAGACTATTCGAGCTAAATATTGGGACAGTAATAAGAAATTATTTGCCGACCGGGAAGAAAAAGATGAGTTTTCGCAACATACCAATTCGTTGGCCATTCTGACGGGTTTAGCAAGTAGCGAGGAAGCAAACCAAATTGCCCAATCACTACTAACCAATAACCAGCTCGCACCTGCCTCTATCTATTTCAAATATTATTTGCACCAAGCATTGATCAAAGCAGGGAAAGGAAATGATTATTTAAAATGGCTTGATAAATGGCGTGAAAATATTCAAATGGGACTTACAACTTGGGCAGAAACCTCTGATGTAGACAAAACTCGCTCTGATTGCCACGCTTGGGGGTCAAGCCCCAACATCGAATTCTACCGCACTATTTTAGGAATTGACAGCGATGGTTTGGCGTTTTCAAAAGTGAAAATTACCCCGCATTTAGGGCAGATGACCGATATAAAGGGAACGATGCCGCACCCCAAAGGAAGCATTTCGGCAAGTTATAAACTTGAAAATGGCAAATGGAAGATTCAGATAGAACTGCCCAAAACCATAACGGGTAACTTGGTTTGGAAAGGCAAAATGTTGGCTCTGAAAGAAGGTATGAATCAATTCAGTATTTAGAAAAAGAAAAACCACTTTATGCCATCATGCCGTTGGCGGGTGTTCTCTCCGCCAACCCCTTTATCGTCAACACTTTTATCGCTAATCATTTTATTTTGTAGACAAAAAAAACAAAAAATGAAAAGTAAATATCAAATCCACTTATTAACTGCGGCGGTGTTGAGTATTGTGTTAAACGGCTGTTTTTCATTGACGTTAAGTGCGCAGTCTGGCACCAAAAAGGCGGCAGATAAGCCTGCTAAGGCAGTTGATTGGAAACTGGGCGTGGCTTTATACACCTTTAGTTCGATGTCGTTTCCAGAGCAATTAGCCTACGCCGACAGTGCTTCTCTAAAATACGTAGAAGGGTTTGTATTTGCCAAATCGGGCAAGGAGTTAAAAGACACCGTGTTATTTAAACTTTCACCAGCGGGTATTCAAAATCTAAAGAAAAAAGTGGCGGACCAAGGACTTAAAATGGAGTCTATCTACGTCATTGGAGGCAAAAATATCGCTGATTGGAAACGAGACTTTGAGGTTGCAAAAGCCTTTGGCGTAAAATACGTGACGGCAGAACCTCCCCGTAACATGTGGGATAGTGTAGATAGCTTAGCGGGAATTTATGGTATTAAAGTAGCCCTTCACAATCATTGGAAAGAAAATAGCATTTACTGGCACCCCGATTCGGTGTTGGCAGCCCTCAAAGGCCACCCAAATTTTGGTGCTTGTCCTGATTTGGGACATTATCCAAAATCAGGGATAAACCCCCTAGATGCGTTAAAAAAATTAGACGGTAAAATTATTGGAATCCACCTCAAAGACATTGCAGAATACAATAACAACAAAATTCAAGATGTGCCTGTGGGTACGGGAGTTGTGGACTTTCCTGCGGTTTTTGCGGAATTAAAGCACCAAAGGTTTAATGGGTATGTCATGTTTGAGCGAGACACAAAAGAGCAACCAAACAATCTAACATCCTTAAAACAAATGGTCAATTACTACTATAAAACGTTGGATTTACCGCGGCCATTTTTTCCTAAATAAGTGCTTTTTATGCCTTGGTAGGCCAACACTTTTATTTTTTAAGTGAAAAACACCTGAAAGGGCAAATTTCAACGCTTAAAACTGAAATGAAAAAAAATAAAAAACCAATTGTAGCCCTGCTTGCGCTATTGAGCTTAGGGGGCTATGCCCAAGACAAAACGGAGTTTCAAACTCCTCCAAGCTCGGCAAAACCACGGGTTTGGTGGCATTGGATGAACGGCAATATCACCAAAGAAGGCATCCAAAAAGACTTGGAATGGATGAGCCGCGTGGGGATTGGTGGTTTTCAGAATTTTGATGCCAACCTTTTTACGCCCGTTGTCGTGCCCAAAAAATTGGTTTTTATGACGCCCGACTGGAAAGATGCCTTCAAATTTATGACCCAAACGGCCGATCAAAAAGGGCTTGAAATGGCCATTGCGGGTTCGCCGGGCTGGAGTGTAACGGGTGGCCCTTGGGTTGAACCCAAAGATGCCATGAAAAAGTACGTTTGGACGGAAACACGCGTAGAAGGCGGAAAAACTTTTTCGGGAAAATTGCCCCGACCTGCCGACGTAATAGGGAAGTTTCAGAATGTACTGATTGGTTCGGGAGGGCTTACGGGGGGATTTGTGGGCGAAAAGCCTAACTTTTACCAAGATGCCTTGGTGATTGCGTATCGTTTGTCCAAAGCAGATAAGCCATTTGCCGACCTGAATCCTAAAGTCACTTCAAGCGGTGGGAATTTTAGCCTTAAAGACCTAAGTGATGGTGATTTGGCCAAAGCAGAATTTGTTCCTCCGATGGAAGTAGGTCAAGATATGTGGATTCAGTACGAATTTGATACGCCCCAAACCTTTAAGGCATTTGCGATAGCCGGCGCGATAGAAGGTGCATTGAGCGAATTTAGAGGAAACCCCGAAAACCGCAGTTTGAAAGTAAGTGACGATGGGGTCAATTTTCGAGAAATTGCCAAAGTGTCGGGAAGTACCGTACCTTTCAATACGGTAGCATTTGCGCCTACAACGGCCAAATATTGGCGAATCGCGATAAAAACACTCCCGCCCGCGGGAAATCCTTTTGGGGGCCTAATGGGCAACGCCAGTGCTCCCACCAAATCAGACGGCGTACATGTGGCCGAATTTGTGCTCTACAATACCGACCGAATTGACCAAGTAGAAGACAAAGCAGGGTTTTCGCCGTGGCGAGAAAATGGAAAAATGGGTACTGGTGCCTCAGCTGATGCCATTCCTACCGAAGATGTAGTGGACTTAACCTCAAAAATGAGTGCGGATGGTACATTGAACTGGACTGCCCCCGCAGGAACTTGGACGGTGCTCCGTTTGGGGTATTCACTTACGGGCCGTCAAAACCACCCCGCCTCGCCTGAAGCAACGGGCCTAGAAGTGGATAAATTGGATAAAGAAGCCGTCAGAAAATACATCAATACCTATCTGGATATGTATAAAGATGCCACTGGCGGTATGATGGGGGCTAAAGGCTTGCAATACATGGTGTTGGATAGCTATGAGGCTGGCCACATGAACTGGACCAAAGCATTTCCTGAAGAATTTCAGAAAAGGCGTGGTTATAATATCGTGCCTTGGATGCCCGTACTTACGGGGAGAGTCGTCAAAAGTGAAGACGCCAGCGAAAAGTTTTTGTGGGATTTTAGAAAAACCATTGGTGAACTCATTGCCGAAAATCACTATGATGTCATTGGCGAAGAGTTGAACAAAAGGGGTATGAAACGCTACACGGAATCGCACGAAGGTGGACGTATTTATTTGGCCGATGGCATGGATGTGAAACGCAACTCCGAGATTCCGATGTCGGCGATGTGGACACCGGGTAGTTTAGCTGGCGGTGCCGACGAAGAAGTGCGTAGCGAAGCTGACATCAGGGAATCAGCATCGGTGGCCAATATTTACGGAAAGCCGTTTGTGGCCGCCGAATCTATGACTTCTGTAGGCAAACCTTTTCAGGAATATCCCGAACGCCTCAAACGTACGGCCGATTTAGAGATGGCTTCGGGCCTGAACCGTTTTGTGATTCATACATCGGTGCATCAGCCACTTGATGATAAAAAACCTGGCTTTTCACTCGGGCCCTTTGGTCAGTATTTCACGCGTCAAGAAACCTGGGCGGAAGTAGGAGGTAAGGCCTGGATGTCGTATTTGGGACGTAGTTGCTATTTGTTACAACAAGGCCGAAATATCGCCGATGTGTTGTACTACTATGGTGAAAACAACAACATCACGTGGATTAGTCGCGAAAAGCTCCCCGCTGTTCCGTCGGGTTATGAGTATGATTTTGTCAATTCATCGGCCCTCATCAACGCCATTCATGTAAAAGATGGGAAATTGGTTGCGCAAAGTGGCAATACGTACAGTTTGTTGGTGCTGGACGAAACCGCCAAATACATGACCTTGCCTGTGTTGAAAAAACTACGTGATTTGGTAAAAGCAGGCGCTAAGATAGCGGGTACAAAGCCCGAACAATCACCCAGTTTAGGCGACAATGTGACCGAGTTTCAAACCATCGTTAACGAGATTTGGGGTAGTTCTAACGTCTTGAAAGGCTCAATGGCAGAGGCATTGAAGGCACAAAATGTGAGTGAGGACGTGATGATTAGTAAAGCGCAAAACAAGATTCTCTATCGTCACCGTCAGGCGGCCGACCAAGATATTTATTGGCTCAACAACCGCAGTGCAAACGCCACCTCGGCCGAAGTGAGTTTTCGAGTAGCGGGCAAAGTACCCGAACTGTGGAATGCCCAAACTGGCAAAACCGAAAAAGTAAGTTATCAACTCAAAGAAGGCCGTACCATTGTTCCGCTAAACTTTGAATCTTGGGATGCTTTCTTTATCATTTTTAAAGACAAGACAACGGCCAATAGTTATACTAAACCTGCCACCACAGAAACGACATTGACCCCGATTTCAAGCCCTTGGAAAGTAAGTTTTAATGATAAGAATGTGACTTTTGATAAGCTTACTTCTTGGGCAGAGAATACCGATGTCGATGTAAAATATTTCTCTGGAACAGCGAGTTATGAAAATACTTTCAAAGTAACTTCCGTTGACAAATCCGCTAAGTATGTTATTGATTTAGGCAACGTCAAAAACATAGCCGAAGTGGTTGTAAATGGCAAAAATGTGGGTACTGCGTGGAAAACGCCGTTTAAGTTGGATATTACCGAGGCGGTAAAAGCCGGTGATAATGCCATTCGGGTCAACGTCACAAACACTTGGGTAAACCGACTCGTTGGGGATGCCCAGCCTGATGTTAAACAAAAAACAACTTTTACGACGATGCCTTTTTATCGCAAAGATTCACCGTTGGTTCCTTCGGGAATCATTGGTGAGGTCAAGGTGAAAATTGTAAAGTAATATTTTATGCCTTTGCAGGTGTTTTCTATCTGCAAAGGCATAAAATATCCGTGATTATTACTTGCGTAATCGATATTCCAATGGCGATATTCCCACGCGCTGCTTAAAAAGCCTCGTAAAATGCTGGGGGTATTTGTAGCCTATTTCGTAGGCAATTTCGCTGATGGATTTGTTGGTATCAAAAATCTTTTCTTGGGCTAGGTCAATCACTTTGGCTTGTATGTATTCTACGGCAGATTTGCCCGTTTCTTTCTTTACCAAATCGCCAAAATAGTTGGCTGATAAATTCAGTTTTTCGGCACAATAGGCTACCGATGGCAACCCTGCAATTTGGGGCTGATTAGATTCAAAATATGTATTGAGCAGGTTTTCAAATCGTGCTAAAATATCTTTGTTTATATTTTCTCGGGTAATAAACTGACGGTCAAAGAAACGGACGCAGTAGTTGAGGAATAACTCAATATTGCTGACTATCAGTGTTTTACTGTGCTTGTCGATGCCGCGTTCTAACTCTTCTTTTATTTTGTTGAAGCATTCCAAAACAATCTGCCGTTCACGCTCCGAAATGTGCAGTGCTTCGTTGACATCGTAGGAGAAAAACCCGTATTCCTTGATTGTTCTACCCAAGGATGTGCCACGAATAAAGTCAGGATGAAATACCAACGCCCAACCGCTGGGTTGTACCAGTATTTCGTCAGGTAAATTAAACCCAAAAACCTGCCCGGGAGCAATGAAAATCAACGTCTCATCTTGATAATCGTACTGATTGCGTCCGTAGGCCATTTCTTCGCATTTTACATCTTTCAAAAAAATGACATAGATCTCTGAAAGATATTTATTGGCCTGAATTTTCACCGATTTTGATTGGTCAAGTACACTTACTAAAGGGTGCAAAGTTTCTTGTCCTCTACGCGCATTAAACTGCGTGATGCTTGCTAGTTTTTCGATTTTATCCATGATTTCTAAATGCTATTGATTCAAAAATACGATAAATACCCAATGCTTTTTGGGTAGGATTTCTAAATCAGTAAAAATGGTAAATGATACCGTAATACGGGTAATAGCCTAACCAAAAAATAGAAAGAACTTTGTCTATAATATATTGATAATCAATTAAAAATGAGTGGCGTAAACGGCCAATATTTAAAATAATGAGAAAGACACTTCTTCTGTTTGGTATTCTATTTTCCCCTTATTTGGCCTTTGCCCAAATGGTAGACACTACCCAAACGCCGAGTTTTTTTAGCGGCCAAATCACCGCTACCAATAATGGGATTTCGCTCATACCAAATTTCTCTTTAAACAAGCCTGCGGCTTTGTTTGATTTGTCGATGGGAAAAGGACGCCTCAGCTTCGATCCTATGTTTCGTTTTGGCTTAGATGGAAAACCGTGGACGTTTGTTTTTTGGTTTAGGTACAAGTTGATTGCCAGCAAAAAATTCTCGATGGGGATAGGTGCTCACCCTGCATTTTTGTTTAGGGCCGAAACCGCTACTGTCAATGGCATCAGCAAAGAATTGACGACCACCCAACGATATGTAGCTTGGGAAGCTAGCCCAACTTACCGTTTGAACAAAAAGGTAGGGTTGGGATTGTATTATTTAGGTTCGCATGGATTGACCAAAGATTTAATTCAATACGGTCATTTTGTGGCACTAAAGGCAATCATTTCAAATCTTAAACTAACGAATCAACTCAATCTTTCGTTGGTTCCGCAGTTCTATTACTTAAAACAGGACCAAGCCGCAGGGACGTACTTCAATGCAAGTTTAGGCTTGGCAAAGACTCATTTTCCTGTTTCTGTTTCGGCCAATATCAGTAAAACTATCAATTCTGAAATTAAGGGAAAAGACTTTTTGTGGAGCGTTGGGTTGGTTTATAACATCAATAACCAATATTATAAAACAAAATAATGGCATTGAGTACGTTTCTGCCGCCGTTAGTGTTTTTCATAACCAGCAAGTTAATTGTTTGATTTTCGTAATTATTGCTTTGAAAAGTGTTCACAGGAAAGCGAACCAATTTCCTAATTTTGTGGAGTGAAAGCTGGGTTTTCGGTAGTACTTTAGCGGCGAATAAATTTTGCATTTGGAAATACCTGTAAAGGTAAAGGGCACCATTTTAAGGCTGGCTTGGTTTACCATATACGGTGGCAGATTAGGAACTTATCAAGAAAGCCAAGTTTCAAAAAGCCTAGTCACTTTCGTCTTTTTGAAAAATTCACTTAATACAACCTTGGATGAACATAGAGGCAACGGCAGTTAATCAAAATAAACGTTCATTGTTAATTTTGATTTTGGGCTTACTTTCAGCCATTGGCCCGTTTTCGATTGATACCTATTTGTCGGGCTTTCCGAGTATAGCGGCCGATTTGAAGGTCACGGTAGAAGATGTCTCTTACTCATTATCCAGTTTTTTTATCGGTATCTCGGTAGGCCAATTAATCTACGGCCCCTTGCTCGACCGTTTTGGACGTAAAACGCCTTTAACCATCGGATTGGTCATTTACTTTTTTGCATCGATAGGTTGTGCCGTGGCTACTTCAATCGAAATGCTGATTGCATTACGCTTCTTACAAGCTTTGGGTGGTTGTGTGGGCATGGTGGCCCCTAGAGCCATCGTGAGAGATAGTTTTCCCATCCAGGAAAGTGTCAAAATATTTTCTACGCTAATCTTAATCCTTGGGGTATCACCCATCATTGCACCCACCGTTGGGAGTTATATGATTAGCGCGTGGGGTTGGCATTCGGTGTTTTGGTTGCAAGGTGTTATCGGATTATTGTTATTATTGGCGGTAGTGTTTGTTTTGGCCGAAAGTAAAAAACCTGACGCTTCTGTTTCGCTACTGCCAAAGCACATTATTCCAAGTTTTGTAAATATTTTCACCAACCCCCAGTTTTTTACGTATGCGGTTGCTGGGTCAATGGTAGCGGGTGGGGTGTACGCCTATTTGTCGGGGTCACCTTTTGTGTTTATGAAGATTTTTAAAGTAACCGAACAGCAATACGGTTGGATATTTGGCTTACTGGCAGGGGGACTGATTCTTAGTAGTCAACTCAATAATTTATTACTTCGCAGATACTACTCTGAGCAGATTATTAAGACCGCTTTGTTGATTCAAACCACATTGGGTCTCATCTTATGTACGCTGAGCTTTTTCAACTGGCTCAATTTATACAATTCCATCTCACTCATCTTTTTGTTTCTTTGTTGTCAAGGGTTTAGTTTTCCCAATTCCTCCGCGCTTTCTTTGGCCCCATTTTCAAAAGAAGCAGGTAGAGCATCCGCCCTGTTAGGTGCTTTGCAAATGGGGCTTGCCTCGCTGGCAGCGGCGCTGGTGAGCGTATTGAGCAACGGAACCAGCTTGCCCATGACTGGCGTGATGGCGGGCTGTGCCCTGACTGGTTTGACAATTTTTGGGGTTGGGCGTTGGATTATCAGAAGTAAAAATAAACAAGCGTTGAGTAGTTAAGATTATACTACTACGTCGCCAGTTACGGGTTATCTTTTAAATCGATACAAATAGGGTGCTTTGTTGGCGGTTTCACGCCCTCCTCCCCGCCATTGTTTATACTCTTCTGGATTCATTTATTTGTCGATTGTATCCCCAAAAAGTTATTTGTGATTTTTTATCCAGCCTCTAATTTCTAACAAATCTTTAATTGAGGTACAAAAACCGTATAAGTCGGGATATATTTGGTCGGCTTTGGCATTCATTGTTCTAAGGCGCGAAAGAAATTCAATTTTTAAATTTTTATCAATGATTATTTTACAGAATAGTGATTCTGTTTCAGTGTTAAATTTACTCAAAGCGTTACTAATAAGTCTTTCGTGGTCTTTATCAATATTTGCAGCGATACTAAAAAGACCTTGTTGTGAATTTAGTCGTCTTGATTCGAAGCTGGACAAAAAAGTATTTATATAATTGCTTTCCTCCTCTTCTGAAAGCAAATATTCATCCTCTTTATAGCGTTCCTCTTTTATAATGTTATTCATTTTAGTTTGATTGAATAAAAACACGGCTCCATCATTATTAAAATCACTATTAACGGCAAAATATAAAGCAATGTAAGGAGATGTTGTCCAATCAAGAAGTCTTGTGGGGACTCCATAATGCTGCATTAATGTGAGAGTGAGTCGTAGTTTTCCAGTCTTAAATTCTTTAATCTTAAAATCTTCATAAAGATGGGCTTTAGTTTGAAATTCTCGTAACGTAGTCATTTCAAACTTTATACCTAATTGGCGGTCAATTTGATGGCTTTCTAAAAGTCGAAGGATGGAGGGCTTGAGAGTCCAATTTGAATTGGTTTGCCCACGGAATACCCAATGAGATAGCCACTCTTTCTCTAAATTTAAATGTTCAATGGTTTTTACATAGTCTTCCCAGCGGGTAATTCTAATCTCAGGCCAAGTATGCATACTTGAATTTAGTTAATGGTGAAAGAAAAGGATATCAATGCAATTTATGATGTCTTATGTCGAGATGCGTGCCTGCACCAACTTTTTTTATCTCGGATAAGGGTATTTGGCCTCTACGGAATATCTCTCGGTTCATTGGCTTTTTATTACTCCGTTGGTTGTGTTATCACCGCCAACCATTTTTGCAAGTGAAAAAACACCTGCAAAGGCAAATACTGCTACGTCGCTAGTTACGGGTTATTTCTTAAACCGATACAGATACGGCGCTTTGTTGGCGGCTCCCGTAAACTTCTTTTCGAGGCGTTCGAGCACGTTCATATCCAGAATCATCTTTTGAAAATTGGTACGAACAAAAGTCTTATCAAAAATCGTCTCGTACAATTCTTGCACTTCCTTCATTGTAAACGTGTCAGGGAGGAGATTAAACGCATTTATCTTTTCGTCGAGGTGGCTTTGTAGCGTTTTTAGGGCTTCATCGACGATGTCGCTGTGGTCCATAATCATCCTTGGTAACTCATGAATGCTGTACCATTCGATTGATTCATCCAAATCTGTTTTTTGTGGTACAACCTTGTTGATGTCCACCAATGCATAGTACCCTATCGAAATAAACCGCTTTGTAAACCAATCATAGTCTTGTTGAGCTTCATTTTTTACATTTAATTTATCGAAGTTGAAGGCAATCAATTCATCAAGAAAGGGCTTATTGGTTCTACTTGCTTTGCCAAACACCCGAAATTGCTCCAAATAAATATCTTGGATGCCGGTGCGGTCGCGCAAAATGCGCTCGGCGGCCTGGTCTATGTCTTCGTCTTGATACACGAACCCACTCGGTAGCGCCCAAAAGTCACCCTTGAAATTTATTTTGGGAATCAGGACTTTGAGTTGTCGCTCATGGTAGCCAAAAATTACGCAATCAATTGAGACTTGGGAAATATAGTTTTGTTGACTTGGATTCTTCATAAATGGATATTATAACTACAATGGTCTGTCCTGGTGTGCAAATTTGCGCATTTAGCCACGCTGAATCTACGATTTGTGGTGTTTTATAAAATTGCCCAATCAATGAAGGAAAAACAGCCTCAATTATAATTGCATTGCAAAGGTATATAATTAGATAAAAATTATTGTATAAAAAATATACAATAATAAAACTTTGTTTACCTTTGTCTTGTCAATCACTAATAATCAGCCTTTTGTGTAAGCATTATCCTTTATGGCGATGAGAAAAATACAATTTTATCTTTTGGTAACTTTTCTTGCTTATTTCCCTTTGTCTGGTTTTGTACGAGAAACTTTTGCGCAAAACAAACTCAATCTGACGCAAATGGGCCTGATTGGAAAGGTTGACGAACGGTATCAATCATTTAACGTGGAGATGTGTGAGGTGATTGGCGGCGATTTTTGGATTCCTTATGAGTTAATAGACTCGGTAAGAAAACATTCTAATAAAAAGGGAATTGATGCCCTCAAATGGAAAATCGAGCCCATCAATTTGTCACAGCAAAAGCTACGTAATCTGGCAGCTGCCTTAGGGCCAACGTATGTGAGGGTAAGCGGTACGTGGGCTAATGCCGTCTATTTTCAAGACAATGTGGAGGCCAAGTTAGCCAGCCCACCTGCGGGTTTTAAGAATATTCTTACTCGTAAGCAGTGGAAAGGGGTGATAGATTTTTGCAAGGCAGTGGATGGAAAATTGGTCACTTCTTTTCCCATCAGCGATGGGATGTTCGATAAAGAGGGCAATTGGACCCCAACCCAAGTAAAATCCATTCTTGAGTACACGCGTGCAGTAGGAGGAGAAATAGCAGCGGCAGAACTGTTCAACGAACCTTCACACGCCTCTCATGGCGATGCGCCCAAAGGCTACAACGGTGCACGATTTGCGAAAGACTTTGCGGCTTTTAGCGCTTTTGCCGCCGAAGCCGCCCCTAAAATGAAAATCATTGGCCCGGGCTCTACGGGCGAAGGCATACTCCCCTCGGGGTTGGACCTATCGGTGGATGAGCTATTGTCGGCCACCCCCAAACCCACTTTTGAAGTATTTACGTACCACTATTATGGCACGGTGTCAAGGCGTTGTATGGGTGGACAAAAGCCCGAAAATGCCCTCTCTGCCGAATGGCTGAGCAGGACCGAAAAAGGACTGGAATTTTACCAAAATGCCCGTGATAAATACGTGCCCAATGCGCCCATCTGGCTCACCGAGACCGCCGAAGCCGCTTGTGGGGGCAATCCTTGGGCCGCTACCTACCTTGATAGCTTCCGATACTTAGAACAGTTGGGTCGATTGGCCAAAAAAGGGGTTCAGGTGGTGATGCACAATACCCTCGCTCGCAGCGAATACGCCTTGCTCGACCACGATACGCACAACCCTCGTCCTAATTATTGGGCGGCGTTGCTGTGGGGCAAGTTGATGGGGACTGACGTATATGAGTCAGCGAACACAGAGGCAGGGGTAGATATTTTTGTGCATGATCTAAAAGGTAAAAAGAAGGGTAAAGCCGTGTTGATTTTGAACACCAACGCCAAAGCATCTTCAGTAGAGATTCCAGCAGGGGCAAAGCAATACACACTTACGGCCGATGAATTGATGACCAAAAAAGTGAAGCTAAATGGTGTCGAATTACGACTAAACGGTGATGAAATACCCGCTATTACGGGCAGAAATGTGAAGAAAGGCAATGTCGAATTGCCTGCTCATAGCATCATGTTTTTGACGTTTGAGTAAGAAAATGAACTATAATTTACTACCATAAACAGTAGCCCACGGATGATACAGATACATAAAGTAACACAGATTTTTACGGATTATTTTAAATCTGTGCGCCCCGCTGCTAAAATTCAAAAGATGATGAAAAAAAAGGGCCTACAATTTTCAATTGGATTTTATGGATGGCTGTTTTTTTGGGCAGGATACTGCCAAGCCCAAAATATACTGCCACAGCAAAGCCAACAACTTGCCCAAAAGTTTATTACCAAAGACACCATTTTCAAAGCTCCTTACATTGACATTGACGAATGGCGAGAAAAGCCTGTCCGCCACCGGTATTTACATGGAGGTTTTGCGGGTACAGAAACTCGTTTTTCTTTATATTTTCCCGAAAAATCACACTATCAAGGGCGTTTTTTTCAGTACATTACGCCATTTCCTGACAATGAATTTTTGTCGCAAGGAGCAACGGGAGAAGAAGACAAAATCAGTTTCTCTATCAGCAGCGGTGCGTATTTTGTCGAAACCAACGGCGGTGGGAAAGTAGATTTTTCAAAGCCAAGTTTCAATTCCGACCCTACGATTGGTGCGTTCAGAGCCAATGCTGCCACCGCTTCTTTTTCTAAAATCGTCGCTTCTGAAATTTTTGGGAAACATCGTACTTACGGCTACGCTTTTGGCGGTAGTGGTGGCGCGTATAGGACTATCGGTAGTATCGAAAATACCGATGGCGTTTGGGATGGAGTAGTACCTTACGTATTGGGGTCTCCGATGGCCATTCCAAATGTTTTTGCCGTCAGAATGAACGCTATGCGGATTTTAGATAAAAAACTCCCCCAAATTATTGACGCACTTGACGCAGGCGGTAGCGGCGATATGTACGCGGGCTTAAACGAAGAAGAAAAAGAAGCATTGAGAGAAGCGACCAAATTGGGTTTTCCGGCGCAGTCGTGGTTTGGCTACAAAACCATGGGAATCCACGGTTTCATAGCTCTATACCAAGGCATGAGAATGGCCGATGCCAAGTTTTTTGAAGATTTTTGGAGAGTAGAGGGTTATTTGGGCGCAAACCCTACGGAGTCGCTTCTGAAAGCTCGCCTTCAAAAAGTAAGTAAAATAAAAGCGGGTATTACCATTGACGAAGCCGTAAAGTTGGGCTTGAAAGAACCTGAAACGGCGGGCGAAAGAGGCTCGGCAGATTTGGCTTGGAAAAGTATGGGTGGTGTTGAGGGAAAAATGCCCGTGGCTTTCCAAATTGAAGATATTTTGCCCGATGTCAATTTCATGGGTGGCGACCTTGTCATCAAAACTGGAGCAGCGGCAGGCAAGACCCTGCAATTAGCTACTATTTTGGGCGATAAAATAGTTTTTGGCCCCGTTGACCTGTCGGTTTTAGCCAAAATCAAAGTGGGGGATGAGGTGTTCATTGATAATTCTAATTTCTTGGCGGTTCAAACCTATCACCGCCACCAAGTGCCCGGCAGAGAATACAAAGTTTGGGATTATTGGCGAGATGCCAACGGCAACCCCAAATACCCGCAAAGATCCCTCCTACTAGGGCCACTGTTTACTAGAGGCGCGGCAGGGGTTTTACCTACGGGTAATTTCAAAGGAAAAATGATTGTGCTGTGTTCATTGTGGGACAGGGAGGCGTTTGCATGGCAAGGTGATTTTTATCGGGAAAAAGTAAAATCCCATTTGGGCGATAAAACCGATGAAAATTTTAGGCTCTGGTACACCGACCGCGCTTTACACGGAGATTTATCAAAGCAAGAATACCCTACTCGCACCGTAAGTTACCTCGGCGTTTTACAGCAAGCCCTCAGAGATTTGAGTGCGTGGTGCGAAAAAGGAATTATACCAGCTGCATCCACAAATTACAAAATCGAAGATGGTCAAGTAGTTGTACCAACCACCGCCTCTGAGCGTAGAGGCATCCAACCCGTTGTAAACCTGACGATTAATGGTGAAAAGAAAGCAAATACGAAAGCGGGGCAAACGGCATCGTTTGAAGCGGTAGTAGAAGTGCCGCTGCACACAGGCAAAATTGTGGCAGCCGAATGGGATTTTGAAGGAAAAGACAGTTTTCCAATCAAATCCGAAAAGATTGTTTTTGATGAGAAAACAGGCCGTGCTACCTTGAAAATGACCTATAAGTTTACCAAATCAGGTACTTACTTTCCCACATTGAGAGTGGCCTCCCAACGCAATGGAGATGCCAAAACGCCTTTTGCTCGCATTCCAAACTTGGATAGAGTGCGGGTAGTGGTGGAGTAAATCAGTTTGGCCGATACATCTGTTTTCTGATTTATAGATTCTTGTGATTTATTTTTTATTTCTAAACAACCGTGGCGACGTACAAACGCAAACACAATGAAAAAAGCAAGTCTGTTTTTTATCGCCCTTTTCTTAGGAGTACTGACAAAAGGATTTTCCCAAACGGCATCTGCCCCGGATTTTTTTGCTGGGAAATGGGAAATTGCATTGGAAGGAACGCCCATGGGGGATGTAAAGTTTGCGACAAATCTTGTGCGCAAAGACGGCAAACTAACGGGAGATTTGGCCAGAGCGGGAGAGCCTAACGCAGAAAAACGCCCCATCACTAAAATTGAAGAAACTGACAAAACCTTGAAAATATATTTTGAGTCTTCGCAGGGAGGGGAAATTTCGATTGACCTAACCAAAGTAGATGACAACAACCTCAAAGGTACGTTGATGGACTTTACCGCAACGGCCAAACGTGTGAAAGAATAATTTAAAATTTTTACCACAAAGAACACTAAGAAAGGCACAAAGTACGCAAAGAATAAAGCTTTGAGAACTTTGTCCTCTACTTAGTGAACATCGTGATTACAAAATCCAAAATCATGCAAGCAAGCAATAAGGTCATCGTCGTAACAGGCGCAGGAAGCGGTATTGGGCGTGAATTGACCCTCCAATTATTGAAGAAAAATGCCAACGTAGCGGGCATTGATATTCATCAAAATACGTTGACCGAAACCCAAAAATTGGCAGGTGTGGGTGACGACCGATTCAAAGGTTTTGTGCTGGATATTTCTGACAAAACAAAAGCCGATGCGTTGCCCAATGAAGTGATAACGCATTTTGGCTCCGTGGACGGCATCATCAACAACGCAGGAATTATTCAGAAGTTTATACACGTCAATGACTTGGCCATCGAAGACATCTACCGAGTGATGAATGTCAATTTCTTCGGCACACTCTACCTGACCAAAGCCTTTTTGCCGCATTTTTTGGTGCGTCCCGAAGCCCATATTGTGAATATTTCGAGCATGGGTGGGTTTATTCCTTTTCCTGGACAAACCATTTACGGAGCAGCCAAAGCCGCCGTGAAACTCCTCACCGAAGGGCTTTATGCCGAGTTAAAAGACACCAACGTACACGTAACTGTCGTCCACCCGGGGGCGATTGCGACCAACATTACCGAAAATTCGGGACTTGGGAAGCCCCAAGCAGATGCCAATGCCCAACAGTCAAAAATGGCTTTGCCGGCCCCACGAGCGGCCGAAATCATCATCAAGGCAATGGAAAGCAATAAATACCGTGCGATGGTAGGCAAAGACGCCATGATGCTCGACATCCTCTACCGAGTCAACCCCCGATTTGCCACCAATTTCATTGGGAAAATGATGAAGAAAATGGTAACCAATAGGTAGTACACTGTTTTTTATCCTCCATCCTTCAATGCTGCCAAGCCAATTTCTATAAACTTGGCTTTGTCTTCTTTTATCAATGCTATCATAGGTTTTCTATCCTCGGGTATTGTAAAATACTTATCGGCCCACAAGTTGATTTCTACCATGATGGGCAATAAATCAATCCCTTTTTGGGTCAATTTATACAGCACTTTGGCCTTGCTCTGAGGATGCTCCAATTTTAAGATTAGTCCGTTTTCTTCCAATGCTTGCAATCTGGCAGCTAAAATATTGGTCGCTATTTTCTCGCCCGACTTTAAAAAATCGCCATAAGTACAGGCTTTTGCTGTCATTAAATCTCTGATTATCAACAAAGACCACTTGTCGCCCCAAATATCAAGCGAGCTACTAATGGGGCATTCCGACCTTTTTTTTGATTCTTTCATAAAATAGTTTTGAAATTACTTGCAAAATGAAAGCGATTTGATTTGCATTTGCACTTGCAAAATGCAAGCAAATTTACATACTAATATTTTACGAAATCAAAATGAAACAAAATATTTTAATCACAGGTGCATCATCAGGTTTTGGTTTGCTGGTAGCCACGAAGTTACACGAAAGAGGCTACAATGTCATTGGAACAAGTCGCAACCCCGAAAAATACCAAAGCCTTGTGCCGTTCAAATTATTGGCATTAGATATTGCCGATGATAATTCTGTAAAGTCATTTAGCAAACAACTTTTTGGCGAAATCAAGCAGTTAGATGTATTGATAAACAATGCGGGATTTTACTTGTCTGGTCTTGCCGAAGAAACGACCATTGAGCAAGGAAAACAACAATTTGAAACCAATTTTTGGGGGACGATAAAACTTACCAATGAATTGTTGCCGACTTTTAGAAAGCAAAGATTTGGTAAAATAATAACCATTGGTTCAATTATGGGTTTACTCAATTTTCCCAATGCAGCTTATTATGGTGCTTCAAAACACGCCTTAGAGGGATATTTTAAAGCGTTGAGATTTGAATTAAATGAGTTCAATATCAAAGTGGCAATGGTTGAACCCATGGCATTCAAAACCAATCTTTTAAGTGGTTCGGTAGCAGTGGCAGGAAAAATAGAAGATTACAATATTTATCGTAATAAAATATCAGCATTCGCAAAGAATTTATTTGAAAATGCCCCCGAACCAATACCTGTTATTGATACGCTCATAAAATTGGTGGAAGATAAAAATCCCAAATTCAGTCACCCTGTGGGTAAAGGGGCATCGGTTTTTCTGGCGATTCAGCATTTTGCCTACAAAACATTTGAAAACTCAATCATTAAAAGTATTAACAAGTCCCAAAAATGAAAGCATTTACAGTAAACCGTTACGGAAAAAAAGAGATATTGCACTTAACCGAAATAGATGAACCTACTTTAAAAGAGAGTGAAGTAATGGTTGAGGTATATTCAACGGGGGTAAATTTATTGGATGCTAAAATAAGAAGTGGTGAGTTCAAATTTTTGCTGCCTTATAAATCGCCCTTTACATTAGGGCATGATGTGGCAGGTATTGTTACAAAAGTTGGCTCAAAAGCAAACAAATTTAAGGTTGGCGATGAAGTATATGCACGACCTGCCGACTTTCATATCGGCACTTTTGCAGAATACATTGCCGTCAATGAGCGTGATTTGGCTCTGAAACCTAAAAACCTGACAATGGAAGAAGCTGCCTCTATTCCATTAGTTGGTTTGACTGCCTGGCAGGCGCTTGTTGAAAAAATGAAATTGAAAAAAGGGCAAAAAGTATTCATACAAGCAGGTTCGGGGGGGGTAGGTACCTTCGCTATTCAGTTGGCAAAACATTTGGGGGCCTTTGTAGCAACAACAACCAGTGCAGCAAACATTGATTTGGTAAAAAAATTGGGTGCTGATGTGGTGATTGACTATAAAACACAAGATTTTGAAACGCTATTAAAAGAGTATGATTTTGTGTTGAATAGCCAAGATACCAAAACCCTAGAAAAATCCTTGAAAGTCTTAAAACCAAGTGGGAAAGTCATTTCAATTTCTGGGCCGCCCGATGTCGAATTTGCCAACGAAGCAGGTTTGTCTTGGTTTTTCAAAATGCTGATGCGTTTACTTAGTTTCGGTATCAAGAAGAAGGCAAACAAGCTACATATTGATTATAACTTCTTGTTTATGAGGGCAGAAGGAAAGCAGTTGAGTGAAATTACTGCTTTAATAGAAGCAGGAAAAATCCGTCCAATTGTTGATAAAATTTTCCCATTCGAGCAAACCAATGAGGCAATGGCTTATGTTGAGTCGGGGCGTGCCAAAGGGAAGGTAGTTATTAAGGTAAAATAAATCACCTTCTAAACCGATACAAATAGGGAGCTTTGTTCTGGGCTCCTGTAAATTTCTTTTCTAATCGTTCTAAAACATTCAAATCCAAAATCTTCTTTTGAAAATTGTTTCGGGCGTAGGTCTCTTCAAAAATAGTTTCGTACAAGTCTTGCACCTCTTTCATAGTAAACGTTTCGGGAAGCAGGTTTAGGACTATTATGTTTGTATCTAAGTTTAATCGTAAAGATTCGAGGGCTTTTTCAATCATTTCATGATGATCCATCATCATGGTGGGTAGCTCATGTATGTTGTACCACTCCATAGACTCGTCTAAGGCGGTTTTGATGGGCGTGACTTTGTTAATATCCACCAATGCGTAGTAGCCTAAAGAAATAAATCGGGCTGTGAGCCATTCGAAATCTGCCTTTGATAGGGTAACATCGCCAACAAAACGCTCTTGGTTCAGTTCAATCACGTGTTCTAAGAATTTTTTGTTAGTCCTATTTGCCTGACCAAAGTTCTTGAAATGGGTTAAAAATATGTTTGAAATGCCCGTTCGTTCTTCCAGAATCCGATGTGCCGCCTCATCAATCCCTTCTTTTTGGAGAATAAATCCGCTTGGTAGCGAATAAAAGTCTCCTTTGAAATTCAACTTCGTAATTAATACTTTAAGCTCTCTTTCTTGATAGCCAAATATCACACAGTCAATCGCAAGCTGGGATATATAGTCTTGGTTAGCGAATAAATTCATCAGGAATCCTATCATAATGGTTTTGGCAAAGGTACTCCTCATCCTTAAAAAATGCCATTTGTCAGTTATAAATATTCAAAGATATAATAGTGGAAATTTTTATTGTCTATTTTTTTAGACAATAAAAATTTCTTCCTACCTTTGTTTTAAATTATAAAACAAACGTGGCGACGGCGTGTTGACGCACCAAACGCAAAAACAAATGAAAAAAGCAAGCATCGTTATTTTCTTAGCATTCTTCGGAATCGCACTCCAAGGTTTTTCACAAACCGCAATCCCAGCTGTCCCAACCAATGACATTTATACTGGAAAATGGGAAATGTTAATCATTGGCACACCCAACGGTGATGCTGCGCTAACTACTGTTTTGGTTCGAAAAGAGGGAAAATTGACAGGGACAATTATCCCCAAAACGAGCGATCAAAAGGAAGAAATTAAGATTTCAAACATTGAAGAAGCCGATGGAAAAATTACCCTTTACTTTACTATTCAAGATTATGATGTGAATGTTTTGTTAGAAAAAGTAGATGATGAAAATCTGAAAGGTTCAATGATGAATATGTTTGATGTGAAGGCAAAAAGAGTGAAATAATTGAAATTTTGCCACGAATCATTTGTGCATTCGTGGCAAAAAATAAAACAAAATGAGAAATTGTATTTTGTTCATAATCAGCTATTTGGTGTATTTTCAATCTGCTTTTTCTCAAATAAAAGTAGGTCGAAATCAATCTTTTGATTTCAATTGGAAATTCAAAAAAGGCAAAGAAATTGATGCAAAAGCCGCTAATTTCAATGATGCTGATTGGCGAAAATTAGACATTCCGCACGATTGGAGTATCGAAGATTTAGCTGAAAATCCATCCGATAGCATCGTAGGACCATCCAGTCTAGGTCCCTTCTACAAAAAAGCTGTAGGTAAAAATGCGACTGCCTTTACGGTGGGCGGGACGGCCTGGTATCGTAAGACTTTTGTGATGGACAAAACTACCGCAAACAAAAAGGTTTTTATCCAATTTGATGGCGTGTATATGAATTCTGATGTTTGGCTCAACGGCCATCATTTAGGCAATCACCCCAATGGTTATACGTCATTCATTTATGATTTGACCGCTCATTTGAATCCTATCGGAAAAGAAAATGTAATAGCCGTTCAAGTGAAAAATGAAGGTGATAATTCTCGTTGGTACGCAGGCTCGGGTATTTACCGCCATGTGTGGTTGAGTGTGGTTAATGCTGTGCATATCGAAAATTGGGGAGTACAAATAGTTTCAAGCAAGGTTTCGGAGCAATCGGCTGATATTCATATTGCTACAAAAATTGAAAATTCTGCTCAAAATATTTCACTTACAACGGATTTGTATTCAGTTGAAAATAAATTGGTTAGCTCAAAAACAACGGATGTTTCTGGCAAAAACAAGGCCGAGCAAATGATTGTTTTGAAGAATCCGAAACTTTGGGACATTGAAAGCCCTCATTTGTACAAAGCCAAAATCATTCTCAAACAAAATGGGAAAGTAATTGATGAATATACCCAAAATTTTGGGGTAAGAAGTATCCATTTCGACGCAAAAACGGGTTTTACTTTAAACGGAAAAAACGTTAAACTCAAAGGCGGTTGTATCCACCACGACAATGGCCCTTTGGGAGCGGTTGCTATTGATAGAGCCGAAGAAAGAAAAATAGAATTGCTCAAAAAGAATGGTTACAATGCCGTTCGATTTGCGCATAATCCTTTTTCTGCGGAGCTTTTAGATGCCTGCGACCGCCTCGGTATGCTGGTGATGAATGAGGCTTTTGATATGTGGGAGCGCAACAAAACCCCCGACGATTACGCTGATTATTTTAAAGATTGGTGGCAAAAAGATTTAACTTCCATCATTCAAAAAGACTTCAACCATCCTTCAGTAATTATGTGGAGTATCGGAAACGAAATCCCCGAAATTATTGATAGTACTGGCCACAAAACTTCAAAGATGTTAGCGGATTTTGTCCGTAATTTAGACAGTTCAAGACCTGTTTCAAACGCTATTCCTTTTCACCTTCCATTGATTGCCAGAAAAAAATGGGATGTTACCGACCCCGCTTTTGCCAGCTTAGACGTGGGAGGGTATAATTACGCCAGTCAATATTATGAAAGCGACCACAAAAAATATCCCGATAGGCTCATGGTTGCCACGGAGTATTTTCCGCCCAAAGCCCTCGAAAATTGGAATGCCGTAGAGAAAAATTCGTATGTGATTGGTATGTTTAGCTGGTCAGCGATTGACTATTTGGGCGAAGCAGGACTTGGTTTGTCAAGGTTGAAGAACAAAAGTGATAAAAATGGCGGATTTCAAGAAACTTTCATGGCACCCGAATGGCCGATTTTTAATGCTTACACGGGCGAGTTAGATTTAATTGGCAATAAGAAATCCGCGTCTTATTATTTAGATGTGGTGTGGCGTAGAAGTCCCATGGAGGTTCTTGTTCATCGTCCAATTCCTGAAGGAAAAAGGGAAATTACTGGTTTTTATGATTTTCCTGATGAGATGAAAAGCTGGACTTGGCCAAGGCACGAAAATGACTCTTTACAAGTGAGGGTTTTTACAAGATGCCAGAAAGTGAAATTGGAATTGAATGGTAAACAGATTGCCGAACAAAATCTTGAAAAAGGGTCAATTATTGGCACATTTAGCGTGCCTTACATCGCTGGAAAATTAGTGGCGCGTTGTTATGATGGGGATAAAGAAGTCGCTTCAGAAACCCTCACAACGGCTGGCAAACCAGTTGCAATTCGCTTAAAAGCCGATAGACAGACTATTAAAGCCAACAGAAATGACTTGGCTTATATCAATGTAGAAATTGTGGATGAGGCAGGAAATGTTGTACCAAACATGGATGAGGTTTTGATTAAATATCAAATTACAGGTAATGGAAGTATTGCAGGCGTAGGCAATGGCAATCCACGAGATATGTCGAGCTTCCAGAAACCAGAAAAAAAAGTATATCAAGGCAAAGGCTTGGTTATTGTTCGCCCGACCGAAAAAACGGGGAAAATGATGTTGAACGCTAAAGCAGAAGGATTAAAAGATGGGTTTTTAACGATTGAAACCCGTTAAGGATATTTAGCTTATACGGTATATCTTTCGGTTGATTGGCTTTTTTATAAATCAAAGTCAAACCGTGAATGTGACCGTAAAATGGCTAACTACACCTTACAAATCAATAACAAAAACTACCGTGTGGATGTCGAAGAAGACACTCCGTTGTTGTGGGTGCTCCGCGACAATCTAGGCTTGGTAGGTACCAAGTATGGTTGCGGCATTGCCCAATGCGGCGCTTGTACTGTGCATTTGAATGGTGCGGCTGTACGCTCCTGCGTGTTGCCCGTGTCGGCAATTGGCACCAAGAAAATCACCACCATCGAAGGATTGTCGGCCAATGGAGAGCATCCCGTGCAGAAAGCTTGGTCTGAACTGGACGTTCCTCAGTGCGGGTATTGCCAAGCGGGTCAAATGATGACTGCGTCGGCATTTCTCAGTAAAAATCCCAAACCTTCTTCCGAACAAATCGAAGAGGCCATGAACGGCAACATTTGCCGTTGCGGAACCTATCACCGTATCCGTGAAGCCGTAGCCCTTGCCGCCACAAAACGCAAATAACCACTCATCATGTCTGCAAAATCAACCAGAAGAGATTTTATAAAAGCCTCGGCCATGGCGGGAGGCGGGTTTTTGCTGAGCTTTCGCTGGAACGACGCGCTGGCGGCTCGGCTCACTGGCAGTGCTCCAGGGGAGGTGGCGTTTAACAGCTATCTTTCTATTTCTCCCGATAATGTAATTACCATTTTGTCACCCAATCCTGAGGTGGGGCAAAATATCAAAACATCTTTTCCGATGATTGTGGCGGAAGAACTGGATGCTGATTGGAAGAACGTGAAAGTGGTACAGGCCAATTTGGATACGCAAAAATTCAACCGTCAGGCCACGGCCGGAAGTGGTGCCATGCAGCATTCGTGGGACCGTCTTCGCAAAGCTGGCGCTACCGCTCGGCTCATGCTGATGGAGGCCGCCGCTAAACGTTGGAATGTTTCTTCTGCAATGTTGACCACCGAAAACGGATTCGTGTGGCACAAAGAAAGCGGGCGTAAACTCAATTACGGTGCATTGGCCATAGAAGCGGCAACTTTGCCCGTGCCGACCGAGGTAAAATTCAAAGATAAAAAAGACTATAAACTCATTGGGAAACCCATTCACAACGTCGATAACGCCGAGATGATTACGGGGAAGCCCCTCTATGGTTTGGACATCTACCGAGAAGGAATGTTGTTGGCCATGATTGAACGTCCTCCGTTTGGTACAAAAATAAAATCAGCGGATGTGGCCGCTGCCAAGGCCATGCCTGGCATTGTGGAGGTAGTTGTTTTTAAAGACAAGGTGGCGGTTTTGGGCAAATCTACGTGGCAGGTAACCAAAGCTCGGAAGTTACTGAAAGTGGAATATGAGCCAGACGGTGCGGTGGAAAGTACGACCGACCACGACCGTTTGATGAAACAACTGCTGGACAAAACAGACGTAAAACCCTTGCGCAAAGACGGCGATGTGGATGCTGTTTTTAAAACTGCCGCCAAGGTAATCACGCGTGAATACCAAGCGCCTTTTTTGTCCCACGCCTGCATGGAGCCGATGAACTTTTTCGCGCACGTGCGCAACGATGGCGTGGAGTTGATTGGCCCGGCCCAATTGCCCGAAGATACCCGAAAAAATGTCGCCAAATTATTGGGCGTTGACATTGAGAAAGTCACGCTAGAAATGACGCGCATGGGCGGCGGCTTTGGACGTAGGCAGCGCTCCGACTATTCGATGGAAGCGGCCGAGCTGTCGAGCCTCTTGAAAGCCCCCGTCAAAGTGATGTGGACGCGGGAAGATGATATGCGAGGCGGGCAATATCGTCCGGCGATGCTTTATCGTTTTCAAGCGGCATTGGATGCCGACGGGAATTGGATCGGGTACAGAATGCGCGGGGTAGGCGTCAACTCTGGCAACAGCACGCGCCCCGATCATTTTCCGGCGGGAGCCGTGCCTAATTTTCTGGTAGATTCCATTGATCATAAATCTCCGGTGACGACGAGTCCGTGGCGGGCACCTTCTGAGAATTTTCTGGGATTTGCCGAGCAATCTTTTTTTGACGAAATAGCCACCGCCGCCAACCGCGACCCCATCGAATACCGATTGGCATATCTTGACAAAGCCAAGAAATCGCCCGTAGGAGCCGTAAAATATGACATTGACCGCATGAAAGGTGTCATTGAGTTGGTGGCAGAAAAAGCGGGTTGGGGTAAAAATAAAAAGGTATTCCAAGGATTTAGTGCCTATTTTTCGCACGGCTCATACATCGCCCAGGTGGCTGAGATTGAAATGCAGAATGGACACCCGGTATTGCTTAAAATGGTGGCGGCGGTAGATTGCGGCGTGGTTGTCAACCTAAGCGGTGCCTACCAACAGGTAAAGGGCGGCATCATCGACGGCTTGGGACACGCGTTGTACGGCGAAGTAACCCTCAAAGATGGCGTACCCGACCAAAAGAACTTTGATACCTATCGATTGATACGGATGAAAGAAATCCCAGACGTAGAGGTGTATTTTGTAGACAGCGCCATCAATCCAACGGGCCTCGGAGAGCCGGCCCTTCCTCCGGCAGCGGCAGCTTTGGCCAATGCCTTCTTTAAAGCCACGGGAAAACGACTTTACAATCAACCCTTTATGCAGGAAGAGACTATGAAAGGGGTGAAGTTTGGGTAAAGTAGTTAGAGTTTCTGCCGAAGTTGGTGTTTTTCACCAACTTCAGAGGGGTTTGGCGGCGAAAACACCACTAAGAGCGAAATAATTGTATCTCTTTGATTTATCTAACGCCATAGTCTAAACAGTGCTTTTTTCAGTTATACCTTTAAAAATCGTATTTTCATGATCAAGCACCTTCTACTTGCTTTGTTTTTCTGTCTATGTTTAGATACGGTTTCGGCCCAAAACGGAAACTTTTCCTTCGTATTTATGACTGATATGCATCTGCGCCCCGACCCCGTCGTAGAAAAAGCATTCAATAAAGTAGTACAACGAATAGAGCAAATAAAACCTGACTTTGTACTTTCAGGAGGAGACCAGATTTTTGACATCATGCGGGGGAATCGGGCAAAAGGAGATTCTCTTTTTACCTATTACCTCACTCAGACCCGTAGATTTAAAGTCCCGGTTTACAATTGCGTAGGAAACCACGACCTCTTTGGAATATACGAGGAAAGCCCAGAGGATTCCTCACATCCCGATTATAAACTGGGCATGTTTAAGCGATATTTTGGTGATCCCTACTATTCATTTGACCACAAAGGATGGCATTTCATAGTCTTAAACGTTCTGGATGTAGATAACTATAAGTATATCGGGAGAGTGGATGAAGGTCAGTTAAAATGGATAAAAAATGACCTCAGTTCCGTAAAACCCGAAACCCCCGTGGTGGTGGTAGCCCATATTCCTTTGGTTACAACTTACCATGACTTGTATCCTCCTCAAAACGGCTATCTCTCTCAGCCCCCAGTTTCTAACCGTAACGAAGTCTTAACCCTTTTTAAAGACCATAACCTCAAATTTGTTCTTCAAGGGCATATTCACTGGTTTGAGGACTTAAATATAGCGGGAAAAACCCACTACATAACTGGTGGGTCTATCGCTGGACGACCATCTTGGCGCGGTAATACACATGGTTCAAGGGGCTTTTTGAAATTTAATGTATCTGGGGGCCACGCTACTTATGAGTTTGTGTCATATGAGGATAAAGACTAATTCATGTGAAATAGAAGGAGGATAAAGATAAGTCGCAGCGCGGCGTACTATTTGTAGCGTTATTTAGGAGGATGTTCGCCGATGGCAATTAGGGCGCGTCTAAGGTTTGTTAATGGCTGGCGATTCAGTTTTAAGGCTTCGATCGTTGCTCGCCCGATAGCTGTTTTGCCAATAATTTTCTGCCGAAGTTAGTGTTTTTTACCAAATTCAGTGAGCTTAGCGGTGAAAATACCACCAAGAGTGATAACCTCCATTTCTAAAATTTCAACGTTGCCGAGGTGGGTGTATGCACCCACCTCTTTTCATTGTCTCACTTTGAGTCAATATTAGGATTGTACAGGATAAGGATGGTATAAAATTGTTATTCTTTTGAATTTACAAAAGAATACTGTCCAATCTGTGCCTAAATAACGCCCTTCTCATCTCTGAAATCATCTAAAACCTATGAAGAAATTCTCCTTTATTCTCTTATTGCTGACCGCCCTGATTGCTCCCGTTTTTGCGGCTGTGTCCATCGTCAATCTAAACGTGGATTATCAGGAAAAACCTTTGGGAATAGATATTGCCAATCCGCATTTTAGCTGGCAAATGAAGGCTTTGGATGTCAAACGAGGATATACCCAAAAAGCCTATCAAATCGTGGTGACCGACGCTAATAATCAGGTAGTTTGGGATACTAAAAAAGTCAATTCCGATATTTCTCACGGTATCGAATACGCTGGCACTCCGCTGAAAGCCACCACGCGTTATACTTGGAAAGTCACGGTTTGGGACAATGCAAACGCTACTGTATCAAGCAGTTCGTGGTTTGAAACGGGCTTGATGAACCCAAGTGTCTCGGCTTGGTCGGGTGCCCGATGGATTGGTGGCGGCGAGGATGACTTGGTGTTTTATTCGCATTATCTGTCGGTATTCAAATTTGAATACGGTATTCAACTTGATAAAGCTACCAATTCGACCAAAGCGTCGTTTTTGTTTGGCGGAAACGATAAGCGGTTGATGAAAAAAGCCTTGAATCTAATGGGCGTTGAAACGGGTAATAATCAAAGTTATATCGCGTTTGAATTGGACATTTCGGGCGTAAATGATTCTCCCGAAGGATTGGCAAAACTGCACATTTATCGGGTAGGCTATACGCTCGACGACAAAGCAGATGTGCCCTTCAAAAGCCTTGAGATTCCGCAGAAACTCATTAATAACGCCAACAAATACGAAAAGCATAGGGTGTTTGCCGACTGTAATTTTGGGCTGTTTGAATTGTACATTGATGGAAGAGAGAACGATAACAAACTGAAAGAAAAAACAACGGGCCCAGCGGCGGGAGGTGGCTTTGGTGCGCGGGGTATCAACCTAAACCCCGTCGGTAGTGGTAACAACTACATCAGTTTTCCGATGTTGGCCGATATTGGTTTTGGGGTGGGAAATGGCCAAACGGTGCATTTTTCGGAAGTAACCATCAAAAATTACCGTTTCCCTTCCAACGCTTTATTTACGGAAAAACTCAATTCGGCGTCTTACGCTGGAATCTTTAAATCACCTAATCTGACGGTTGAAAATGGCGCTTATAAAATCAAAGGCAATGCCCTAATTTTGGCTAATCCGAGCAAAAATGCGGCGCCAATGCTCAGAACAACCTTTGCGACGCAGGCAAAATCCATCAAAACTGCCCGTCTGTACGTAACTGCGCGCGGGATTTATGAGATGTATCTGAACGGTCAACGGGTGAGTAATGATTACTTCAATCCAGGCCTGACGCAGTACAACAAAAACCACATGTACCAAACCTACGACGTGACGGCTTCGGTGAAACAGGGCACCAAAAACGCCCTTGGGGCTTGGTTGAGCGAGGGTTGGTGGAGCGGAAACATCACGTTTAGCGGTGAAAGCTGGAATTTTTTCGGCGACCGTCAATCGCTTTTGAGTAAATTGGTAATTACGTATTCTGATGGCTCTGAGCAAATTATTACCTCTAATCCTACCGATTGGAAGCTCTTTACTGACGGACCCGTTCGCTACGGAAGTTTCTTCCAGGGGGAAGTCTATGATGCGGGCAAAGAAGCCTTGATAAAAGATTGGTCGCTGGCTTCGTACAATGATAATGGCTGGAAATCGGCGGTGGAAGTGCCGCTTGAGGGCACGGCGTATGTGGGGACTTTCACGGATGCGATGGGTAGAAAGTCGTCGCTGGAGTATAAAGACTTCAAACTCGTCGGGCAAATGGGCGACAATGCAAGTATTGTCAAAACCCTCACAGCCCGCAGCGTAGAAGAAGTCCGTCCTAAAGTGTTTGTCTACGATATGGGCCAAAACATGGTGGGTGTGCCGCAGATTCAAATCAAAAACGGTAAAAAAGGACAGGAGATTATTCTGCGCTATGCCGAGGTAAAATACCCGAATTTGCCTGATTATAAGGGGAATGAAGGAATGGTGATGATGGAAAATATCCGCGCAGCCCTTACCCAAGATACCTACATTCTGAAAGGCGGTGACGAAACCATTCAGCCCCGATTTACTTTTCACGGTTATCGTTATGTCGAAATCACGGGCATCGACCAATCTGTTCCTGCCGCCTCAGTCAAAGGCTTGGTAATCAGTTCAATTACAGGCCTTTCGTCAAACTATGAAACCTCCAACGAGTTGGTCAATAAACTTTGGCAAAACATTACTTGGTCGCTTCGCAGCAATTTCCTTTCTATTCCTACCGATACCCCCGCCCGCAACGAGCGCATGGGCTGGAGCGGCGATATTTCGGTGTTTTCGCGCAGCGCTACTTACTTGACTCATTCCGATTTGTTTCTCCGTCGTCATCTCTTGGCTATGCGCGACGTGCAGGCCGAGAGCGGCCGTTTTACCGACGTCGCTCCCATGGGCGGTGGTTTTGGCGGAACCCTCTGGGGCAGCGCGGGTATCGTGGTTGCTTGGGAAACGTATCGACAATACGGTGATGTGCAGCTGCTAAAAGAGCATTATGACGCCATGAAAAAGTACGTAGCGTTTTTGGAAACCAAAGTAGAAAAGGCAACGGGTATTCTGAACGAAGGGCCGCTGGGCGACTGGTTGAGTCCCGAAAATGGTAAAAATGACAATACGCTTTTCTGGATGGCTTATTATGCCTACGACTTGGAAATCATGGCGAAAGTGGCGACCATTCTGGGAAAAACCGAAGAAGCGGCCAATTTTATGACGCAGCACAACGCCGTCAAAGCGAAGTTTAACGAGGTGTACATTGACAAAACCACGCACCGGACCGTCAAGTCGGGTGTAAGAGCGGCTCGCATGGGCCCTCCCGGTCAGCAGCAAGCCGAGCAAAAATCTGACAAAGGACAACTCATGGATACGCAGGCATCTTATGCCATTCCGTTGGCGTTGGGGATATTCAATGAAGAAAATAAACCCTTTGCCGTGAAGTATCTCAACGAAGCCATTCAGCGAAAAAACAAAGACGATGGCGGCATTGAGCGTCCTGAGTACTCACTGATGACGGGATTTATCGGCACCGCCTCCATATCCGAAGCCCTGTCGGAAAACGGCAACCACGACATGGCGTACCGATTGTTGCAACAAAGAAACTATCCTTCGTGGTTGTATTCGGTGGTCAACGGCGCAACGTCGATTTGGGAGCGCTTGAACTCGTACACCGTCGAAAACGGATTTGGTGGCAACAACAGTATGAACTCCTTCAACCACTACTCGTTTGGTGCCGTGGCGTCGTGGATGTACAATTATTCGTTGGGCATTCAACGCCACCCCGAAAGTGCTGCTTTCAAACAAATTGTCCTCAAGCCCACCCCCGACCCCGATAAAGTAATGACCTTTGCCAAAGGGTATTATGATTCGGTGTATGGTAAAATTAGCAGTGAATGGAAATGGGAAAACGGCAAATGGATTTACAAAACCACCGTGCCCGCCAATACATCAGCCACGCTGTATTTGCCGGCCAAAAGCACAAACCAGATTAGTGAAGGCGGCAAAAGCATAGCCACCTGGAAAGGCGTGAAGCAAGAAAATGGAAGCGTGATTATCCCCTTAGTTTCGGGAAGTTATGCGTTTGAGATAAAAGAGTAAGGTATTTTTGGTTTCAGCAAACAAGACCTTACCGCTTTAGCACCCGAAAAGCAATTTCTCGCCCATGCCCTTGCATGATGGTGAGGTTTATCCACGACAGCGCAAATTGCTCTAGTAACAACACTTTGTCACCTTTGCCGAAGTCCCAACAATGGCCAAAACCCGCATCAATAGCAAGCTGGTGAGCCGTTTGTTTGGCTTCGGCGTTGTCGCCTGCCATAAACATATCTATTTTTTGCCCTTCATAAACGGGATTCAAAATGTTTTCAAAACCCGTTGAATTGAAGCATTTGACCACATTTGCGGCTGTTTTATCCGTTAAAGTATGATAGACGGTGTCGTAAGGCGCGGGCTTTTGTCGCACGGCGTTGGTCGCATCAATCAATATTTTATTCGATACGTCCCCCATTTGTTCGATGATGTCAAAAATGGCAGTCGGCGGCGTGGCAATCAAAATCACGTCAGATTGTTTAACCGCAAACGGGATATTAGTAAACCTATCTTCGCCAATTTTGGTAGCAAGTCGAATATTTTTGTGGCTTAATGGAAATTTTGCGCCAATCAAAACGCTATGGCCCGCCTTAATCCATTGTTGCGCCAATGCGCCGCCGACATTTCCAGAACCAATAATGGCTATTTTCATGATTTTAAATATTTGATGCAAGTGTCGTCTTCGTCTGCCGATTTACACAAATTTAAAGGCAGATACGACGCAAAAGTTATTTGTTTAGAATAAAAAACCATCTTGCGGGCTGTGTTTTGGCGGCAATTCTGTTTCGCCCAGCATTTCTTTCAAGTCCCGCTCAATCGTATTGCTCATTGCCGACATCGGAATATCGGTGATGCGGTTTTCAAAAGGGTCTTCGTTTACTTCACCGACTTTGCCCATCACACCAAACACAAAAGAAACCAAAATACTCACCGGCATCATCAGGGCAGGAGTGCCCATTTTTGAGAAATCTGTCATCAGCGCAAATGGCAATATGGCGATGAAAACCCACAAAAATAGCTTGGTAAAAAAATGGTACTGCCGCAGTAAAGGCGTGCTTTTGATGCGCTCGCAAGTTCCTTGAAAATTGTTGAAACCTGCCAAAGTCGGCTCCAAACTGATGTTGTCGAATGCACCCAAAATCTCGATTTTCATTCCGTCTTTGATACGTTTGCCTTGTACAAACAGCAAATAATTGGGAATGTTTTGCTTTTGAACGGCATCTTCAAATTCTTCTTTTGAGAGCAAATGTTTCATTTCTCCCAACGATTTTTGCCCTCTAAGGTGCAAGCGCAAAGCGTGCGCAAAAGCAATTTGACGATAAACCATTTCTTTTTTGTAGTCGTTGATTTGCTCAGCACTTACCTTACCACTTGACAAAGCACTATCGGCATTGGCAATGATCTGTCGTGCAAAAATACGGCTGTTGTTGATGATGCTGCCCCAAATCGTGCGGGCTTCCCACCAGCGGTTATAGGAATTGTTGTTGCGAAAAGCCAAGAAAATTGCCAAGGCACTACCCAAAATAGCCGCCACAGAAAACGGCAAACTGGTTTTTCCCAAATACTGATTGTGATATAAAAAATAAACAGCCGTGGATAAAAACGTGGAGGTCGCCAATTCCCAGCGCATGTAGCGTACAACAGCGATAGGATTGAATATCTTTCTTAAAATCATGCGCTTTCAAAATTCGTGACGAATGAATAAACCTGTATTTTGCGTACTGGCGTAGTTTTTTCGACCGACCGCCGAAAAATCGCCGCCTAAACCAAACTGCCAATCCGCCTTTTTTAAACCCAAACGCAAGCGTTGGGTAAAACTAAAATGGGTGGTTTTGTTCGTCGGGAAGGCGTTTATTAGCTCAATTTGACTGAACAAAAACCATTTTTTACCCAATGTTGGGGTGTAGCGTAAAAGCAAAAACAAATCAAGGTCAGGCTTGCTTTCTAACGCTACAACCGACCAACCAAACACCGTGAGCGTTTTTGAAACATGGGCGTATTGAATGCCTGTTTTTGCAAACGTGCCTCTATTCAATACCTGCCCGACCAACACAGGCGCAAAACCTTTAAACGCAGGATGATTGTACGACAGGGCTTCCGTAAAGCCGAACTGCGGCAAATTGCTGGTTGCTGTTTGTTTGTAATCAACCACTGCTCGCTCTCGTGTAAAAAAAAGGAAGTGGCTATTTTGACCTTCTTTGTTTTTGAAGAACTTAAAAAACATCACGTCAAAACTCGCTTTTTTGTCGCCACCAAAAACTTCCACAGGAATTTGAGCCTGCACAACGCTTGCCCACAACAACGGGACAATGATGTACAAAAACTTAGGGTTCATTGGACAATAGGTGAGAATGCTATTTGTCCAACATTTTGACCAACAACTCGGCCGCTGCTGCCCCTGAATTTTGTTGTTGCCCCGTAATTAGATTGCCATCAGCAATGGCGTAAGCCGAAAAAGGGGCCGCTACTTTAAACGTTGTATCTTCAATTTTCCGGGCCTCGCTTTCGATGCGGTAAGGTTGGATTTTTTGCCCCACGGCTTGGTCGGCAAATTCTTCTTCAGCATCGGCAAAGCCTGTCCACGTTTTGCCTTTTACAATCAGTTGGCCATTTGATTTTTGGGCTTCCAGAAGCAGGGTCGTTGAATGGCAAACGGCGGCACTTGGCTTGCCACTTTCGTAGAAGGTAGCAAAGAGTTTTTCCAAATCCTTGTTGCCCCGGTAGGTATACATCGGGCCTTGACCGCCCACCAAAAAGATAGCAACGTAGTTTTTAGTGTCGACTTCAGTGAGTTTTGGGGTATTTTCGAGCAAATCGTTAAACCATTTTTGCTGCATATAGCCCAACGAAATGACATCATGCGCCGAATAACCGCTTGGGTCTGTGGGGTTGGAGTAGGTATCCATCATTAACTTGCCACCCTCCGTTGAGACCAACTCAACTTCGTAGCCCGCCTCTTGAAACACCCGAAGGGGATGGGTTAACTCAGCCGCCCAAAAGCCAATGGGCCAGCCTGTTTGTTGGGAAATAGAAGGCGAACTTGCCACCATGAGGATTTTGCCCTTTGTGGGCGCACCGTGAAAATGTACATAAGATTGAACTTCTGTTATTGCACTCATTTTTGAGGATTATTAAATTTATTGAAATGATGTTACAAAGTTTAAATCTATACCTACTTTTGCCAAGAGTATCACCAAAAAGTGCGATACATACTTTTTGGTTAGTATTTGAAAATCAATAGTTTATGTTATGCCTGATTTTATTTTTAAAGGGAAAGTCTACTACAACCCTGTTCAATTGGTGATGGAACAGATCGGAGGCGTGTGGAAAATGCCGATTCTGTGGCGACTGAAATACCACACCATGCGCTACGGCGAGTTGCGGAATGATATACCGCACATATCGGATAAAATGCTCACCACTCAACTTCGGGAATTGGAAGCAGACGGTTATGTACACCGACAAGTTTATGCCGTTGTGCCGCCCAAAACAGAATATTCGCTGACGGAGAAAGGAAGGGAAGTCATACCTCTCATAACCCAAATAAGGGAGTATGGAAACCAACTAATTGAAAAAGAAAATAAAAAACTATAAAACAACGCATTGCTGCAAACTCATCGCCAAGCTCACTCACGTTCAACGGTGGGTATATGGCGATGCCATCGGATGTTAGGCAATCAATAGCTAACGTACTTAACACTATTTATTTACCCAAAAACGCAATGAATATACTACAGCCGAAAGTCTTTTTTTACCTCTTTTGTTTGGTTCAGTTGGAGCTGTATGCACAGCCCAAAATAGAGCGTTGGGCTAGGTTTGAAGCAGAATGGACGTACGCGTCGGGCGGGAACCTTTTTCGTGAGGTACAACTTTCCGCCCGCTTTGTGGGCCCCGATACTACTTTTACGGTCGCGGGGTTTTATGACGGCAATAACCATTTCAAAGTGAGGTGTATGCCCACCCAAACTGGTACTTGGACGTACACAACCTCAAGCAACAAAAAAGAACTCAATAACAAAAAAGGCTCGTTTGAATGCGTCAACGCAACGGGTAATAACCGTGGCCCCGTCAAAGTGAGCGATGTGCATCACTTTAAGTACTCCGACGGCACGCGGTATTATCCTTTGGGTACGACCGCCTACGCGTGGACCCACATGGGGCAAGGCTTGCAAGAGCAAACGCTTCGTTCGCTTCAAAACTCTGGATTTAACAAGATTCGAATGTGCGTTTTTCCTAAAAATTACGAATTGGTGAAAGAAGAGCCTGAATTGTATCCTTTTGCCGTGCGCGAAGTGAAAAAGGACGAAAAAGGGAACGTACTCAACGTGTGGGATTTTACGCAGTTTAATCCCGCCTTTTTTCAACACCTCGAAAAACGCATCGACGACCTCAACCGACTGGGTATTGAGGCCGATTTGATTTTGTTTCATCCTTACGATAAAGGTCGTTGGGGGTTTGATGCCATGCCTCATGAGGTCAATGTGCAGTATATCAAATACTTGACGGCGAGGCTGGCGTCGTTTCGGAATGTCTGGTGGTCATTGGCCAATGAGTGGGATTATGTAAAATCCAAAACCGTTGCCGATTGGGATGCCCTTACCCAAGCCGTGGTGGAGTCTGACCCGTACCGTCATTTGTGTTCTATTCATGGCTCTACGGCTACTTACTATGACTACTGGAAGCCAGCGTTTACCCACGCAAGTATTCAGGATGATGCACCCGTTCGGCATTCGGGCGGCGTGTCGACCCTGCGCAATGTGTACCACAAACCCATTATATTAGACGAGGTGGGGTATGAAGGAAACTTAAAATCGCGCTGGGGGCGGTACAGTCCAGAGGAGATGACCCACTTGGCGTGGGTAGGTGTGATGGCGGGCACGTACGTGACGCACGGTGAGTCGTACATGTTTAAGGATGCCTCCGATACTATTTTCTGGGCCAAAGGCGGCCCATTTAAAGGTACTAGCTGGAAGCGTTTTGCTTTTCTCCGAAAAATCCTCGAAGAAGCTCCCTCGCCACTGTCGATGAGCGATGTGAGCCGCGATTATCGCACCTCTTCTGCGGGCGAAGGCTATTATTTTGTGTATTTCGGCAATGAGGTGAATGATTCGTGGGTATTTAACCTCCCTGCCAAAAATGGCGAAGGACCTAAACTCACGGCCGGTCGGCGTTTCAAGATAGATATCATAGACACTTGGGACATGACCGTACAGGCAGTTCCGACCGTTTTTGAAACGGGTCCCGAAACGGATTATCGTTTGTTCGACAAAGACCTCAAGAAAGTTAGACTACCTCTGCGTCCCTACATGGCATTGAGAATCAAAGAGATAAAGTGATTGTTTTACAGGATATGCTTTAGGTTAACCTAATTTTATGCAGTCATTGTTACCAAATCTTTATCTTTGTGTTAATTTTTTAACTGTTCAAGGGTACTTTTATGGTCCCGTACAAAACGCCCGCTAGTGAAACGCTTAAAAATAATACTTTCTTTTTCCTCCATTATTATTGTTTACAGTTTTCAATCCATTGGGCAGATAACTAATAATAACGGTGGCTTACTGACCGATATGATTGATACCACCACCCGGATCGGGAAAAGTATGCTGTCGCTCAATAGCCGCCTGGGTAAAATAGGATTTAGCGGTTATCTGCAGCCACAGTTTCAGGTGGCTGAGTCGAACGGAGCGGGTGGAAATATCTACAATGGCGGGGATTTCGGACCGCAGGTCAACAATCGCTTTCGCCTGCGCCGTGGGCGATTTCGGGCCGATTTTTCGCATTTGACCGACGACGGACGACCTTCGACTTATTTTGTGTTTCAATTTGATGGTACCGAGCGTGGGGTCAATATTCGCGATTTTTGGGGACGGGTTTTTGAACATAAATGGGATTTATTTCACTTCTCGGCGGGCGTGATGGCGCGACCGTTTGGGCATGAAGTTTTGTTGTCATCGGCGTTTAGAGAGGCTCCCGAGCGCGGGCGAATGTCACAAACTTTGGTGCAAACCGAGCGTGATTTAGGCTTCATGTTTAGTTTTAATCCCCGAAGAAAGAATTCTAATTTTAAATGGTTGGCGATTGACTTAGGAATCTATAACGGTCAGGGGCTTACTGGAACGGCCGAATACGATAGTCATAAGGATGTGGTGGCGCGTATCAGCTCTAAGCGGCGTACGATAAGTAGGTCGGGAGGCAAGCTTTCGTGGGGTATAAGCAGCTATTTTGGGGGAATAACGAGCCAAAATGACTTGATGTATGCGGCCAAAAAAGTCGATGGAAAGCCGATTATTGAAAAAGACTCGGCGGCATCAAATATTGGTCGTACTGCGCCAAGGCGATATCTGGGGGCCGATTTTCAACTGGTTTTTCCTAACAAAAATGGGCAGACTGAATTTCGGGCGGAATACATTCGGGGTGTACAAACCGCAACGGCGGCGTCAAGTACCACGCCAGGGAGCTATCCTGTTTCGAGCACGGGAATGCCATTGCCACTGTATACGCGCCGATTTGACGGTGCTTATTTTTACTTTCTTCAGCACCTAGGGAGCCAAGACCATCAGCTTGTGTTAAAGTATGATTGGTACAATCCCAATACCGACGTGAAGGGAAAAAAGATTGACGCCAAAAATGGTTTTACGGGCGCGGATGTTCGGTTTGATACTTTTGGCGGCGGCTACGTGTATTACGTTAATCAGCACCTCCGCGTGGTTTTTTGGTATGAACATCCCATCAACGAAAAAACGGCTGTGAAAGGCTACGAAAGCGACGTGAAAGACGGCGTTTTTACGCTTCGAACGCATTTTAATTTTTAATACCCTGACCGTAAACGCAGTTTTATCGACGTGTTGTGGGCTCCCACCCCTGTTTCTCAGCGAGCGCAGCGTAAGTAAATCGTTTCGTTGGGTTTGAGAGAAATGGGATAACCTGCAATCAGCGCTGAGCCTTTTATGGTCTGGGTTTTATCGCCAATGGTCAGTCGATAGGTCTTGGTTGCCTCAATCGAAAACCATTCCTGAAACTGATTGATGCGTGGGTAATCAACGGGCATGTGGAGATGGTCTGCGTGCCAATTGGCTCCGAAGATGAGCTTCCCTTTCCAAGCCGTGTGTGAAGTCAGCGTGATGTAGATATTGTTTTTGTTGTTTACAGCACCGTAAACCACCTCAGGATTCCAGTCTGAGATATGAACACCCGCAGTTTTCCAGAGGGCATACATCAGCGACGTTCGCGCAAAATTTCCGTCGCCGTGCCAGCCTTCAATAATTCCATCGGGTTTTTGGAAATTCCAAAGTACTTTTATCTCGCTTTCGAGCCAGTCTTTGACGCTCGGAATCGGCTCTCTCAGGTATAAATTCAGGGTTCCTTCGATGGCGTCGGCGTAGCCGTCGGCACTGCCGTTTTCCCAGTCATGGTTACGGTAATTGGCTGAAAGCGAGCTGAGTGCTTTCAGCGTTGCTTCTCGGTAAGCAACTACTCCGTCAATCATGTAGACGGTATAAAAGGCGTTGAGTGTATAGCCAAAATTGTCGGCGATTCGTTTTTGTACTATCTCACCCGTCAGCGGATTTACCTCATCGTAAAAAAGCCCGTGTTCATTGCGGCCGGTGGCCAAAATGGTATTGAGCATTTCGTGCAAATACGGTTGCCACTGCTTCTTTTTGGCGGGATTAGCCGTATTGACAACGGCATACATTTCAACCAAGCCCGCCACAATTTCGCAACCGTGGTCGCGCAGACGCAGGCGAGAGAGGGTCCGCGTAGGCAAATGGGCATCGCTTAAATAATAATCACCGATTTGAATGCCCCACGCCAGCCATTTGGGGTTTTTGGTGAGCCAATACATCCGTGCCAGTACTTGCAACAAATCCCCGCCCACTTCCACGACGGCGCTGTTGCCAAAGAAATTTCCTTTAATTTGAGTCGGAACGTCCACGATTTTGTCAAGGTCTTCCAAAATGCCCAGCATCCGCTCTGACCACGGACTGGGGCCGAGCCATTCGGTGAGGGGCACTAGCCCGTCTTTCATGTATTCTGCACTGCCAAATACAATTTGGGAGGTGTCAATTGTACTTTTTTCAAAGCCTTTTTTACAAAAAGAGTAAGTGTCTGGCAGGCGGCCTATGCGCGATGTTAGTCGGGTTTCGGCGGCGAGCATTTCGCGCATTTTTCCTTCAAAAAGCGGCTTATCTAGCATCGCGGCGGTCATGACCATAAACGGGTAATTATCGGCCGCAGCGTCCCAAGCGTTCCAAATGCAGGTACTTTCTTTTAGATTACGCGGAATAAGGCCCGTAGCGGGGTCGGCTTTTGTGAGCCAGCCCAACAAAAAACGGTGACTCCGACGAAAGGCTTCATTGGCGGCTTGGCCGTTGGTGAGGGCTTGCTCAAAATTTACTTTTTCTTGCGATGTAAATGGTGCTTGAGCAAAGCCCACAACTGAGACAAGGATGAAAAGCAGAAATAAGAGACAGGGCTTCATGAAGGAGGTTTTAGGCATATTTATAAAAGCATAAAAGGGGAGCAATTTAATGTTGTAATCTAAGGGCTGCCTATTTTAGCCTAAATACTTCACAATGCTCTCTCTAGTTGAATCCCTGCCTTTAACTGAATGTTTATGGCTTGCCTCTCGTGGTTTATGTGCAAAAAACTCCTTCGCAACCAATAATGTGAATGAGTGTCGCATAGCCGACAATTTACTTTTTTTATTCCTGCAAACTTTGGGGTGTTGTTTAAAACTAAAAGCAAAAACACATGAAAAAGTTAGCAGGAAGTATTATTGTTTTGTTGGTGTTATCAATTCAACTGCAAGCGCAAAAATCAGAAATTTTCGTCAAAGACAGTGTCGCGGTCAGAGGCTATGATGTAGTGGCGTATTTCACCCAATCGGCCCCTGTGAAAGGCAATTCAGAGTTTGTTTACGTTTGGAAAGGTGGTAAATGGTACTTTGCCAACCGCGAAAATCAGGAAGCTTTCAAAGCTTCTCCTGAAAAGTATGCTCCGCAATACGGCGGCTATTGTGCGTACGGCACAGCGGGAGGCTATAAGGCCCCCACTGACCCCGATGCTTGGACCGTAAGTGACGGAAAATTGTATCTTAATTACAACAAAAAAGTGATGGAGAATTGGCGTAAAGACCAAGCTAACTTTATTGACAAAGCCAATAAAAACTGGCCAACCGTCAAACTTCAGGAATGAGTGAGGAATGGTTTATGGATTCACCCGAATTGGCTTTTCAAGTTCATTTTTCATTTGACGCGGCAGACGAAATACTTCGCCCTTTTTGGTAGAAAAATACAACGATGACTCCGAAGGCTGCCGTGCGTGACCATCGGCCCAAAAAGCGTAAAAATCGGGATGTACATTCTGCGGACGTCGTACGTAGGAATGATTGAAGGCGCTGTTTGGGGTCAGATTAATCTGTTTTTGCCACGTTTTGCCTTGGTTTTTGCTGATCCAAACCGCCACTTCGCCGCCCGTCCCGTAGGGCTGAGGGCCTGTTTCGGTGGGGCCGATGATTTTCCAAGTGGTAGGGTTTTCGACGTATACAGAACCCATGTCGTAGTTGTGGTCGGCGGTCGTCACGGGGTTGATTTCCCACGTTTTGCCGTTGAAAAAAGCCACCTGCCACGTGTGCGGCCCTTGACTTGGGCCAGGGTCCGGGCCTTTGCTGGTGACAAACAAAATAATCGGTCGTCCTTTGGTGTCGTAGGTGAGGTCGTTGATGTAGACATTCAGGCCCGCCGAACGGTATTCTTTCACTAGCCCACCGTTTTGGGGAGTAGATAGGGGCAAAGTTAGTTTTTCGCCTTTGGCGTTTTGCCAACTTTGTCCGAAATCGTTGGTTTCTACATAATACAAATTGGTGCGGTAATCCAGACCTGCGCCTTTTTCGGTATCGGGGTGCATATTGAACGATGTGCCAATTTTGTTGTTCCACTGCCCGCCCGTTTGGTAGTGCCCTTCTTCAATAGTGCCAATGTCTTTAATATCAGACCATTGAACACCGTCTTTGCTCGTGATGTAGCCAATGGTGCGACGCGGTTTTTTAGCTCCATATTTCAAGATTCCCCGCTCATAGTGGGTCATCAGATGAAAGAAGCCTTTACCGTTTTGGTAGAAACTTTGCAGGTACGAGAAGTTATCAAAAGGCAGTTGTTTGCCGTTTTTGAAATACGTTGCCTCGATTTTGTCAAAAGCACTGATGTCGTACGGCTTCCGACTGCGGTGGGTATACGAAGGACGTTCGACGCCGTGGGAGGTCGAAAACAACCAAAGATACCCTTGGGCGTCGATGTTGAGCACGGGGTTGTCGTGGGCGTCGTCGGTGGCTTTATTGAGCACAACGGTCGGGCGGGCTACTTGGCCCGTGCTATGGTCAAAGTATGAAATTTCGTGCAAAAGACTGGGTTTGGGGTCTTTGGATGCACCTCCAAAGCAAAAGAACGTCTTTTTGACTTCGGGACTGTAGACTGAAAATGGACTGTGGTTGGCGGGGTAGGTACCGAGTCCGCCGCTATATTTATGGACGTATTCGTTGTCGAGTTTACCGATGTGGTACCAAATTCCGCGAAATCCGTCGTCTGTTTGGTTGAGGGTTTGCGCCTGTAAGACTGAGGTTGACAGGAACGTCGGCAAAAACGTCGGTAGGGTTTGAAACCCTGCCGACGTTAGCAATAAAAGCCATTTTTTCATGAATTAATTAGGGTTGGGAGAGCATTCGTTAGGTGGGCTCGGATGATTGCTGTATTTTATGATAAATCACTTTTTCCAATCGTTCAATGATGGAATTTTCGTCTCTTTATTAACCGAAACGCCTTCGGGAATCAGCAATACATTGATGGTGTTTTTTGTATTGGCAGGTAGATTGATTTCAAACTCCACGAGCGTTGCACCTGGATTGGGTGCATCGTAATCGTGTGTAGGCTGAGCCAGTCGGGTTTTGAGTGTGGCATTGGCAGGTTCGCCTACTTTCAGTTGAAGTTTTTTGCCGTTTTGACTCAATTCGGCCATTCCGTTTTCATTGATGCGCACCTCGGCGGGGGTGAGCATGACCCATTTTACAGTCGAGGGTTTGTCATTGGTTAAAATTTCATCTTTCACGACCACGTATTGGCCATCCACTATCGCAATGCCGCGATTGGCGGAGGCAACGGCGTTTTTGTACACCGCGCTCATGTCGGTAATGGCCCCAGTAAAGGCCTGCTTATTGACCGTTCCTGAAAGGGGAGCGTAGCCTTCCACGCGTTGTAGCTCATTATTGAATGTCAGGGTGCTGTGGGCCATGTTGTTGTATCGGTACACTTCCCAACGTTGGGCGTTTTGACCTTTATCCCACAACTTTACGCCTTTTGATTCCAGCGATTCGTACTCCTGCATTCCCAGGTCCATCGACCAACGCTCCCCTAGGGCGTCCATCACAAATGAACCGATGTCCATGTGGCCGTGGTTGACGGAAGGTGAGCCAGCTTTTAAACCAACGTATATGGCAGAGGGGTCGGTCCAAGACGAGCGCATCATGGCGACGGGGTTTTTGCCCTTGCCTGCCCAAAGGAGGGCTTTGGGAGCAGTTACTTTTTCAAATTTAATGCCGTTGCCCCAAATCATGGCGGCGGGTAAAATCCGGTCACGGCCCATATTGGGCGCTCCATTTTCAAGAATATTTTTGGCGCCGAATAACAACGAAGGGGTATTGGTACGGTTGGCAAACCAGAACACTGCTGGACTTACGCCGCCCGAGCCGCTGCCTGCGTCGGAATAGTTGAAGGTTTTGCCCGATGTACCGACCATGTGCTGATAATAAGCGGCCGTATTCAAAAAGCCACGCCCGTTTGACAAACCGAAATCACTGCCCAGTGCTTTTTGTACGGCACTCAGAAACAGTACGTTGAAGCTCGTTCCGTAGCCCCAGTAGCCGTAGCCTTCGGGATAGGCCCCGTCGGGGTTGTAGTCTTCCATGGGCAGTTTGATGGACTCAATGGCGCGGTCAATGATTTGCTTCGCCAGCGTTGGATTATCTTCATAAATGGCCAATGCGCCGTAGGTCATGCCTGCATTGCAGACCTGATTCCAGTTGTGAGAGGCCGTCAGCCAGCTGTTGTATTTTGAATCTAACGACGGTTCAATGCCTTTTTTTAGAATGGCTTCTTTGAGGATGGGTAAAGAAGATTTTTGCAAATCATTGTACAGCCAATCGTACCCGATGGCCACGGCCATGGTCATTTCGCCCACGTCTAGGAAGTGCGACGGATTCCAGTCTGAAAACGATGAAACTTTCAATAATTCAGTTTCAGCGCGGTTGAGGTATTTTTGGTCACGGGTGATGCGATACGCGTATGAAAGCATGAAAATTCGACGCAGTGCCTCGCGTGATTTGTCGAGCAAACGACGACCGATTTGGATGCGTTCCAACGGCGGTAGGTCGATGATTTTGTCACTTTCGACCAAAATTGTTTGGTGAATAGTGGCCCAGTTTTTGTCGGAGTTGATGTTATTCTGAATTCCTTTTTCTTCTCCTTTTAACAACATAATTCGTGGATGGTCAGGGAGTTTGCTAACATGGCTAAGGTGCTTTAGTTGCGCAAAAGAGGTGGGGTGTACCAGAAGGAAGATTCCGATGAGGTACAAAAAAAAAGGGACTTTTTTCATTTTTTAAAATGTGTTATGGATAATATTGTACTATAGTTGGAACGCAAAACGAAAGAGGGACATTTTACCGATTTGCAAAAAACAACAATAAATAACTCTTTAATAGAAAGCATAAATGTGGAAGATTTACCATAAAAACCAACATTAAACCCGCAGCATACGCAGTTTAAATGTTTTCTCTTTAGAAACTGCCCCCGATTTTATTCTACACAATTTTTTCGGCCGATTGCCAGATGGATGGGTCATAGTCTATTCCCAATCCTGCACGATTGGGGATGCTCATTTTTCCATTTGTTAAGCGAATGTCGCTGTGCCAGTTCGGCTTTTTTTCGTTGGGGTTATACACAAATTCCTGTAGACCGTAAAGGTTGGGAATCAAGGCCGCCACCTGCCAAAAAGGAGCAATAAGTGGGTCGGCTTTGGGGGTATGCGGTGCAATCCCCACGGCACCGTATTTTTTGGCGATTTCGGCCACTTGCAGCGCCCGTAATATACCGCCGTTATAGTACATGTCGGGTTGGAGAAGGTCATAGACATTCTCCCGAGCCAAGCGCCGAAAGCGATACAAATTACTGTCTTGCTCACCACCAGCCAACACAATTTTAGACAGGGCTTTGGTGACGATTTTCATGCCTTCTTCGTCTTCAAAATTGCAGGGTTCTTCAAAAATGGCTACGCCATTGTCTTCGAGCAATTTTCCCGCTTCAATGCCTTCGTGCGGGGTGTAAGAGCCATTGGCATCGGCATAAATGATGATTTCATTGCCTAATATTTTACGTAATAAAGGAATATATTTTCGGGTTTGGGCGGCATTTTCGGGGGTGTTGACCATGCGTCCGCCTACTTTTATTTTTACCCCTATGGCTCCCGTTATCGTTAGTTTTTCCAAGAGTTGATTAGCTATTTTTTCGGGATCACCTTCGCGGTTAAAATCAGAAATATAGACAGAGTATTCGTTTCTAACTTGCTTGCCCAGCAATTGATAAACAGGTTGTTGAAGAAGTTTTCCCAGCACATCCCATACCGCGATTTCGACGCTGCCAATGCTGTTCCAAAGCGGCATTCCGGCATATTTATAGTTGCTGTTGAGGCGGTAGGCGTTGTCCACCAATTGGGGTAAATCGCGCGCGTCTTTTCCCACAAAATGCGGCAACACCAGCCCTTTCAGCAAGGAGGTAAGGTGTTGCATTCGGTCATTACACTGCGTTATGCCGAGCAGACCGTTTGCCCGCACAACGAGCATCAGTTCTCCCTGCGTTTTGAGGAGTTCAACCGACTCAATCTTAATAATTTCGGGAAAGAGGGCTTTCAAGTTGGGTTGAGGCCAATGAGGAAGTTCGTCGGTACCTGACAGGCTCTCAGCGCTTAGCGGAAGGGTCGCAGTCAAAAGGCTGGTTTTGAGGAAATTACGGCGTGATTGCATGGGTTTGCCTATTTTATGAATGGTTCACAGCTTGCTAACGGTTCAAAGCTCACACAAAACAAACTGCCAAGGCTTGAAATTGCGAGTAACAAGCCTTGGCAGCGTTTGAAAATTATTAATAAATGAATTACTGCCAGCCTGGATTCTGCTTAATGGCTGGGTTTTCGGCTAGTGAGTTTAGCGGAATAGGCCACAGGTAGTGCTTACTTTCGTCGAAAACTGGGTTGGCAAAATCAGTTCCCTGATAGACGTCGATGTAGGTTTTCTTTGAAACAGGGTCAACGGAGGTTTTTGCCACCACGCCCGGGTAGCGGGCTTTGGCGGCATCGTCCCATTGCATACCCATGGTAGGAATGGTAAGTTTTTTACCTTGTTTCCAACGTCTGAGGTCGCCATATCGGAAGCCCTCCATAAACAGCTCAATACGACGCTCACGACGGATTTCGACGATGATGGGCGCTACGCCGTCGCTGGTGTAACGTGGATCAACGGGTACTTTGTCCAGCATCAGATGCGGCATTTTGACGCGGTCGCGGAGTTTGTTAATGCTGGCATCAAGGTCTCCTTGGGTGATTTTGCCCAGTTCAGCCTGTGCTTCGGCATAGTTCAGTAAAGCTTCGCCAAAACGCAGGATGATACCTGGGGCTTCTGCCGTGTCAAAGGCTTTGCCAATCATATCGTCGGCGTTGTAATGCTTGATAATGTGATAGCCTGTTTCGGAGATGTAGCCACCCGCCATACCCAAGATACGTGGATACGTGCGCCCATCGCCCAAGTGATATTTGTACTTAGCTGCATCGGCAGGGTGAAGCACGGTTTGGCGTAAACGCGGGTCGCGGTTTTCAAATACATCTTCGATTTTGCCGTCGCCTTTGTAAAGCGGCGACAAAGAAATCGGCAGACCATCAGTACACAAATAATCTTCCACCAAACTCTTGGTAGCACCGCCGGCATACTCAAAATAAGATTGTACGTGGTTGGTAAATACGCCCAGTTGATACTTGCGCCAGTACAATACTTCAGGGTTGCCAGCGAGGTTCAACACGCGGTGATAGGCGTTATAATCGTTTTGTGGATCGCCTGTACTATACAGTCTATACGGGCCTTTGTCCATCAATTCTTTGGCGGCATCGGCGGCCGCTTGTAGCCACTTGTTGGGGTCAGTGCCGCCATGGTACTTACGCCATGTGCCTTCAAACAAGCATACGCGTGATTTTACCAATAAGGCAGCCCAACGATTGAGTCGTCCTGGCGCACCGCCGTCGCCCCAGTTGTCGGGTAGTTTGGTGGCAGCAAAATTCAGGTCTTCCAATATTTTTTCCATGGCTTGCTCGCGGGGCATACGGGCGGCAAACAGCTCTTCCGACTCGGTATTGAGTTCTTTCTCTACCCACGGCACATCGCCGAATTTGGATACCTTTTCGGCATAAAACCATCCTCTAAACAAACGTGCTTCGGCAATGTAACGGTCTTTGATGTTTTGGGCAACGTTGGCTTTACCGTAGTTGGCTAAGCCCACATTACAGGCTCTTACAAAGTTCCAGCCTTTGTAGCCAAACTGTTGTGGAGCGGCTGGAACAGTGTGCTTGCCGGCGCGTACCTGCTGAAATACCGTGTGGCGGGCGTGGCGCGGGGCCATGTTGTCGGCAAATTCATCCTGAAACCATACACTTGCCCAGTGGCTGTCAAACCCGTTGTGGTGCGCCATCAAGATGGGCACGTTGTCGTCGTTGCGGGCCAGATCGTAGATGCTGTTGTTGTACACCCGCAAGTCGTTCTCGGTGTTCCAGAAAGTTTCGTTCGTAATTCTATCCAGCGGATAGCGTTCCAAAAATTCGTCATTGCAACCACTTACCACCAAAATGGTGAAAGCGATTAAGCACGATTTGATTATATTGTTTTTCATTTGAACTCGCTTTTTAAGTGATTGAAATTAGAATGACACATTTAGGCCCAACGTCATGATTCGCTGCATAGGGTACTCAATCGCCGCTGATTGAATGGATTCGGGGTCTAGAGGCTTACGCATTTTGGTGTACTCCCAGAGGTTCATGCCCGTAGCAAATACCTGCGCTCTACCCATACCGATTTTCTTGATCAAGTTTTGAGGGAGATCATAGCTAAACGTGATGTTTTTCAGACGGATATAAGCGGCACTTTGTAAGTAGCGTGACTGTACCTGCACGTTTTTCTTGTCGTTGGTTGAAATGTGCGCGGCAGGAAAATACGCGTCGCGGTTGTCTTCACGCCAGGTGTCGGTGATGTAATAACGCTCTACGTGGCCCGCATTGTACGGAAAGAACCACGTCCAGTTGTCGGCGCTGGGCCAGTGGTCTTTTCTACCAATTCCCTGAAAGAACAATCCCAATCGGAAGTTTTTATAGCTAATACCGCTGTTGATACCAAAGGTATAACGTGGGGTAGAATTTCCGATGATTTTACGGTCACCAGGGTTGCCCACGGTGTTATTACCGAGGGTAATGTTGCCATCACCGTTGATATCAGCGTACTGAATGTCACCTGCTCTCCAGTTGTTACCGATGTTTGTTTGTTTGGGCGCTTTGGCCACGTCGTCGGCGGTTTGGAAAATTCCTACGGTTTCAAATCCCCAAATTTCGCCTAACTGCTGCCCAACACGGTAGTTGTTAATGGCTCCCGTGGGATTATTAAACTTGGTGATTTCGGCTGTCCAGTCAGAAAGGGCAAGGGTTACGTCATAGTTCCAGTCTTTTTTGATACGGTCGCGCCATGTCATTGATAGCTCCCAGCCTTTGGTGCGTAGGTCGGCGGCGTTTTCCTGTGGGGCGTTGGTTCCTAAGATGGCTGGATAAGTCACGTTCATGAGCATGTCTTTGGTATCCCGTGTGAAGAGGTCAAAAGAAGCGTCTAAACGGCCTTTCAGCATGGTAAAATCAAGACCAATGTTTTTGGAAACTACCGTTTCCCAAGTCAGGTTGGGGCTTACCAAACCCGCCGCCGTTACCACAGGGATGGTACCCGTACCAAAGATGTAAGGTGATTGACCCGTTCCCATAGTAGAAACATAGGGGTAAAAGTTGTTGCCCAACAGCTGATTGCCCAGTGTTCCGTACGAAGCCCGAATTTTCAGATTGTCTAGCCATTTACTGGTACCCGCCATGAAGTTTTCGTTGCTGATACGCCATCCTGCCGAGAAAGAAGGAAAAAAGCCAAAACGGCTGGCTTGCGGAAAGCGTGAGGTACCATCGTAGCGCCCGTTCAATTCAATCAAATACCGCTCGCGGTAGTTATAATTTAGGCGGTAAAAAGCCCCGCGCAAAGCCACATGTGACTTGCTGCCGAAGGTTTGCTGAACCCCCGTAGTGGCGTTTAGGTCAGTAACCAGCGGCGTAATAAGCCCTCGGGCCTGTGCGCCCGTAAAGCGGTTTTGGCCGCGTTCTTGGTTGAAACCCACCATCGCGGTCATGTTGTGGTTTACCGAAAGCGGTAATTTGTATTCCGCAAAAGCGTTGAAAACGTAGTATTGATTGTACGTATTTTCGTTACGAATCCAGTCATCACCGCTAAATCCATTGCTTATTAGGTTGGCGGCCAGTAAGTTGGCGTCCACAATTTCAATTTTGCTTTGTACATCTTGGTACATGCGATTGAAAATGTTGTACGAGAAATCCGAACGGATTTTTAGGCCTTTTAGCGGCGTAAGGGTTACCCCTTGGGTCAGCCAGATGTCGTTGTTGGTATAAGTGGTGCGGCCTCCGTCTTTCAGGTAAGGGAAGAAGTTGGTGCCGCCGAAATATTTACCGATATAGGGTGCGTACTTCTCGCGGTCGCCTTGAGTTACATAAAATGGTAAATCTGGAAATTGAATCGGCATGATGGGCGGAACACGCGCTAGCGAGTTGATGTTTACGTCCCAGTTGTAGAAGTGGGGTTTATTGCTGTTTTCTGAGTTAAAAACCACTTTTTCGTCCAAACTCAACCAGTCATTTACTTTAAAATCAGCTTTTACTAAGATGTTATAACGCTTGAAGGTTTCATTTTTTGATTTTTCTTTCAAATAACCATCCTTGCTGAAGTATCCTAACGAGACAAAAAATTTCGACTTGTCAGAACCACCCGAAACCGATAAATCCGATTGGTTGGTCGGGGCGTAGTCTGTCATGATTTGGTTTTGATAGTCATTAAAACCGTAGTAACGAAGCGCTCCGTTGACTACTTTCCATTGGGGAGCCGTTGCGGGATTTTCGGAATAGGCTTTGGTGCCTGCCACCATGTCGGCGTCGTAGGAAGGTACGCCACTGGTACGGATATTGGCCGCATTACGGGCCTGCACAAACTCGTAAGGATCGGTTACTACATCCATGTTGAAAATGGGCTTGGCCAACGACGTCTGTGTGCCGAAATTGACCGTCACTTTGCCACTTTTACCGCTTTTGGTGGTCACTAAAACTACCCCAAACGCCGCCCGTGCGCCATAAACGGCCGCGGCAGAGGCATCTTTGAGTACGCTGATGCTTTCAATGTCGTTGGGGTTGATTCGGTTTAAATCCATTGGTACGTTATCGACCAATACCAGCGGCGCGCCGCCATTGATGGACTCATAACCCCGGATGTTGAACGTAACTGCTTGTGCGGGGTCACCGTTGCGCACGTTGACGTTCAGGTTGGGAATCACGCCTTGCAAACCTTCCCCTGCGTTGGCGATGGGGCGATTCATCAGGCGTTTGCTGTCGGCGGTTCCTACGGCCCCAGTCAGGTTTACTTTTTCCTGTACCCCATACCCAACCACCACGACTTCTTCGAGGGCTTTGGTGTCGATTTCCAGGGAAAGGTTGACGACTGAGCGGCCAGCTACTGCTATTTCCTGCTTCAAGTAGCCGATAAAACTCACCACGAGCGTTGTATTATTGCTGTTGGGCACTTTGAGGGTGTATTTTCCCGTATTGTCGGTGGTAGTTCCTTGGTTGGTTCCTTTTACAAGGATACTGACGCCGGGCAGACCTTCGCCGTTTTCAGCCGCCGTGATTTGTCCCGAAATGCTTTGACTTCGGGCTACACTCGCCAGGCAAAATATCCCTAAAATACTGCCTAAAAGCGTATTTCGGGCGATTTGCCAACATACGTGTAATTGTTTTTTCATTAGTTAAGTTGTTTTAAGTGAAATTATTAAGAAAAGGTAAGCGTATAGTAAGTATAAGAAAAGTGGTTGTCAAACTCATGTTATACGCGTAGGCTGGCTGAATCTTTATGGGCAAATCAAAGCTAAGATGCTCCGCAACATCTCAGCTTTGATTTGCCTTGATGTTGGGTTGATTTTGATAGAATTCAAACTTTGTATTGGAGAAACGGGCCGCGTCACACCTGAACGCCTGAGATTGCTGTTTGGGGTAAAATGTTTATGGTTAAAGTACTTATTTTATATTAACTATTAAAGGGTAATTATTAAAAAAGTACAATAGTGGTGTGTGAAAAAAAATCGAAAGAAAGTAAATTTGATTTTGTTTTAAAAGAAGTTTTTACCCTTTTCTACTTTAAAAATATGGGTAAATTACTATTTATAAATAAAATAAGACAATAGATAGGCTAAATTTCTGCTGATAATTTTTACGCAAACGTTTGCGGTTACGTTTGCAGTTTTTGGTTTTTACGTTTGGGCAACTTGAAAAAATTAAACTAGCATTTGTGGCTCAAAAATTAAATCGACTAACGTATAGTCACCTTTGTGATTTGGATATAAAAATAATCTACTTTTTAGGGAAGCAGTAGCTGAGAAGGGCGTTAGATTAGTGAGAGGATATTTTTTCCAGCAATTCGGGCTTTGCGACGACTTTTTTCAAATAGGTAAACAATTTGCCACCGTGAGAGGCATCAACCACGCGGTGGTCGAGGGCGGCTCCGAGGGTAAGAATGGTGCGTGGAACAATCTCGTTGTTGACCACCCAAGGCTTTTTGGAAATGCCACCCACAATGAGCACAAAAGAAACATTGGCCGACGGAAACAACGCAGGGTAGCCAATATCCAGCCCGAGGCTGCCGATATTGGACAGAAAAAATGCTCCGAAGTGATTGGCCGACAGGTTCAGGAAAGGAATCGAAAGCCCCAAATGCACCGTGAGGTATTTGATAAACTGATACACTATTCCGCGTAACGGCCACGGAATACGCGCCAACGAATCTTTCATGGCCTTCGATGTATCTGCTCCTTTTTGGGCAATTTGGATTTCTTTGCGGAGGTATTCGACGAGTTCGGCCAGAGTGTAGGTGTCGATGTTGTTCATTTTGACCGAACCCATTTCGCCGTCGTGGCGCAGTACGCTCACCGTGGCGTCGATGTGAGGGTGGGTGTAGATGTTGCCGCGTTTGAGGTAGGTATTGAATTCAGGCACTTCTTCTTTGATGGCGCGGGCCGTTGCCAACAGAAAAAAATGGGTCAGTGTGGCTTTGACGCCCGCTTTGCGTTGGGCCTGGATGTAGCGTTCTAGATCAGTAATGTCGATTTCGACTGAGCCGAAAATCTTTGAATCAATGGGTTTTTTATAAATCGTGGAGGCGGTTTTGCGCCACGTTGTATTGAAGGTTTCCGAAGGGTTCATGGGGTATTAAGACATCTTCGGCGTTAATTTAACCACAATTTTTATTTCTCCAGTTTGATTTGGTAGGCGCAGCATCAGACGACTGTTGCCTGTATTCAATTTTTCGGGGGCTTTTTGCGTCGCTGATTCTACCGTAAATTCTGCTCCTACGGGAGTGATGATCTCAGCTTCAAGGGTGCGGGTGGTAATGGTAGAATTGCGTAAAATGGCCTTTCCGCCCTTCAAAAGCTCAATTTGGTTGGCGGTTGTCATGCCCCAAGCCACTTCCGTATTTTTGGTTAACTTGTGCGTATCTTCGATTAAAAATGCTTTTCTGGTCTCAATCATGCTGATTTTTCGGGTGCTTTTGGACGAAAAATCGCGGTAAGCTTCCGTCAAATCAAGTACGGCAGACGGGGTTGCGGTGTTTAGATTGGTTTCGATAAAATTTGCTTTGGCCAGCTCATATTGGTTTTTATTACCCAATAACGGCACGTTGTGACTAAACGAATTGAGGCGATAGTATGCCCAGCGTTGGCCACCCACGCCCATGGTCCAGTAGCCAGGCAGGTTATAATCGTCGGAGCCCAGATCCCGCGCCCAGCGCACGCCACCAGCTTCCAGTTCAAAATTGCCCAAGTCGAGGTGCGAGTGTTCAGAGCTATTCACCCCACCTTTGATGCCCAACCAAAGGGCATTTGGGTCGTTCCAAGCGCTCCGCAGGGTAACCACTTCGACTTTCCCTTTAAAATAACTGTCCAAATCGCGGGTAGGAGTGCTAGTCGTGGGCGCTTGGTACCACAGCACATGGTGCGGCTGCGCCAATAAACTGCGGTTTTTGATGACTTCGTGGGCGTAGTTGGAAATGTTGGCGTTGTTGTAGATTTTAGCCAGATAAAAAAAGGCTTTGGAAGCGTCGGATTTGCTGTTTTCGCCCGCATCGGCAAAGTTTAAAAAACCGTAGTTGGGTGACGTACAAATCATCGGAACCAAGCCTGTTTTATCTAACCCTGCCGATTTGTCCAAGTCGCCCATTGTGCCCAAGGCTGATTGCAACGCTGCCATGCCGTACACCAAATACTCCGTGGCGTAGCTCCAGTAGGCAGGGCCTTCGTACCAAAGTCCGTCGGGTGCGTAGTTTTTGAGGGCTACGGGCATATTTTGTAAGGCCAAAGGAACGAAATCTCGCGCGTAAGTAGGGTCGGTTTCGGCTACAGCCAATGCGCCTACAATGAGTCCGCCGTTGCATACTTGATTCCAGTTGTTTTCGGCTTTGCTCCACCATTCGGCAGCGTAGCGTTTGCGGTATTCGGCCAATCCGTGTTTTTTGATACCTTCTCGAAGCACATCTCGGTCGGCTTGGCTCAGGTCGGCATATAGCCAATCATAACCAATCGCTACGCCATGCAGCATTTCGGCAACGTCCAAAAAATGAGAGGGATTCCAGTCAGAAAACGCACAAACGGCTTTCAGATTGGTAACGGCGGCGGTCAGGTATTTTTTGTCGTTGGTGAGGCGGTAACTTAGCGACAGATGCGTGACGCGGTTGAGCAATTCGCGGCTTACGCCCAGTAGCCGGGGGCCTTCCAACACCCGTTGTAAGGGTGCTTTGGTGAGCATGGCGTTGGCCGTTGCCAACACCGCTTTGATGTATTTATCGAGCGTAGGGTCGGTTTTTTGCAATGTTTTCAGCTCTTCAATGCGCTCATTGGAAAGCATCAGGCGTGGATGCTCAGCCTTGATGGTTTTTAAAATGCCCGTAAATTCGGGCATGGATGGGGTGGTTTCCGCTGGTTTGCAGGACTCTGTTGCCCATAGGAAAAACACAGCATACAGGCAACAGAGAACTGTTTTTAGTTTCTTACCTGCATTTTGACGGGTTGTCTTTGACATAATACGGTCGGTATGATTTGGATTTCGGGTCCATGCAGCCTTCCAGATTCAAGAGTTGGATGTTTCTGAAATCAATTTCCTGTCCTTCACTTTGCAAGGCAATGAATCCTTCTTTGAGCATTTTACCGTCTTGTTTGATGGCGGGGTCATAACGATTAGCCACTCCACCGCCGATTTGTGGGTTTGCATATTGCAGCACTACTTCGCCGTTGATCTTGTGCGTGATGAGCGAGTCGCCCAACACGATGAGTTCGGCCGTTACCCATTCTTCTTTAGGGTAGGTTTTGGACGTTGAGTTGATGCAGTGACGGGGGTCTTTTTTACCTTCAAAAATCACGTCGGTACCCGGTGAGCACATGTTGCCAGTGGGGCGTGGCTTGCCGTCAGCTAGTCCTGCCAAAAACTGCATTTCTACCGAGATAGGCCAATCCTGTTCTTTGGGCATGGTGTGCGGGTCTTGGGAGTGAAACATCACGCCGCTGTTTAGCTCCGTATAACTCGGAGCATCTTTGCGCCATATTCCCGTAAACCTATACTCCATTTTGAGGTGATAATAGGAGTAAGGTGTGTTGAAGTACAAATGCCCGTAGCGCTCATTGAACTTATCATATTGATCGTAGCGCACTTTGATGATGCCATCTTCCACCCGGAACGTCTTCCCATAGTTATCACCGACCTCGTGGTGGTGAATTTTGACCGTCCAGTTTTTGATATTTTTTCCGTTAAACAAAGAAATCCAATCTTCTTTGTCTTCCTTATTAGACGGGGTAAACGACATGATTCCCACCAGTAGGAGGGCCAAAGAGGAGGAAAGGAGTCGAGAAGCTGTAATGACAGGTTTCATGATGGTTGTGAGTGGTTGGTACAAACGTTTGTTCTTTGCTACTGCATCAAGAGAATTATGACCCGCATTTACTATTGACTACTAAAGTGTTTTTATCGAAAAAAAGAAAGGCACACAAAACACACCGTTGTTTTGTAGGTGTTTTATGTGCCTCTAAAGGTTTGTGTTGGATAAAAATACCCCAAATTTGGTATCCTTGAGTAGGGGCTTTTGAAGGGCGTAGGATGCTTACATCCTACACCAATACGGTTACCAACCAGGATTTTGCTTCAACGATGGGTTGAGTGAAATTTCGTTGATGGGCAATGGCCACAAATAATCTTTGGCAGGGTCAAACTTGCGGAAATTGGCCGCCTGAACCAAAATAAAGTTATCGGGTGTCAGGTTGACGGTCGCGGGCGGAAATTCAGACTTAAAGAAATAGATGCCTAAAATGGGCTTTGGAAGCTCAACTTCGGCGATTTTCCAACGGATCAAATCCCAGTACCGGAATCCTTCTTGGGCCAATTCTACGCGGCGTTCACGGCGGATTTCTTCGCGCATCGTTAGGCCATTGGTGGTTACAAAAGCATTGGTCAATTTGGCTACTCCAGCGCGGGCCCGTAGGCGGTTGAGGGTTAGGTCAAGGTCGGCGTCGCTGATGGCGTTGTCCAACTCAAAACGGGCCTCAGCGTAAGTAAGGAGTACCTCGGCGTAGCGCAAAACAGGGCGGTCGATGAGGGATGCCTGCGTATTCCAGTCGTCAACATTAGCAAACTTGCGGAACATATAGCCCGTTTTATTGAACGAAAGGTTGGCTACGTCGAAGATGGGTTTGGTGGTCATCTGGGCGTCGCCGCGTTTCATAAATGTGGCAATCATCCGGGCATCGCGGTTGGCAAATATCTCGATGGTGGCCGTTGGTGTTTTGTACAAAGGTGATTTAGTAATGGGCAGTCCATCGCTCATCACGTAGGAATCTGAAAGCGCTTTGGTTGGATTGGTGTTGCCGTTTTCGATAGAACCCCGATAGTAAGCGTGGGTTGAAACCCGGTCAGTGGTGGAAACGCCGTACTGGCGCACCATGATATTTTCGCGGTTTTGACGACCTTCTCCCTCGTATTGAAACAGGTTAAAATAGTTGCCGAACAAATCGTGCTGCTTACTGTCGATTACGGCTTTGGCGGCGTTGTAAGCGGCCGTCAAGTGCTTGACAGGGTCGCCAGAATTGTGGAATTTGGCGCGAGTGCCTTCAAACAACGCCACGCGGGCTTTGAACGCTAGTGCGGCAGTGTTGGAAATGCGACCGTAATTGGCGGTTCCCAAGGCCGTTGGCGTCGGCAATTTTGAGGCGGCAAAATCCAAGTCTTGGTACATTTGCTCAACAACTTGCTCACGTGGTGCAGCAGCGGCGGTTAGCTCGGGAGAATCATCCGTGAGCGTTTTTAAAATCAAAGGAACGTCGCCGTAGCGTTGTACCAACGAAAAATAACCAAAAGCCCTGAAAAAGCGAGCCTCGGCGATGTACCGGTCAATGATTGCTGCGCTGGCTTCGGTAGCGCGCGGAGCTTTTTCAATGATGTTGTTGGCGGCTCTGATGAGCTGATACGGCGTGTTGTACGACCCGTCGGTAGATGGGGCCAAACGTGAGCCGTCGCTGATACCGTTTGACGATAAACCAATGGCGTCGTCCGACCAGTTGTCGTCGGTATTAAATCCAGGCATCCAAGTGTACAGATAATTGGCGGCTTGTTTAAGGTCGGATTCTGAGCGCCAGAAGGTGTCGTCGCTGATGGCGGTTTCTGGCAAGCGGTTCACTTCGCAAGCCGACAGTCCCAGCAGCAATGCGAAAGAGTAAGCGGTATAATTAAGTATTTTTTTCATTTTCGAAAGTGCTAAAATTTAAAATTCGGTGCTTAGAAAGAGACGTTCAAACCCACTGATGCCGTAGCAAAAAACGGATAATCGTTTTCGACACCGTTGCGGGTTTCGGGGTCATAATAGCCTTGGAATGCTCCCAAGCCCGAAATTGTAAATAAATCTTGTCCTGAGAAGAAGAAGCGGGCACGCTCAATTTTAACGCGCTTAGTCAACGTGCTTGGCAGGGTGTAACCTACTTGGAAATTTTTAAGACGCATGTATTTGCCG